>JBDLJY010000073.1:0-23832 GCA_039714115.1 Pseudomonadota bacterium | reverse complement strand
TGTCAGGTTAATTTTTCCTTTAATTTACAACGACCTGCCATGTTTTGGATACCTGGCAGGTCTTATTTGGTGGCTTAACTTAATGGCATTGGGTTTGCAACCTGCTCCGTAACGTTTGCTTTATGCCGTCCAGAGTACAGGGATTTCGAGCGTTGCTATTAAGGAGTCCAAGATTTATCTTGGCTGGCACATTAATCTTACATCAAAAAAAGCGCAAAAGCCAGCGCAACAGCCAAAAAGCCAGATACGGAGCCAATTCAATCGAACTTGAAAAATAGTAATTAACACCCAAACCAACATGAAAAAAAAATTCACCCCAACTACAAGGGGAAGGTGACTCGAACCGCCAACTGCAATCGATTTCTCCAGCGTAAATATAAATCATATGAACAGATGGATAAGAGAGCCTTAGAATATCGTCACTTAATGGAAATGGATGACGATTACAAACAAAAAAGCCGTAGCCTTGGGATAAATCCTACCAATGCCTACCGGCTTTAGTCACCTTTAGGTGACTTGAGCTGTTAGACTCAGAATTTATTCTGAGGCTTAATGGGTTTATTAGGCGAAGACTTATTAGCATGCCTTAGCGCATCTATAGTAACTATAGCTAAGCCGCCGATAAAAACCAAGAATACAACAACTACTAGCCATTCCATCACAGTTCCTCCAACTCATCAATTTTTCTGTATGCTGTTTTATTGATCCAAATAATCCCTGCTGTTACAGCGAATGTGGCAATTGTACCAATTATAGAAAGGAAACTTGTGGCATTGTTGTAATTTTGAACCAACCAAGCAACTAAAGAAATATCTGTTGCAACAAGTATAGCAAATACGACTTTTAACCAACCGATTTCTTCTTTCAACTTATCAACTTTTGACATTGTTTTGCTTTCCTTCACAGGTAAAGATGCCATGATAACATGATTTTGAGGGTAAAATAAAAAAATCAAGATAGTTATGAACCGAATTGTCAGGATAAATCTCACACTCTGTCCGATTTATTATAGTGACACGCCTTGTCATTTCGACGCAAGGAGAAATCTCACACTTTGAAGAGAAGAGAGATTTTTTTTATCGTTCCCACGCGGAGCAAAAATGCCACCCCTGATTTAAGCCCCCAAATCAGAACTGGAGTAGGTGATTTGAATCCTCTACTCCAGGATTGTCTTAAATCCCTGTTGGCATTGGGTTTGCAACCCCGTCCGTAACGTTTACCAAACCGTCCAAAATAAATTTTGGACTCCTAAAACCAAGAAAACACAACCATGCTACCTAATTACCAAATTATCAAACCAATTTACGAAAGCGCCAACTCGCTCGTCTATAGAGCCCTCAAAAAAGAAGATAATCAAAAAGTTATCCTCAAAGAGCTAAAAAAAGACTATCCAGCACCAGAAGAATTAACCCACTATCGCCAAGAATACGACATCACACGCCGCCTAGCCGAATTGGAAGGCGTTATCAACGTCTACAACCTTGAAAAACACCAAAATACGCTGCTGATATGCCTAGAAGATTTTGGCGGCGAATCCCTCAAAATCTGGCTAGATGAGCGCCGCTTTACCCTAGACGAATTACTCAAGCTTGCCATCCATGCCACCGACATTTTAGGCCAAATTCACCAACAAAATATTATTCATAAGGATATTAATCCCTCAAATATCGTTTTTAACCCTAACACAGGCGTACTCAAAATCATCGACTTTGGGATTTCCACCCAATTATCACGGCAACTGATGACCCTCAAAAACCCCAACGTGTTAAAAGGCACACTCGCCTACATGTCCCCTGAACAAACGGGGCGGATGAATCGCACCTTGGATTATCGCACCGATTTTTACTCACTGGGGGCAACATTTTATGAATTATTCACCGGCGTTGTGCCTTTTGACACAAACGATCCGATGGAACTAGTCCATTGTCACCTTGCCAAACAAGCACTGCCCCCGATCCAAGTCAATCCCGACATACCAACGGCTATTTCTGACATCATTATGAAATTGTTGGAAAAAATGCCAGAAGACCGCTATCAAAGTGCTTGGGGGCTCAAAGCCGATTTAGAAAATTGTCTCAATCAAACCGGGCAAATTCAAAATTTCCCACTTGCTCGTTTTGATATATCTGACCGATTTCAAATTCCACAAAAACTCTACGGGCGCGAACACGAAATAGAAACCCTACTTGCCGCCTTTGAGCGCGTTACCAAGGGCAAAGCAGAAATGATGCTCGTTGCCGGCTATTCAGGCATTGGTAAATCCGTTTTGGTCAAAGAAATTTATAAATCGCTTACAGAAAAAAATGGCTATTTTATCACCGGTAAATTTGACCAATTTCAAAGGAATATACCTTACAGTGCTATCGTCAAAGCCTTTGAAGAGCTAGTACGACAACTACTCGCCGAAAGCGAAGCCCAATTAACAGAATGGAAAGAGCAACTCTTAACCGCCCTTGGAGCTAATGGACAAGTCATTATTGATGTCATCCCCGAAATCGAACTCATTATTGGGCCACAACCGTCTATCCCCACACTGGGCCCAACGGAATCCCAAAACCGTTTTAACATTGTTTTTCAAAACTTTATGCGAGTGTTTTGCCAACCAGCGCATCCCTTGGTCATTTTTTTGGATGACTTACAATGGGTGGACTCAGCAAGCCTTAAATTAGTAGAACGAGTGATGACAGATAAGGAGACAAATTCACTGTTTCTAATAGGGGCTTATCGAGATAATGAAGTCAATCCCAGCCATCCCTTGATGATGACACTTGACACGCTGGGTAACGTCACTATTGAGCAAATCACCTTAAAGCCTTTAGCTTTTGAACATATCCAGCAACTGATCGCCGACAGTTTGCATAGTGACGTTGCCCCGGTGGGAGCGTTGACGGACTTAGTGATGCGTAAAACGGAGGGCAATCCGTTTTTTGTCAATCAATTTCTCCACACCCTTTATGAAGAAAATTTATTAAGTTTTATGCCCCCCGCCCAGTTGACAAATCAACTGATAACTGAAAAGGGTGGTTGGCAATGGGACATTGCCCAAATTGAGGCTATCGACATCACCGATAATGTGGTGGAATTAATGATTGGCAAATTGAAAAAATTGCCCGAATCCGCACAGCACGTTTTGCGCTTAGCCGCCTGTGTAGGCAACCATTTCGATTTGGACACCCTATCTGTTATCCATGAAAAATCCGCCTCTGAAACCTTTCAAAACATCATACCCGTCATGATGGAAGGGCTCATATTGCCCACTACTGCTCTAGAAATAAGCGGAGATGACTTTAAAATTCGCCATTTCCAATTTTTACATGATCGCGTACAACAAGCAGCTTATGCATTGATTGATGATGAGCAGAAAAAAGCAGTACATCTAAAAATTGGACGACTCTTGTTAGCTAATACGCCTGCCCAAGGGCGGACTGAAAAACTTTTTGAGATTGTCGATCAACTGAATATCGGGATTGAATTGATCCAAGCGTCTGAAGAACGAGAACAATTAGCCCAATTAAATCTTGCCGCTGGTATAAAAGCAAAATCGTCAACCGCTTACAATGCTGCCCTTAACTACCTAAATAACGGGATAGGGCTGCTCAAAAAAGACAGTTGGCAACAAGCACATGAACTCACACTAAAATTACATTTAGAAGCCGCGCAAGCGGCGTACTTGAATGGTCAATTTGATGACATGGAACAATCAGCCAATCTCGTTTTAGAACAAAAAGCGGCTACACTATTGGATAAAATAAAAATCTATGAAGTCAAAATCCAAGCTTATATGGCACAAAACAGAATGCTTGATGCCATTGATACGGCACGATTTGCCTTGAAATTATTAGGGTTTAAAATCCCTCAAAACCCCAATACATTACAAATTCTATTTAGCTTATTCAAAACAAGGCTTTATCTCGCCACCAAACGTAACTTGATTGATCTGCCTGAAACTTCAGAACCGATGAAATCAGCCGCTATGCGGATTCTTCTCTACTCTATTTCATCGGTTTATTTAGCTTATCCAAAATTGTTACCAATATTAATGTCGAAACAGATCGATTTATCACTGAAATATGGTCATTTTACTGTATCGGCTGGCGCTTATGGGGCTTATGGTATCATTCTTTGTGGCGTATTAGGCGATATCAAAATGGCTGAAAAATTGGCTCAGCTCGCACTGGATTTGTTGGAAAAATCACCCAATCAAGCCATTCCAGGCAGAACCATCTATTATATAAATGGTTTTGTCAACCATTGGTATCAACATCTCAAACACTCATTAAATCCTTTACAGGATGCCTACCAACAATGCTTAGAAGCTGGTGATTTAGAATACGCCTCTTATGCACTGCTTGTCTATTGCTGCAATGCATTTTATATGGGTCGTGAACTCACACGACTTGAGCCAGAGGTGGCTTCTTACAATAAATCTATGCAGACTTTAAAGCAAACGACTCCTCTACATTACAATCAAGTTATTCATCAATCTATATTAAATTTGATGGCAGAAAATAAATCATGCCGCTTAGTGGGTGACGCTTACAATGAAGAGGACATGTTGCCTCGTCACCTTAAAAAGGGAGATAGAGGGGCCATTTTTATTCTATTTTTTCAAAAGGCTATTCTCTGTTACCTGTTTCAAAATTACCAAAAATCGGTCGAATATGCTGAAAAATCAGAGGAATATATAGATGGCGTTACCGCACTAATTGTAGTGCCCGTTTTCTATTTTTATGATTCACTGGCAAGATTGGCCGTCTTTTCATATTCTCTTCAACCAAACCGCATTCTCAAAAAAGTGGCGGCTAATCAGAAAAAGCTCAAAAAATGGGCACGTCATGCTCCGATGAATCATCAACACAAATTTTATCTGGTCGAAGCGGAACGTGCGCGTGTATTGGGGAATAACAAAGAGGCGAGAGAATATTATGACAAAGCTATTGACCTTGCCCAAGAGAATGACTATATTAATGAACAAGCCTTAGCGCATGAATTAGCTGGTCAATTTTATATGGCGAAATGCTTACCCAAGATTGCACAAGTCTATTTGTATGATGCATACTATGCTTACCAAAAATGGGGCGCAAAAGCTAAAGTGGCGGATTTAGAGAAAAGATACCCGCCATTTTTTACTCAGAAAGTTTCACATATGGAGTCCACCCTCTCGGTGGTTTCAAGTTCGACTCAAAAAACCTCCGATTGGTTGGATTTAAACAGCGTGATGAAAGCCTCTCAAACTTTGTCTGGGGAGATTGTACTCAACAAGCTGTTAGAAAAAATGATGCACATCGTCATTGAAAACGCAGGGGCTGATAAAGGCTTTTTATTATTGCCTAAACAAGATAAATGGTTTATCGAAGCCCAAGGGCAAGCCAATAGCACTGAGGTTAAAGTCTTACAATCCCTTGCAGTTGAAACAAGCGATCAAGTGCCAACAAACATCATTCAGTATGTCGCTCGTACACGGGAAAATGTGGTTTTGCATGATGCCACACAAGAGGGCACATACCAGCGCGAACCGTATATCGTCAAACACCGCCCCAAATCCATCTTATGTGCGCCGCTGCTCAATCAAGGGCAACTGACCGGCATTTTGTATTTAGAAAACAACTTAACAACAGGGGCTTTTACTGATGAGAGATTAGAAATGCTGAATGTGCTCTCATCACAACTCGCCATTTCTATTGAAAATTCCATATTGTATAATCATTTAGAAAAAAAGGTGGCGGAGCGTACTCAAGAACTGTCCGATGCCCTTGAGCATCTCAAAGCCGCTCAAGCTCAATTGGTTGAATCAGAAAAAATGGCCTCACTAGGCGGATTAGTCGCTGGGATAGCACATGAAATCAATACGCCTCTTGGGGTTTGTGTCACAGTGGGCTCTACCTTGGCGGCTCAAATAAAAAAAACGGCGACGGCTTATGATAATAAGCAACTCAAGGGTTCAACTTTAAAAGCCTATTTTGACTCTGCTCTCCGTGGTAGCCGTCTTATCCTAAACAATTTAGATCGGGCGGCTGAATTGGTACAAAGTTTTAAACAAGTCGCGGTTGATCAAACCCATTTAGACAAACGTGCTTTTGCGGTGAAAAAATATATTGAAGGCACATTAATCAATCTCACGCCGCATCTGAAAAAGACGCAACATCAAGTCACAGTTAACGGAGATGAACAGATTAAAATAGACAGCTATCCGGGGGCATTTTCGCAAGTGATCACCAATCTGATCATGAACTCACTACAACATGCCTATCAAAAAGGTGAGGTGGGAGATCTGCGTTTCTCACTCAAATTGGAATCTGAGCGTTTAATGATAGAATATAGCGACGATGGCTGTGGTATCCCCCCTGCCCATCTGGGCAAAATCTTTGAGCCGTTTTTTACAACCACCCGCGCACAAGGCGGCACGGGTTTGGGATTGCATATTGTTTATAATTTGGTGACGCAAAAATTGCGTGGCACCATTCGCGCAGAGAGTGAGGAGGGGGGGGGGACGAGGTTTTTTATGAATTTTCCGTTGAAAATAAAATAAAAATAATATATTGAATGAAAGGCAAAAAAAAACATGCAATATCCCTTAACTGAAAAAATAGGCCCTCCCGATCTGCTAGTAGGGCGGGAAAAAGAATTTCGTCAATTTGACAAATGGCTTTCTCGGATACCCGATAGGCTTTCCAAGTCTAAAGCCATCCTAGCGCGTCGGAAAAGTGGGAAAACCGCGTTTGTGCAGCGTATATTCAACCGGCTCTGGAGCGATAATGGGGCGGTGATACCCTTTTATTTTGATATTGCTGATCGTGGCGTTTGGTATCCAGATTTTGCGATCAAGTACTACCGTACCTTTGCCTCACAGTATATTTCTTTTATTGAAAGAGATGAAGAATTGGTCAACCTGCCACTAACTTTGGAACAAATCAGGGAATACGGTTTAAAAAACTCAAACCAACTGTTAGTTGATGATATTGACTCGCTTCTGATCGATAAAAAGAGAGGACTTCATGATTCGATGTGGGACACAGCCCACTCTGCCCCCCATCGCTTTGCAGCCAGTTTAAATACGCGGTTTTTGGTCATACTGGATGAATTTCAAAATATTACTCAGTACATTTATCGTGACGAAACCTGCTCAGGCAAACCCGATGAAACCTTAGCGGGGAGTTTTCATTCTTATTCTGAATCGAAGATAGCACCTATGTTAGTCACCGGCTCTTATGTCGGCTGGTTGCTCAAAGTGATTCATCAATATTTGGAAGCTGGACGGCTAAAGCCCATGCGTCTGTCTCCCTATCTCACACAAGATGAGGGCTTGCAAGCCGTTTACAAATACGCCCAAATTTATAAAGAACCGATTACCAATGAAACGGCAGTCCAGATTAACGAATTGTGCCTGAGTGATCCCTTTTTTATTTCTTGTGTCATTCAAAGTGACTATGAAGACAGAAATCTCACCACCAAAGAGGGCGTGATCAATACTGTCAATTATGAAATTACGGCTGATACCGCAGAAATGTCTTTGAATTGGGGAGAATATATTGAAAAAACGGTGAAACGTGTCAATGATCGACATGCCAAAAATATCTTGCTACACTTGAGTCAACATGCGGATCGCTATTGGACTCCGCAACAAATCAAGAAGGAGTTGCATATTGAGCTTGATGTCAATAAGATTCAAGAAAAATTGCTAATCATGTCAGAAGCGGATGTGATTGATAGAGGGGTTTCTAATATTGATTTCAGAGGCTTACAGGATGGGACTCTTAATTTGATTTTGCGTAATCGCTTTGAGAAAGAAATCAAAGGCTTCGCGCCCGATTTGAAACAAGACTTTCGTACACAAATTGAGGCTTTAAAAGCCACAGAGCGAGAGATACAAGGTATGCTCAATCAACTGTCGGGCAAACTGGCAGAACATCAGTTAGCCGCCGCCTTTTTGAGCCGAAAGCAATTTGCTTTGTCAGAGTTTTTTCAAGGCGTGCTTGATACCACCGTTCTCAATCTAATTAATATTCAAGAACGTGTTATATTTCAGCAAGATGGCAATACAATGGAAATTGACGTAGTGGCAGAGTCAAACTGTGGACGGGCGGTTTTTGTTGAAGTTAAAAAAACCAAAACTCAAATTGGCTTGAAAACGCTCAAAGAGTTTCAAGAAAAGCGAGAAATTTACACTCAACAATTTCCAGATAAACAGATTTTACCAGCTTTTTTATCCTTAGGCGGTTTGACACCAGACGCGCTGAAATTTTGTCAGGCGCAAGGCATTGGAACCGCTTATCGAATTGAACATTTTTGACGTCCAAGATAAATCTTGGACTCCGGAACACTTCAACGAATGAAAAAAAACATGCAATATCCTTTAACTGAAAAAATAGGCCCTCCCGATCTGCTAGTAGGGCGGGAAAAAGAATTTCGTCAATTTGACAAATGGCTTTCTCGGATACCCGATAGGCTTTCCAAGTCTAAAGCCATCCTAGCGCGTCGGAAAAGTGGGAAAACCGCGTTTGTGCAGCGTATATTCAACCGGCTCTGGAGCGATAATGGGGCGGTGATACCCTTTTATTTTGATATTGCTGATCGTGGCGTTTGGTATCCAGATTTTGCGATCAAGTACTACCGTACCTTTGCCTCACAGTATATTTCTTTTATTGAAAGAGATGAAGAATTGGTCAACCTGCCACTAACTTTGGAACAAATCAGGGAATACGGTTTAAAAAACTCAAACCAACTGTTAGTTGATGATATTGACTCGCTTCTGATCGATAAAAAGAGAGGACTTCATGATTCGATGTGGGACACAGCCCACTCTGCCCCCCATCGCTTTGCAGCCAGTTTAAATACGCGGTTTTTGGTCATACTGGATGAATTTCAAAATATTACTCAGTACATTTATCGTGACGAAACCTGCTCAGGCAAACCCGATGAAACCTTAGCGGGGAGTTTTCATTCTTATTCTGAATCGAAGATAGCACCTATGTTAGTCACCGGCTCTTATGTCGGCTGGTTGCTCAAAGTGATTCATCAATATTTGGAAGCTGGACGGCTAAAGCCCATGCGTCTGTCTCCCTATCTCACACAAGATGAGGGCTTGCAAGCCGTTTACAAATACGCCCAAATTTATAAAGAACCGATTACCAATGAAACGGCAGTCCAGATTAACGAATTGTGCCTGAGTGATCCCTTTTTTATTTCTTGTGTCATTCAAAGTGACTATGAAGACAGAAATCTCACCACCAAAGAGGGCGTGATCAATACTGTCAATTATGAAATTACGGCTGATACCGCAGAAATGTCTTTGAATTGGGGAGAATATATTGAAAAAACGGTGAAACGTGTCAATGATCGACATGCCAAAAATATCTTGCTACACTTGAGTCAACATGCGGATCGCTATTGGACTCCGCAACAAATCAAGAAGGAGTTGCATATTGAGCTTGATGTCAATAAGATTCAAGAAAAATTGCTAATCATGTCAGAAGCGGATGTGATTGATAGAGGGGTTTCTAATATTGATTTCAGAGGCTTACAGGATGGGACTCTTAATTTGATTTTGCGTAATCGCTTTGAGAAAGAAATCAAAGGCTTCGCGCCCGATTTGAAACAAGACTTTCGTACACAAATTGAGGCTTTA
This sequence comes from Pseudomonadota bacterium, assembly GCA_039714115.1. Classification (GTDB taxonomy): domain Bacteria; phylum Pseudomonadota; class Gammaproteobacteria; order Beggiatoales; family Beggiatoaceae; genus Thiomargarita. Next base: position 14,207 of record JBDLJY010000073.1, on the reverse strand, counting down.
AAAGCCACAGAGCGAGAGATACAAGGTATGCTCAATCAACTGTCGGGCAAACTGGCAGAACATCAGTTAGCCGCCGCCTTTTTGAGCCGAAAGCAATTTGCTTTGTCAGAGTTTTTTCAAGGCGTGCTTGATACCACCGTTCTCAATCTAATTAATATTCAAGAACGTGTTATATTTCAGCAAGATGGCAATACAATGGAAATTGACGTAGTGGCAGAGTCAAACTGTGGACGGGCGGTTTTTGTTGAAGTTAAAAAAACCAAAACTCAAATTGGCTTGAAAACGCTCAAAGAGTTTCAAGAAAAGCGAGAAATTTACACTCAACAATTTCCAGATCAACAGATTTTGCCAGCTTTTTTATCCTTAGGCGGTTTGACACCAGACGCGCTGAAATTTTGTCAGGCGCAAGGCATTGGAACCGCTTATCGAATTGAACATTTTTGAAGTATTTTGGAGTCCAAGATTTATCTTGGACTTTTAGCAACAAAGGAATAAAATAAATATGTCAAACGCACCTAAAAATGATGACTATGATGATCTCAATTTGGCACCAGAAGATGATGAACTCAATTTAGCCGATGAAGATGATCCGCTCCCATCAGCCAACGAAGCAACGGATACCGCTCTAAAGTTCAATCCAAGTGCGCCTACTTGGAAAGTGATGATTGTAGATGACGAACCGGGAATTCACGATGCCACGCAATTAGCCTTAGCGGGATTTGTTTTCAAAGGCAAACCGATTAACTTTATTTCGGCTTATTCTGGTGAAGAAGCGAAGTCTTTACTGAAAGCACACCCTGATACCGCGTTAATTTTTTTAGATGTGGTGATGGAAGAAAATGATTCAGGCTTACAGCTAGCTAACTATATTCGTGACACGCTACAAAATCATATCGTGCGTATCATTCTTCGCACGGGGCAACCTGGTGAAGCACCTGAAGAAGACGTTATCATGAACTATGATATCAACGACTATAGACTCAAAGTGGAGCTAACACAAAGCCAATTGTTTGTCGCCATGATAATAGGCTTAAGAGCCTATTATGATTTAATGAGCTTGGAAATCAAGAAAATGGCTCTGAAACATATTTTAGATGTCATGCCAATCGGTGTATGTGTGCAGGATGCGCCTCATGGTCAACCGAGTTATCTCAATCAAAGAGGGCAGCAGATTCTTGGTAAGGGGATTGATAAAGCAGCCAGTGTTGAGAATATGGCGCAGGTTTATCAATTCTATGTTGCGGGGACTTCTCAACTCTATCCCTCGGAAAAGTTGCCCTTTGTGTCTGCTTTGGAAGGTAAAGATAGCCATGTTGAGGACATAGAAATTCATCAAGGCGAAAAAATGACCCTCATAGAAAGTTGGGGTCAACCTGTTTTTGATGACAAAGATAATATCACTTGTGGATTAACTATTTTTCAAGATATTACGGCTGTATCGGCGCCCCAAAAATCAGATTTTTTTGAAAAATCTGATTTTTAACCATGCGTGGGTGCCCCAAAAAATCATATTTTTGGAAATTCTAAAATACCCCTATGTTAATTAATGACGATGACGAACTCATATTCGCTGAGGAAACCCCTTCCAGCCCTCCTTTAAATCAGGCGACTTGGAAAGTGATGATCATCGACGATGATCCTGAAATTCACAATGCCATACAATTTGGTTTAAGTGACTTTTTCTTTGAGGAAAAAGGACTGACCTTAATTTCCGGCTACTCAGCTGAAGAAGCCAAGTCCCTTTTAAATGCACACCCCGACTCCGCGCTGATTTTTTTAGATGTGGTGATGGAAGAAAATGATTCTGGCTTAACGCTCGTTCGCTATATTCGTGATACCTTGAAAAATAAGCTTGTGCGTATCATTCTCCACACAGGGCAACCCGGCGCTGCCCCTGAAGAATCCGTTATCGTAGATTATGATATTAACGATTACAGGTTCAAGGCTGAAATGACACAGCGCAAATTGTTTGTCACAATGACGGCTGGGTTAAGAGCCTACCGTGATTTTGCCGAGCGTCAACAAGCAGAAAAGGAGTTGCAAAAACATCGTGATCACTTAGAAAAAATAGTGGCGGAGCGGACTAAGAGCGCTGAAGATGCTAAACTTGAAGCACAAAATGCTAACCAGGCTAAAAGTCTATTTCTCGCTAACATGAGCCATGAAATTCGCACGCCCATGAATGCCATCAAAGGTTTGACTAAACTCGCTTTAAAAACTAATTTAACCGTCCAACAAAAAGATTATCTCATCAAGATAGACTCTTCTTCTCAAGCCCTACTTGAGATTATCAATGACATTCTCGACTTTTCCAAAATAGAAGCGGGACAATTAAAAATGGAATCCATTAACTTTTATTTGGATGAAGAGTTAGATCAACTGATCAATATGTTAGGCATAAAGATTGAAGAAAAAGGGCTGAAATTAGTTTTAAACCTTGATGAAAAAGTGCCTCGTTGTTTGGTGGGTGATCCTTTAAGGCTAAAGCAAATTCTCATTAATCTTACCAACAATGCCATTAAATTCACGACAAAGGGCAACATTCATATTAAAATAGAATTAGTCGAACTGGGGACGGAGCAAGTCAAACTGCGTTTTTCCGTCAAAGATAACGGGATTGGTATCTCAGCAAAAGCCATACCCCATATGTTCGATACGTTCACCCAAGCCGATAATTCTACCACCCGCAAATTCGGTGGCACTGGACTCGGGCTGGCTATTTGCAAACGTTTGACGAATATGATGAGTGGGGATATTTGGGTAGAATCGCAATTGAAGCAGGGAAGTACCTTTATTTTTACAGCCGAGTTTGGTGTTGGACAGACTGAAAAAAACGTTCTGCCTGCAAAAAATCCCCTCCAGATAAAGCACTTCCAAGGGGCGCGGATTCTATTAGTCGAGGATAACAGCATTAATCAACAAGTCGCACAAGAGATAATAGAAAGCGTCGGTTTAGTGGTGGACATTGCCAACAATGGCGAAGAAGCAGTGGCAGCGGTAAACAATGTTCAATTTGATGCGGTACTTATGGACATACAAATGCCAAAAATGGATGGCTATGAAGCCACCCGTTTAATCAGAAAAAAGCAGAGTGAATTGCCTATTCTCGCCATGACTGCCCATGCCATGAGCGGCGACAAGGAAAAATGCCTCGCTGCGGGCATGAATGATTATATTACTAAACCCATTGACGAGACGCAATTGTGGAGCACATTAGGAAAATGGATAGCAGCAAAGGTGCGCGATGTTATGCCGGTTAAATCCGATCATGTGGACGAACAGTTGCCAGACGAATTGCCGGGCATTAATATAGCAGCGGGTTTAAAAAGAATGCTCGGCAATCGTAAGCTCTACCATAAATTGCTACGGCATTTTTATAGAGACTACCGGGATGTTAGCAAAAAAATAAACGAGGCTCTGCAAAACGGCGATTTTAAAACTGCACGATATTTAGTCCATACTATTAAGGGTACCGCTGGTAATCTGAGCATCGATATTTTGTATGAAACGTCACGAACATTGGAAATAGCCATAAAAGCGAAGGATGAAATTACTCATGCTTTGTTTAAACAGTTTGAGGATGTCGTGGCAGCTGTGATGAAAACTCTCGCTGCCCTGAATGATGTTTCGGTTGATAAATTCACTTGCGAAAAAATGGAGCCTGCTGTACTGATGCCCCTGTTGCAGAAATGGGAAGTTTTTCTAAATGATTACGATTATCGGGCTTTAGATATGTTGCCAGAAATAAAACGTCACTTAAGTAAGGATTTGCAACCATTTTATCAAGAATTAGAAAAACAGGTTGAAGAGTTTGAATTTGATGAGGCGCTAAAGACGCTTGCAGAATTGATTAAAACTTTTCAGACTTCATAGCTCCACCCTACATGGCAATGCCATTTTCTTTTTTCATATAGCGCACTTGAAAACGGTGTTATTATATATATGCTGATTTGAGGATATTATCATGCAACAATTCACCTTTTCAGAATTATCACAAGACAACTTGCCCTCTATCGTAAACCTTGTTGAAAATGATTTTGATATTGATATCTGGAATAAAATGGTAGCAGGGCAATACACAGACAAAGAACAAAACCAACTCAATTTTATTCAAGACTATTTGGTTAATTATCAACTCAATTTGATGAATGAAGCCACTATTTGGGCGCGAGCAATTTACCCACTTCTCATGCTGGCAGAAAGGGGCAATATTCAAGCTTGGGCAGAAGTGCCGTTAAAAGCCCAATTTCCGCATTTTGAATTGGCTGGTATCGTTGATGGCGTTTTAGGAAAATGCGTTGCTGGCGAAATAGGCGTACCCTATTTAGTTGTAGTAGAAGCCAAACGGGGACTAGAAGCTAAAAATCATCGATTCCAACTGTATGGAGAAATGTTAGCAGCGGCATGGTCAAATTGGCACAATTCGCCTCAAGCAGAACAAAATATTTTTGGCTGTTATACCATCAGTGACAATTGGACATTTGTCTCTGCTGTGGTGAGAAATTTTGAAGATGATTGCCCCACCATGACGATTGATACATCCAAAGAGTACATTCAAAGAATTGAAGCGGTTGCTATTTTGAAAATACTGAAGTTTATTATTGATAAATATGTTAACCGATGAAACCATCTGGCTAAAGTCCAAGATAAATCTTGGACTCCTACCAAACTTCAATGCCATTATGATAAACCGGCAACCATAAAGGATTGCCCCTACATAAAATGCGGTCCTCTGTAGGGGCATACCCTATCGGGTTTGCCCTTAGAACCCTCGGACAGGCTCGGGACAGGCTTAATGGCATTGGCTTATTAGGTAGGTTATAAGGAAATTGGTGCGTGGGACGCACCCTACGCTCCAATGCCAGTATGATAAACAGATAACTGATTGATTTTATTTAAATATTACTGAGCTGGGACATTGTAAAAAAAAAATAAGATCCCTCAATACTTCGGGCCAATGATAAACCGAAAAAATCTGATTTTTAGGATCGCGCATGAAATAACTTCTTCAAGTCAAAACCAAAGTCAAAACCAGACCTGCCAGGTTAAAACCAAACCTGGCAGGTCAAAAGCGTAATCAGGTCTGTATTTTACTTTGACCTGGCAGGTTTTGTTATGATCAGCCTGCCAGGTCTGGTTTTGAAGTTGACTAAATTATTTTATGCACGTTCCTTAGCTGAGCATCTATGTAAAAAAAATCCGATGTTTTCAAAAAATATTCTTTTTAACTGAGCGTCTTTTTTTTATTTACAAATCAATCAGTTGTCCTTAACTTAATGGCATTGACCCTACGCTCCCATCAATAAAGACAATTCGTTTGAGTCTCATCCCAACCCGTTTCTTGCAGCTAAAAGCTGAATCATTTTCTATGATCGTCACCTCCGCAGTATCTGGTGTTCCTAATTCGGCACCACCTGTGGCCTAAGTACCCACGCTGACGATGAGTGTTTCATTACTTTCCGGTTGGCTATCGTCAATGATGTTTATTGGAAAAGTCTTGTCAGCGTCATCGCCATAAGTCCAATTCAAGGTGCCGGTGGTTTGAGTGTAGTCGCTACCTGCTGTGGCTGAATCATCGGAGGTGGCGTAGTCTACTGATACTGCTCCTTGTTTATTTTCTGAACGAGTGACGGTAATAGTGACTGAGACGTCTCCTTCATTGACATTATAATTGGCCGCAGAAAATTGCAACAAACTACAGTAGGAAGGTGACACTTGATTACGCCAATCCGAGTTTTTTTCATCAAGCCAAGTAATGAAGTCAGCGGGATATGCTGTGTCAGAATTGATTAAGTTGTTGTTTTGTAAGCTTAGATCATCCATATTCGTCACATTGATAATTTCCTTAAATCCCAAGAGAACACCAAAGCGATAATGCCCAGCGATGCAAATTTTACCACCCTCATTAAAAAATGCAACACTATTTTTAGTGTAATTTACAAAAAAAACAAATACAAATAAAATCATTCTATTAAAAACAAAATTTGTTTGTGACCGGTGCTTAAGCCCAAACCGAAGGTGGACTCCAAAATATCATACGAGAATTCATTTAGGATGCCTATACATTTACTTTTTGATCTACTAGCCTACACCATAGGCGCCATCTTAGCATGGAAAGTCTTCAAAGCAAAAACGCAACTCATAGCGGATGAAAATCTACGCTATATCTACTACAGTATCGTCATTATCGGAGCCTTTGTAGGGGCATTTATCGTTGGAAGTCTCAACACTTACTTTTCATTAGACGCTAATGGAGTCATCATAGGAAAGTCTGTTCTAGGGGCTATCGTTGGTGGTATCATAGCCGTTGAGATTTTCAAAAAAGTGATGAAAATAGATGGCTCGACAGGTGCATACTTTGCACCCTCCTTGGCGATTGGTATTGCTGTCGGTAGGATTGGGTGTTATCTCTCTGGACTTGAGGATTATACTTACGGGATTCAGACGGATTTCTTTTTGGCTGTTGACTTTGGCGATGGTATCTTGCGACATCCGGTGCAACTTTATGAAAGTCTGGTGATGGCTCTCTTTTTCGTCTATACTCTTTGGATGTATCTTAAGAGACGAGATAAGTTTGAAGAACTTATTTTCTATCAATTTATATTGTTGTATAGTACTCAACGATTTGTATGGGAATTTTTGAAGCCTTATGAGACGGTTTACTGGGGATTAAATGTTTTTCAGTTTATCTGTTTGGGGCTTATTATCTATGCGATTATCTATTTAAGGAGAAAATAATTTATGACAAAATGGTTTTTTATAGTGACGACGCTTATAGCTGTGGTTTTCTTCTCATCTATGGGATGTGTTACACCACTCGTTTGGGAAGACAAAGCAAAACCAGTCCCATATAACGAAAATATTCTCTCTTTTTATACCAATAAAGATGAAGGACAGATGGTTTTTATAGGTGATAAATATCACTATATATTTACCAAAAATGGTAAAGCGTTTATAGAGTTATTGGAAGCAGGAGACTTTTTAAAACTTGCTGAAAATAACCTTGATGTTCGTCCTGTTATTGATAGAGAAGATCCTCGTGTCATTACTACTGACATATCTGTACGATTTGCAGTCAATAGACTCAATCAAAAGCAAATCTCTTGGTTAGCCTTACATGGCTTTAACAAGGTTGGCAGTCGATATGTCCAATCATATACTCAAATAGAAGGGAAACGCTATTTAACCAAGGGAGAGATTAATAAAAAAGCGCTTAAGCTTATCCATCCTTTACCCGTAAAAGTAATGGAGTATAAAAAGACGAAAAATCCACTTTTTCAAATAGCGATGACTCCACTTAGTTTGACAGCAGATGCAGGGATAATTATGTTGGTAGCAGGAGCGGCAGTTATCGTATCTCCTGTACTACTTTTTGATGCCATAACGCAATAAGGAGCCTGTATGCCATACTACGCTGAAGATTACGATCTGTATTTAACAGCAACACAGAGTTTTTGTCACAAGTGCAATAATTTGCACCGTCTCATAGACACACACATCGTCACCAAAAATAACGAAGTCTTTTTACGAAAGTTTTGTCCTAAGTGTGGTGAAACGATGGTGAAGATATCGACTGATTATGAATATTATAAGCGATGTAATGACTATCTCAAAAAGCCTGACTTGCCAGAAAAGCATTTGACTAAAGTGTTAAAGGGCTGTCCATTTGATTGTGGCGTCTGTCCACAGCATCAGAATCACGCTTGTTTGGCTCTTTTTAATATCACCGATGAATGTAACATGAAGTGTAATATTTGCTACTACGCCGCTGAACCCGGGCTTGGCAACCACAGAAGTATGGAGACTATAGAGCAAATGTTGGCGACTCTGCTAGAGACGGAGAGTGAACCTGATCTGATACAAGTCACAGGTGGTGAGCCGACGACTCATCCAGAGATAGTTGAGATACTTCGCTACCTTAAAAAATCCCCTGTTCGTCATTTGATGCTCAATACTAATGGTATCAAAATAGCGAAAGAGGAGGAATTTGTTAAAGCACTCAAATCACTTGGAGGTGGTTTTGAAGTTTATCTACAGTTTGATTCGCTCAATTCTGATGTACTCAAAGATCTCCGTGCGAGAGACATGCTAGATATTCGTCTAAGTGCCTTAGCAATGTTGGAAAAGTACAATATCTCTACGACTTTGGTAACAGTGGTGAAAAAAGGTATCAACGATCATGAAATACCAGAAGTCATTAATTTTTCAAGAAAATATCGCTGTGTTCGTGGCGTTGTTTTTCAACCCGTTCAAGAGGCAGGGCGGATTAATGCAACGGATGATTTCCGTCTCACGCTATCTGAGATTCGTCAACGTATTATCGAGGATGAGGACAATCCATTTAACGATGAAGATATGATTCCTCTGCCTTGTGATCCACACAAGATTAGTGTCGGCTATGCCGCCAAGATGATGGATGAAAAGCTTTACGCAAACCTCATGCCTGTCACTGGAAAACTGCCCAAAGAGCTTATCACCGATCAAAAAGGAACGATCACCTTTGAACAAGACAGAGAGTTCGTCAAGACGGTTGTAGAGACGGTGAGCCTAGATACAGCGATGGGTGAGGGGATACTCAAAGACAAGATCAAACAGAAACTCTTCTGCTGTTGGCCAAACTTTTTGAGCCCTGCTGATATGGGGTATGAAAATGTCTATCGTATTGTCATCATGGAGTTTTCAGATATTGTTAACTTTGATTCTATTAATATCAAGCGAGAATGTAACTTCATGATTGAGCCAAATAGGACTATACCTTTTAGTACTTATAATATGGGGATTGAGTTTTCGCAATAGATTACTCGCGCCAAAGATTTATACGAGTAATCTAAAAAAAAACGCCGCTCGAAGAGTTAAAGAAATCCTATTTTTTTAAAAAATAGGATTTCTCATTACTTTAAACTCTTAGAATGGCGTTTTTTTTGTCGGTGTGGTAAAACATCTCCCTAATTATTCGTTGTCATCCATAATTAAGTACTGAACCATGAATTATCGGAGATATTGGAGTCCAAAGCTTTAGCTTTGGAAACCCACGTCCAAAGCTAAAGCTTTGGACTCCAAAATATATTAAAATTCATGGTTCGGTACTTAGTTGTACTCAAAACACCGCACCGTCCACGCCCACAAATCGATTGTATCGAAAACCGATTGATTCTCAGGAGATAAAATACCATAAAGGCAATATTCTCCGCTGAGTAAATTATCAGGCAAGATCAAATCAAGTAAGACGACTGGACTATCTACTATTCTTTGTCCATTCCATTGAACAGCTGTATTAAGTGCTGCCAATTCGTTAGTATTTTTGAGCGCGAAAAAATTTCCATCTGGCATCACCACAGCAGCATATAAATCATATCCCCAATCTGATTTCTCCGTTAGTCGCGCCAGAAAATGATCGCCGGGATTATAGCTATTTTTTTCCAGATCGATTTGTGGAGGACAAGGAGTTTGTGTGGTTTCCCAACCGGGATTGTAGCTATCAAGCCAAGCAATCAGTTCTGAATCAGATGCAATTAGGTGGTTGTTGTCTAATTTTAATTTGGCGGAGTATTGATCAGGTAATGGTATCGTGGACAGGTTCATTAACTCTGATGGGATTTCTCCGCAGAGTTGGTTGTCAGACAGATAGAGACTCTCCAAATGACTCAACTGACCCAATTCCGGTGGGATAGTACCGCTGAGTTGGTTGGAAGACAGGTTAAGATCGCTCAAATTGCTCAACTGACCCAATTCAGGTGGGATAGTACCAGTGAGTTGGTTGGAATACAGATAGAGCTTAGTCAAATTGCTCAACTGAGCCAATTCCGCTGGGATAGTACCGCTGAGTTGGTTGTTATACAGAGAGAGAACTGTCAAATTGCTCAACAGACCCAATTCCGGTGGGATAGTACCGCTGAGTTGGTTGGAAGACAGCCAGAGAGATTGTAAACTGCTCAACTGACTAAGTTCCGGTGGGATAGTACCGCTGAGTTGGTTTTCAGACAGCCAGAGAGATTGTAAACTGCCCAACTGACTAAGTTCCGGTGGGATAGTACCGCTGAGTTGGTTGTAATACAGATGGAGTCCAGTCAAATTGCTCAACTGAGCCAATTCCGCTGGGATAGTACCGCTGAGTTGGTTGTTATACAGGTTAAGATCGTTCAAATTGCTCAACTGACCCAATTCAGGTGGGATAGTACCAGTGAGTTCGTTGCCACCCAGATAGAGCTCTGTCAAATTGCTCAACTGAGCCAATTCCGGTGGGATAGTACCGGTGAGTTGGTTTCCATACAGATAGATATCTGTCAAATTGCTCAAATTACCCAATTCCTGTGGGATAATACCGGTGAGTTGGTTGTTATCCAGTTCAAGCTCCGATACATGTCCACCACTACATGAAACGCCATACCAACTACAAGGCATATTCGTCACATTCCACCCTGAATTATTTTCCCAGTTATCACCATCCGTACTATTATAGAGAGCAACAAGAGCTTCACACTCCGTAGCTGGAATTTCAGTCACGGCAGCACAATCAGTTGCAGCTTGCGCCAAAGGTGACATTAAAAACAATACTAACAAGCCAAAATAAGGTTTTTTCAACATTGATAATCTCCGATAATCTCAAGTGAACGCCAAAGCGATAATGCCCGGCGATGCCAATATTACTACCCTCATTCAAAAATACAACACTATTTGTCATTAAATTAAAAAAAAAACAAATAAAATCATTATGTTAAAAACAAAAATGGGGGGGGCCGGTTTTTCACAATGGGTTTAGCTTTTCTCAAAAAATCAACAATAACATTCCGCATTGCAAACATTTTCTCTTTGACGGACAATTTTCTAAATTTTGCCCAAATTTTTTGATACCTGTTAAAAATCCTATTTTATTTTTTTTCAAAGAAATCCTATTTTTTAAAAAAATAGGATTTCTATAAATCACAACAAAACTACACGGATTGCATAGGGATAAAGTCAAAACCGATTCACGAGAATAAAGGTTTTTTGGCTAACTGCTATCCGTGTTTGCTCCGAGAAATCTTAGGGGGAGATTATTTCCTTTATAGCCTGCGCTGAAAGTCCAGTCAATTTAGCAATAGCCATTTCATCTAAGCCCATTTCTCGGGCTTGTAATACCGTTTCACGTTGTTGTTTTAACACTCCTTCTTCTCGTCCATCTTCTAGCCCCTCTTTTCGCCCTTCCTCAATAAAACGTATTTTTGCTTCTTCCCACGCCGCGTCATCTTTAATTTCTGACAACAAGGCAGGATTTATAGTCTGTTTCTGAATCGCAGCCATTATTTTTCGCCACAAAGTATCAGGATAATCCACTTCATCCATTTCACCGTCCAGTGAATCCTTAATAAAATTCAACCATTTTTTGACCAATGGTGGGGTTTTGTCATTGACTTGACGGGGGCAAAGAAACACCAAGCGGTGGGGATAGACTTCAACGGTGTCCCCGTATTCGCCTATCGGATTCATGTCACTGACGGCATAACTGAATTTTATTTTGTCATCGTGGATGTTGCTGGTAAGGAGTACAATTGTGTATATTGTGCGATCAAATCCATATTCTTGATAACCACCGACTTGTTCTGCCATGCTAATCAAATGGTTGTATAAAAAACGGTCAAAAAAATCCTCTTCTTTGACTTGCTGGATTTCTACAATAATACGTTTTTCTGTATCTTCAGCAAATAAGTCATATTTGCTACGGACAAATCCCATGGGTTCAGGATATTCATATTCGGTATGTACTTTGTCAATGTTGATTTCTATGCCCAGAATATCTTTGGCAAATTGACAGAAAACATCCGGTTGTCCGAATGCTTGCTTGAATATTGTTCCGTATTTGAGAGGGATGACTTGCATGTTGTATTCCTAGTCCAAAATTGGATGACAATAATGAGTTAAATCAATTTATTTGTCAAGTCTGAAACAAAACTACACGGATTGCATTAAGTCTGTTCTAGGCGCTATCGTCGGTGGTATCATAGCCGTTGAGCTTTTCAAAAAAGTGATGAAAATAGATGTCTCGACAGGTGCATACTTTGTACCCTCCTTGACAATTGGTATTGCTGTCGGTAGGATTTGGTGTTATTTCTCTGGACTTGAGGATTATACTTATGAGACGGATTTCTTTTTGGCGCTTGACTTTGGCGATGGTATTTTGCGACATCCGGTGCAACTTTATGAAAGTCTGGTGATGGCTCTCTTTTTCGTCTATAGTCTTTGGATGTATCTTAAGAGACAATGCCATTAAGTTAAGCCCAAAATTCAGACCTACGAGGAGACCAATACATCGCAGGTCGTTGTAAATTCAACGATAAATCAACCGGAGCAGGTGTGGCAACCTCGTAGGTTTGTCTTAACTTAATGGTATTGAATTTAAGGAGAAAATTCTAAACGAACAGGAAATCCCAGAAGTCATTAATTTTTCAAAAAAATATCGCTGTGGCGTTGTTTTTCAACCCGTTCAAGAGGCCGGGCGGATTAATGATTTCCGTCTCACGCTATCTGAGATTCCATGATTCCTCTGCCTTGTGATCCACACAAGATTGCTGTAGGCTATGCAGCCAAGATTGGGGATTGAGTTTTCGCAATTTAATAAAAACTGTAGGCGATAAATCGCCTACTACGAACTTAACGAGGATAAACGGCGTTAGGAAAATTCAATGCAAATTAAAATCAGAAATTTAGGCCCCATAAAAGCCTTCGATTTTGACTTAAAAAAAGATTTAGTCATGATTTTTGGCAAGAATAACATCGGTAAATCTTATGGTATTTATGTCGTTTATTTGTTAGTCTTTAACCTCATCAATGGTTTCAGAACTTTTTCCTCTGGTTGCCTATTTAAAATATATTGTTGCCAAATCCCCCTCTATGATTTTCATAGAAGAGCCAGAGGCGCATTTGCACCCAGAGGCACAAGTTCAATTGATAGAAATATTAGTCAAATTAGTGAAGGTGGCTCATGTCAAACTTGTTGTGGCTTGTCACAGCAATTACATGTTCAATCAGACTAATAATCTCATACTTGAGGGGAAAATTGAGACTGCTTCTACACAAGCCATCGTTTTCAAGGAGACAAATGAAGGCAGTACAGCACTTTCGATGCCAATAAATAGGTTTGGCATTGATGATGAGAATTTTCTGGAAACCGCACAAGAACTCTATAATGAAAAACTGCAATTAGTAGAAAATTTGAATGAGGCTACCTGATGTTTGAGGCGATTTTAAACGAGCCAGAATTAGTTATTAACAACAAAATACAAATTTTTTACGCTGCTAAAACCGTTTGAGTTTAGAAATAAAAAAGCAGTTATTGAGCCATTATTACCTGATGTCCAAACATAAGCTATTAAAATGCCACGGGGGTTAGAAAAGTACAATATCTCTACGACTTTGGTCACAGTGGTGAAAAAAGGTATAAACGATCATGAAATACCAGAAGTCATTAATTTTTCAAAAAAATATCGCAGTGGCGTTGTTTTTCAACCCGTTCAAGAGGCAGGGCGGATTAATGATTTCCGTCTCACGCTATCTGAGATTCCATGATTCCTCTGCCTTGTGATCCACACAAGATTAGTGTAGGCTATGCAGCCAAGATGATGGATGAAAAGCTTTACGCAAACCTCATGCCTGTCACTGGAAAACTGCCCAAAGAGCTTATCACCGATCAAAAAGGAACGAGCAGACCGAGAGTTCGTCAAGACGGTTGTAGAGACACTGAGCCTAGCAAAGTCAAAACCAGACCTGCCAGGTTAAAACCAAACCTGGCAGGTCAAAAGCGTAAGCAGGTATGTTTTTGACTTTGGTTTTGACCTGGCAGGTTTTGTTATGATCAGCCTGCCAGGTCTGGTTTTGACTTTGACTTTTGGCTTGATGTGATTAATCCGACAGGCTGCTAGATACAGCGATGGGTGAAGTAGTACTTATAATATGGGGATTAAGTTTTCGCAATAGATTTATACGAGTAATCTCACGGAAAAAAAAACGCCGCGATTTCTATAAATGTTATTAGGTGGAGCGATGTACAACTAATTGGGGTTTAGTACAACTAATTATTAGTTGTACTAATCTATAGTGAAATATTACTGGGAATCTTTCTTATACTCTTCCATGCGTTTCAGAAATTTTTCCATTTGCTTTTGAGTTATCTCGCCTTCTTGTACCATCTGATTTGCCACTGCTCTTTCAGAGGCTATTCTCTTGGCAATTCC
>JBDLJY010000072.1:0-23973 GCA_039714115.1 Pseudomonadota bacterium | reverse complement strand
TTAGGAGTCCAAGATTTATCTTGGGCAGGCAAATTAGGAGTCCAAGATTTATCTTGGGCAGGCAAATTAGGAGTCCAAGATTTATCTTGGGCAGGCAAAGAACATGGAAATTTACAAAAAATTCAGCATCGAGGCAGCGCATCGTTTACCTAATGTGCCGGCGGATCATAAATGTAATCGTTTACATGGTCACTCGTTTCAAGTCACTATTCATGTTTGTGGCGAAATCGGAGCGCAGAGTGGTTGGGTGATAGATTTTGCTGATATTAAAAAAGCCTTTGCGCCATTGTATGAACAGCTAGATCATCATTATCTTAACGAGATTGAAGGGCTGGAAAATCCAACCAGTGAAAATCTGGCGCGTTGGATTTGGGTGCGTTTAAAGCCGAGATTGCCCGGTTTATGTAAAATCACAATACAAGAAACTTGTACTAGCGCTTGTGTTTTTCGTGGAGAGAATGAATGAAAAAAAACTTTTTTTATTGTTAGGAACGAAACGGCTAGCCTTATGGCTTCCAATAATCGTTTTTTTCGATTGCTTGTTTACTTGAATTATTAATGATTTATTTTCTTAATAACGGTAAGCTAGTCTACACACTTGATGATCCTTATATCCATTTAGCACTCGCTGAAAATATTGCAAAGGGGCATTATGGGATTAACCTAAATGAATTTTCGGCCCCTTCGTCGAGCATTATTTGGCCTTTTCTGCTCGCGATGCTATCAATTGGTGATTACATGCCTCTTATCATCAATTTTTTTGCAGCGACAACAACACTGTTTTTGTTTAGTAAAATTATGATTTCCGCCTTTTCTCCTTCTGAAGCTAAACAGTATTTAGTTATTTGTCTTATTGTCATCATGTTAATTCCGGCAAGTAATCTAATCGGTTTAGTTTTTACAGGCATGGAGCATTCCCTACAAGTTTTTTTAGCCATCTTGCTGGTTTTCGGGCTCATTAGAGAATTGAAAACGAAAACGGTAGCCTGGTGGCTTTTAGTCGCCATTATTTGTGGTCCCCTGGTTCGCTAAATTGTTTTCCTCTCGTGAGGAGCGAATATTGGCAGGATGGGCAGCTTTCGCATTAAGCATTCACATGTTGTTTGGACGGGGGTTTAGCCTCTAAACAAGCCCTTGAGCTGAGAAGAAAAAGGGATGATTCTGAATGGATGGATAGACTAGCAAAAGAGCATGATGTCAAACTGGTAATGATATATGACTGGTTTCCTATTCATATTCCAAAGAGTTGGATTTTAATTGGGAAATTATACCTTGGTAAGAAGAAGATGACGCCAGCAGGCAGTGTAGTGACATTTTATGCCTTAGATGCTGAGACTTTTAGTCGCGCTAAGCGTCTTCTGGTTAAGTTTCGGGAAACTCTGCCAAAAGGGGTGAGACTGCATTAAGTTGGTAGTCTAAACGCAACGAGATGGCATTAACCTTGCATATCTTTTTTAGCCAAAATGTAATATGAACAACAACAGCCGTTTATTGATTATTGACGATGAAAAGCATGTCCGCGATACCCTTGAAATGCTATTCACGTCTGAGGGCTATCAACTGACTTTTGCTACAAATGGTCAAGAAGCCTTAGAAAAAGTAGAAGAATTAATGCCGGATATCATCCTATTAGATGTAATGATGCCGGAGATCGATGGATTTGAAGTATGTAAACGCTTGCGGGCTACGCCAAAAGTAGCCCAAGTGCCTATCATCATGCTCACCACCCTTGATGACCGCGAATCGCGTTTGCGTGGACTAGAGGCAGGCGCAGATGAGTTTCTCAGAAAACCGATTGATTGGGCAGAATTGCAAGCCCGTATCCGCACAATTAGTCGTCTTAATCGTTATCGACGTTTATTGACAGAACGATCACGTTTTGAATGGGCCATTGAGCACCTTGATGATGGTTTTTTATTACTCCGCGATGGCGAAGTGATAGATTACATGAATTCAGCGGCCCGTATTTATTTGGGAATTGTCAAAGACAATGAAATGATAGAAGGATTTTTGCAACGAATAGATAAATTATATAAACGCGAACCGGCTCAAGCTTGGGAAAATTGGCCCGCACATCAAGCACAGCCGCAGCGTTATTTAGTACGCCCTGAAACCGGGCATGAACCCCCATTGTGGTTAGAGGTTAATGTTCTGGAATCCGATAATGTGAATGAACAATTGGTGCGTTTGTGTGATGTCAGCGATAAAATGCTTTTGCAACGGCAAATGTGGAGTTTCCAGTTGATGGTATCGCACAAGTTACGCACCCCGCTCAATGCCTTTACCATTTTACAGATACTTCGTCGCAAGAAAAATGCGTTTTCTAGTGAAACACTAGAGTTGCTGGAAATGCTACAAATTGCTATTGACCGTCTGCAAAATCAAGTCCTAGAAGTCGTGCGGTATGTGGAGACGAGTCACTTACTCAAACTGAATACCCCTTTCAATTTATCTGAGCTACCAAGCTTGGTGACGAGTATTCAAGAGGCACTCGCACTCAAGACAGTAACAGTGTCTATAGATGACAGTTTACAGGAAAAAGCAGTGCTACTTTCTGCTCAAGGCTTAGAATTAGTATTGCGCGAGCTATTAAATAATGCCAAAAAATTTCATCCACAGCAGTCTCCACAGGTAGAAGTATCAATCAAACCCGCTGATGCACAAACGATTGTCTTGAGTGTCACTGATAATGGGCGACACTTACCCAACGAAGAACTTACCCAAGTCTGGACACCTTATTATCAACATGAAAAGTATTTCTCAGGTGAACTTCAAGGGATGGGTTTAGGACTCGCTATGGTTGCTAGACTGATATGGGGTAGTGATGGTTGTTGTCAATTGTACAATCGTGAGGATCAACCAGGCGTGAGAGTCGAACTGATTTTGCCATTTTCCACCGAACCTTGAATGATAACTGTGTAGATCTCTGCTGGACGGGGTTTGCAACCCAATGCCATTAAGTTAAGCCAAACATGCGGGGAGACTAATACCCCGCAGGTTAAGTTTTCCCTTAGTTTACAACGTCATGGGTATGGGTCTCCTCGTAGGTCTTCTTTTGGGTGCTTAACTTAATGGCATTGGGTTTGCAACCCCGTCCGGCACAAGAATTTCACGTCACGGGCGGGGTTGCAAACCCCGTCCGGCACAATAAGAGGATTTATTTTATGCTACAAGTCTTTGGCGAATTTCATAACGAACCAGCCAAAAGCCGAGAATTCTTAATGATGGGATTTTCGCCAGGATCGGTCCCCCTCCAGCAGCGATGGCGAAACAATGGCTTATCAGCGGATTTTTTAGCGGACTACTTGACCACTTTTTTTCCGACCAATGAGACTGAGCCCAGTACTTTTGAAAGGCAAACGGAACTCAAAGGGGCAGTCAGCCATATTGCCAACGAATTGTTGGAAAATGCTATGAAGTTTAACAACGAGACTTCTAATTACCCAGTAACTCTTGAAGTTCAGTTATATAGTGACCATTTGATACTATACGTCACCAACAGCATTCCTAATGAAAAAGTATATTATTTTCAATCATTTATTGATGAATTGCTTAATACGGAGCCACAAGAGCTGTATCTTCGTCAGATAGAACGTGCTGAAAAAGATAAGAGCATGATGACTTCGGGATTAGGTTTGCTGACGATGATTGATGATTATAATGCTAAACTGGGTTGGAAATTTGAGACGGTCCAACAAACACGCGATATATCGAAACAAAGTTTTTTGAAGAAACTTAGTTTGCTACTGCGTAACTTATTTGTTGCTACGTTCCAGAAGCCAGAAGTGATTGTTGTGACTACAATGGTGCAGTTGACTGTTTAGAGCGTATTCAACCCAATGCCATATCGTGCCGAAGAATCCCAAGTTCGTAGGCGATAAATCGCCTACTACGAACCCTTAACTTAATGGCATTGGGTAGTTAAGAAGAATCCCAAGTTCGTAGTAGGCGATTTATCGCCTATTTCTGGGCAATGAGTAATAATAAATAAAAAATGAGAAACCATGGAAATTACAACTGAACAATATAGCATAAAATACGATGCCGAAACGGCTGCCATCCATTGCCAAGGAATTCTACGACTCAATGGTAAAGAGTATGAGCCTATCGCGCACTTGTTGAATCAAGTGGCGGCACTTGAACCACCTCGGATTACGCTTAATTTACGGGAACTCAAGGCGAACAATAGCTCTGGCATCACAATGTTAGGAAAGTTTGTGTTCGTGGTGGCGAAGAAAAAAACTATCCAGTTGCTCATACAGGGCACTCAGAAGATTGCTTGGCAAAAGAAATCGGTCATGAACTTCCAACGCTTGATGCCCAAGTTGCAGTTAGAATGGGAGTAAGCCGTCCAAGATAAATCTTGGACTCCAAACAAAAAGTCCGTATTTAAAAAAGAGGATTTATTTTATGATACAAGTTTTTGGCGAATTTAAGAAAGAATCGGTCAAAAGCAGAGAATTCTTAATGTTGGGATTTTCGCCAGGTTCTGCCCCCCTCCAGCAGCGTTGGCGAAACAATGGCTTATCGGCGGATTTTTTAGCTGACTACTTGACCACTTTTTTTCCGACCGATGACTATGAGCCCGGCACTAGGGAAGCGAAACTCAAAGGGGCTGTCAGCTACATTGCCAACGAATTGTTGGAAAATGCCATGAAGTTTAACTACGACACTTGTGATTACCAGATAACCCTTAAATTTAAGTTGTATAGTGATCACTTAGTCTTACGTGTCACCAACCACATCCAGAAGAAAATTATGTCTCGTTTTCAACGATTTATACATGAATTGTTGAACAGTGAACCACGAGAATTGTATATTCGTCAGATCAAACGTTCTAAAGAAGATGAGAGCATTTCTGGATTAGGTTTGCTGACGATGATTAATGATTATGATGCTAAATTGGGTTGGCAATTTGAGACTGTCGAACCTAACCCGGAAGTGATTGTTGTGACTACAATGGCACAGTTGCCTATTTAATTCAGCTTTCCTCAGTAATTGTATTGAGGGATGATCTTGGGGGAACAATGGAAATTACAACTAAAGAATATAGCGTAAAATACGATACAGAAACGGCCTCCGTTTATTGCCAAGGGACTCTGCGACTCAATGGTCAGGAGTATGGACCCATCATGCAATTGTTGAATCAGGTGGCGGCACTTGAACCACCTCTGATTACGCTTAACTTACGTGGACTTAGGGCGCTCAATAGTTCTGGTATCTCCATGTTAGGAAGGTTTGTGTTCGCTATGAATGAAAAAAAAACTATCCAATTGCTCATGCAAGGCAGTCATGAGATTGCTTGGCAAGAGAAATGGGCAAAGAACTTTCAATTGTTGATGCCCAGCTTGCAGGTTGAATGGGAGTAGAGCGTTTTTGGGAACGATAATAAAAAAACGGGGGTTATCGTGTATCCTCGGTTTGTGCAGACGGGCAAATAAAGTTTTAAACGTTACGGACGGGGTTGCATTAAAAACCCCGTCCAGCACAACAAAAAAGTTTTCGCTGCCGTCCGAAACGTTTTCATTGCTACTCGAAAACTAATCCCTGTAGTGGGCAGCGTTGTAGATACTTAATGGCATAAATACCAGAGCAAAGGATTTTAACTATGTTATAAACCTTATGTTTTGGAACTGTTCCAAACCAAAACCAAGGTCAAATTTACCTACCGCGATCCCATAATCAATTTTCTCTATATGAATGGAGTAGTGGAAGTTGAACAAATTAGCTTGAGCGAAAATTATGTAAAATTTCCTAATAATGCCCATACATACAAAAGCAATTGTTCAGCTATTTCAATTGTTGCATCGATATGAACAGTATTTGCAAGCCAATCGGGAACCAGTGTTGAAAAACGCACCTCGCCGGGGAGATTTACGGGTGTATAAAGCCGTGTTTCATTTTCATATCTATCTCTATTTGACCAGTTTTCTTCGTAGTTATGACGCACAAGTTCAACCATAATTTCCGACGGGCAATGGTCAAATTGATTTATTGATACATCATGCCGGGCAATTGTTTGGGCTAGAATTAAAAAGTTTTGCCAATCAACGGAGTTATCGTGAAGCCCTCATTCAAGCCGCAAAATATGGGCAACAGCTAAGAGTGACTTCAATTCTCAAAGAGATAGAAAATCTGCTCCGTGAAGTTCGTCTATCGTTCAACGCGATCATTAATTGGAAGTGGCGAGCAAATATAAATCAGAATTTATCGCCAATATGTCCCATGAATTACGCACGCCTTTAAATAGTCTGCTGATTCTCGCGCAACTGTTAGGCAAGAACAAAAAAGGCAACCTGAGCGAGGATCAAGTTAAATATGCACAAACCATTCACAGTGCCGGTTCTGACTTGCTCAAACTCATCAATGAAATCCTTGATTTATCCAAGATTGAGGCAGGCAAAATTGAACTCCATACTGAAAACGTCTCACTGACAGCCTTGGTGGAAAAGATTGAACAGAAATTCCGCCCGCTGGCTGATAATAAAGGGCTGACTTTCAATATCAAGTGTGCTGAAGAGCAGTTGCACACAGACGCGCAGCGGCTCCAACAAATCCTTAACAATCTGTTATCGAATGCCTTCAAGTTTACCTCTGAGGGCAAAATAGATCTCGCCAGTTAGCCAAACTGCTCGGTGGCGATTTGCAAGTACACAGTGAAGAGGGCAAGGGCAGTACTTTCACGCTCTATCTGCAAGAAAACCTTGAATCCAAGCCTTCAGCCGCTGGGAGCGATTGTTGATGATCGGGACAATTTTAGTCCTGGGGATCAAATCATCTTGATTATTGAAGATGACCGTCAATTTTAAAAAATTATCATTAACTTGGCAAATGAAAAGCAGTTTAAATACCTGCTTGCTGAGGATGGCAAAACCGGTTTACAAATGGCCCAGCAGTATAAGCCCAATGCCATTATCCTTGATGTGGGTTTACCCCAAATGGATGGCTGGACGGTGATGGAAAGGCTCAAGGATGATCCGCAGACGCGACATATTCCCGTGCATTTCATATCGGGAGATGACAACAGTATGGATGCCAAATGGGCGCATACGGTAACAAGCACAAGCCCGTGAACATGGAACAACTGGCGAATGT
Organism: Pseudomonadota bacterium; assembly: GCA_039714115.1. Taxonomy (GTDB): domain Bacteria; phylum Pseudomonadota; class Gammaproteobacteria; order Beggiatoales; family Beggiatoaceae; genus Thiomargarita. The sequence goes on along the minus strand of JBDLJY010000072.1, from coordinate 16,878 downwards.
CTTTAACTCAATAAAACGGTTTATTACTAAAACCGTGAAAAAGTTGTTGTTTGTCGTTGAAAATGAATCGCGTCAACAGCAAATTGTGGATTTAGTCGGAGATGTCCAAATCACGGTGGCTGTGACGGTGCCGTCTGCCCTCCCCGAGCACCTGAAAAAGGCCGACTTTGATTGTATTATTATCGATGCGGGTATTAAATTGCTTGAGGCACTGTACAAGGATGAACTGCTCTCTCAGATACCCGTGATTATCTCAGCGGAGCGCGACTTAACGTCGTCTGAAGACGCCATATTGCAGCAATATGCGAAGGCGCTCACAGTCAAGACAGTGAGATCGCCAGCACGTTTGTTAGACGAAGCCACCCGGTTTCTCCATCAAGTGGCGGATCAGTTACCAGAAGACAAACGGCAAATGCTCCAGATGGTGCATGATAAAGAGGGCATCATGAAGGATAAAAAGGTGCTCGTCGTGGATGATGATGTCCGCAATGTCTTTGCCCTGATGAATGTGTTAGAAGAAAGCCAGATGGAAGTGATTGTCGGATACACGGGGCAAGATGGACTCCGCTTGTTAGAGGAGCATCAGGATATTGACATTGTTTTGATGGATATTATGATGCCGCATATGGATGGTTATGAAGCCATGCAGAAAATCAGAGAACAACCACGCCTCAGTCGATTGCCCATTATCGCCCTCACCGCCAAAGCCATGAAGGGTGACAAGGCGAAATGTCTTGAAGCGGGAGCGAATGATTATTTGTCTAAACCGGTTGATACTGATAAATTCTTGTCGCTGATGCGGGTGTGGTTGTATCAGTAATCAGTTATGATAATTGATAACCTATAAAAAGAGGTTCAAAAGTGTCAACAGTTAATATACTTATTGTCGATGACAATAAAAATAATTTATTCAGTTTGCGTAGTCTCATTGAAAAATATTTTGAGAATGTTCAAGTCATTGAGGCTAACACAGGTATAGTCGCTTTAAGTATCCTTCTGAAAAAAAAAGTGGATTTGATTTTCCTTGATATACAAATGCCACAGATGGACGGTTTTGAAACGGCTAAAATTATCAAAACGCGACAGAAAACGCGACATATCCCCATTGTTTTTCTAACAGCGGCTTATAAGTCGGCAGACTTCCAGAAAAAAGGTTATGACGTTGGGGCGGTAGATTACTTAACCAAACCCATTGATAGCGATCAACTCAAGGACAAAATTAGGACTTATTTGCGCTTAATCGAACAAACCGGTCAACAGACTCTGCATGTTCAAAATGAACAAAATGTTCAAGAACGCATTGCTGGTCTCGTTTCAGAGGCCAAGCAATCACTTCAACAAGAGATTGTCTTCAAGCGCCAACAGATAGAATATCTGAGTCGTGAACTACATACCTCACTCAACCTGATTATTAGTTATAATCAAGTCCTTGAGACACAAGCCAGTGGCTTAGGCTATAACGAATTACTCGCAGAGATTGAAAAAATTGGCATGGAGAGTAAACATTTGCTGGACTTGATCAACAAGGTGCTGGTGACAAAATTGAATGAAGCAGGCAAGGAGTCATTAATAACATGAGAATTAAAACGAAATTGATAATAGGCTTTTTATCAGTTGCTGCCATCATCATTGTGGGTGGTATTATCGGCATTACTGAGACAAACCGGTTGTATGGCGTGAGTAAAGAGATAGGCATTAAAAATGTCCCACTTGCCGATGCTGCGATGAAGGTTCAATTACACGCAACAAAGGCAAGCCGTTGGTTTGATAAAATCATGGGCGGCGTTGAAGACAAAGCACTGATAGATGAGGTGTGGGACCATTTAGATAAGGCACTCTGGCATGTTAACACGATACTGACAGGCGATGACGGCACATTTTACTCGGCAGTCAACGATGAAGCCATAGAAGCGAAAGTCCTTTCTGTTAAAACAGACTTAGAAGCGTTTATCAAACTGTCCCATTCGCGTTTTGATAATCGTTTTGGTGCCAAGGAACTCGACGATGAGGCATTGGATGATAAATATGATGCGCTTTTTGAAAAAACGATGGCGGGTGCCGCAACAGCAGGGGCCATGTTTCACGCTAAAATAGCAAAAGACATCAAACAGATGGAAATCGTGGCAACCAAAAGTACAGTGATACTAAGCCTCGCTACCCTATTCAGCTTTATCATTGCCTCCATAGGTATCTATTACTTCAGCCGTGATATTATGAGACAAGTCGGTGGTGAACCGGCTAAGATTGCACAAATCACTCAAGAAGTGGCAGCCGGCAATCTTGACATAGAATTTAAGTCAGGGGCGGCAACTGGTATTTATGCGGCTGTCCAAATGATGGTTGACAACCAGAAAACCATGAACAATGAAATCTATAAACAAATGGAAGAAATAGGACAACAGGATTGGTTGAAAACCGGACATGGGCTGTTAAATGACCATATGAGTGGCGGGCTGGATATCGTGACGCTGAGCAAGAATATCATCTCTTTCTTGACCACTTATATAGAGGCGCAGGTTGGCATATTTTATCTACTCCAAACTAACAAATCCTATCTGGAGATCATTGCCAGTTATGGCTATACGGCGAGTGAAAATATTCCCCATCGATTTGAGATCGGTGAAGGCTTAGTTGGACAGGCGGCGCTGGAAAACCAGACCTTTTCCCGCACCCAGACACCGGACGAATCCGCCATCATTATTCAATCGTGTATGACAATGGTAATCCCCCACCATGTGCTAATCATCCCCTTTTCGTATGAAAATGCCGTGAAAGGCGTGATTGAAATCGGTTATTCCCAGGAAATGCCAACAAGCCTTCAACAAGATTTTATGGAACAGGCGATGCAAAGTATTGGGGTAGCGGTGAATGCCGCCGAATCACGTACCCAAATGCAAGAATTATTATATCAAAGCAGGAAACAAACTGAAGAACTGCGAATCAAGTCAGAAGAATTGCAAAGCAACTCTGAAGAATTACAAGTCCAACAGGAAGAATTACGTCAACTCAATGAAGAACTGGAAGAGCGCACCCACGAGTTAGAGCTGCAAGGCAGCGAAATTAGTGAAAAGAATTTGGTGCTGCTAAACCAGCAAACAGAGATGAAAGAGGCGCAAGTCGCTCTGGAGACGAAAGCCAAAGAATTGGAACTGGCGAATCAATATAAATCTGAATTTCTCGCCAATGTGTCGCATGAATTACGCACCCCATTAAATAGTATGCTGATGCTCGCGCAGCTATTAGCGGATGACAGCGACTTGAACGATAAACAAGTCAAACAAGCACAAACGATCCACAGTGCCGGTTCAGACTTGCTCCAACTGATCAATGAAATCCTCGATTTATCTAAGATCGAAGCCGGCAAAATGGAAATCCAAGTTGAAGACGTGTCACTGGCGGACTTGGTGGACAAGATTGAAAATAAATTACGCCATATCGCTGACGACAAAGGGCTGGTTTTCGACATCACGCTTGACGAAGACTTGCCACCCATATTGCGTACTGACGGGCAGCGGCTCCAACAAATCATCAATAATCTGTTATCCAATGCCTTTAAATTTACCAGCGAGGGTGATCAAGTCAAGCTAACAATCCAACGTCCTTTGGGGGCAGCCCACACAGTTGCAATAAGCGTTGCGGATACGGGTATAGGTATTCCTGATGATAAACAACAATATATATTTGAAGCTTTCCGGCAAGCGGAAGGCAGCACCAGCCGGCACTACGGTGGAACAGGACTTGGACTTTCCATTTCCCGCCGCTTAGCCCAACGCCTCGGTGGGGACTTGCATTTGCACAGTGAAGAGGGTAAAGGGAGTACTTTCACGATTGTTCTGCCTGAAAAACTTGAAATTCTGGATTCTGAGGATCAGGATGCAGCCCAAACCCCTAATGTCGAAACCACACCCTCAGCGGGCGTTGATGGTGCGATGCTTGATGATAGTGCCAATTTGAGACCAGAGGATCAATTCATTTTGATTGTTGAAGATGATCCTGTTTTCACGCAAATGCTCATGGTATTGGCACGGGAAAATAACTTTAAATGCATTATTGCCGATAATGGTAAAACCGGCTTACAATTAGCTGAGCAATATAAACCCAATGCCATTCTCCTTGATGTTATTTTACCCAAAATGGATGGCTGGACGGTCATGGAAAGGCTGAAAGACAATCCTGACACGCGACATATTCCCGTGCATTTTATATCGGGTGTTGAAAACACGAGAGATGCAAAAAAAATGGGTGCGCTTGGTTTTTGTCCAAAAAACACCGGCATAGAAGGGCTTGGGGAGGCTTTTAACGATATCAAAGGCTTTCTGGCTAAGACCCTGAAAGAGGTGTTGATCATCGTCGATCAGGATGAGCAAAAACAGCAAATGATGGATTTAATCGAGGGTAGTAATGTCCAAGCCACAGTGGTCGTCACAGTGGAAGATGCCCTAGAACACCTGAAAAAGGGCGCCTTTGATTGTATTATTATTGATGTGGATGTCGAACAACAAGCGGGTCTCAAATTGCTTGAGTCATTGTACAACAATGACCGCCTTTCCAATATCCCCGTGATTGTTTACGCCACTCGCCACTTGACGAGCTCTGAGGAAGTGTTATTGCTGCAATATGCTGATAAGATCACGCTCAAGACGGTTAGCTCGCCGGAACGTTTGTTAGAAGAGTCCACTCTGTTTCTCCACCAGCCCGAAACCCGCTTATCCAAAGACAAACAAGAAATGCTGCACAAGGTGCATGATAAAGGGGCCATCCTAAAGAATAAAAAGGTACTGATTGTGGATGATGATATCCGCAATACCTTTGCCCTGACGACGGTTTTAGAGGAAAGCAATCTGGAAGTTGTCGTTGGCAGCGATGGTAAAGAAGCCCTAGCCTTATTGGAGGAAGAACCTGATATTGACATTGTTTTGATGGACATTATGATGCCGGAAATGGATGGTTATGAAACCATGCAGAAAATCCGAGAACAGCCCCGGTATCAAAAATTGCCCATTATTGCTCTCACGGCGAAAGCTATGCCGGGCGATAGGGCGAAGTGTATTGAAGCGGGCGCGAATGATTATATTTCTAAGCCCGTTGTCAGTGAGAAGTTGTTGTCGCTGATGCGGATGTGGCTTTGTCAGTAGATAATAACTACAGGGATTTTATATAAACAGGGATAAGTCAAAGGAAAAACCATTATTTATTTAAGGTGGATTACGCTCCGCCCTACCCTATTGATCAATGCCATTATGATAAACTGTTCGTAGTAGGCGATTTATCGCTTACACCTCTGCGGGCCAATTTCCCTATTTTAGCCAAACACCATAATTGTAAAATGATAAACACCGTTTCAGAATTACGCCAAACCTTTTTAGACTACTTTAAATCCAAAGGACACACGATTGTCCCAAGCAGTCCCTTAGTCCCCGCCAATGATCCCACTTTATTATTTACCAACGCAGGCATGGTGCAATTTAAAGAGACCTTTTTAGGGCTTGAACAGCGCTATTATACTCAAGCCGTCTCTTGCCAACGCTGTGTACGGGCGGGGGGCAAGCATAATGATTTAGAAAATGTCGGCTATACCACCCGTCATCATACCTTTTTTGAAATGCTCGGCAATTTCAGCTTTGGCGATTATTTTAAACGTGAAGCGATAGGGTTTGCGTGGGAATTTTTAACAGTGGTACTCAAACTGCCTCCCGAAAAACTTTGGGTGACGGTTTATGAGCAAGATGAGGAGGCGGCTGATATTTGGTTGAAGGAACTCAAAATCGATCCCACCCGTTTTTCTCGTTGCGGCGAAAAAGACAATTTTTGGTCAATGGGAGAGACGGGCCCTTGTGGGCCTTGTTCAGAAATCTTTTATGATCATGGCCCTACCATTGCCGGAGGGCCGCCGGGCAGTCCTGATGAGGATGGGGATCGTTATGTTGAAATCTGGAATCTCGTTTTTATGCAATATAACCGCGACGCTCAGGGGCAATTAACGCCGTTGCCCAAGCCTTCTGTCGATACTGGCATGGGCTTAGAGCGGTTAGCCGCTGTGATGCAAGGGGTGCATAATAATTATGATATTGATTTATTTCAATCACTTATCAAGGCAGTGGCTGGCAGCGATTTGAATTCCCAGCGCGTCATTGCTGACCATATTCGCGCTTGTGCCTTTTTGGTGCTTGATGGCGTTGTGCCTTCCAACGAAGGGCGGGGTTATATATTACGGCGCATTATTCGTCGCGCTATTCGGCATGGGCATAAATTAGGGTTGCGCGAACCGTTTTTTTATCGCCTAGTCAGTATCTTGGGTACGGCTTATCCAGAAATCCGTAAAAACAAGGACTTAATAGAACGCATCCTCAAACAAGAAGAAGAGCGTTTTGATGATACCTTAGATCGCGGAATGCGTTTATTAGAGCAAGCGATTGCTGATTTACAAGAGGATGTTATTCCGGGTGATCTCGTATTTAAATTATATGACACTTATGGATTTCCCACCGATTTAACGGCAGACATTGCGCGGGAGCGTGGCTTAAAGCTGGACATGGAGGGGTTTGAAAAAGAGATGGCTAAGCAACGTGCCCGCGGCGGTGCTGCTAGTCAATTTAAAATGGATATGAGCCAACAAGCTCAAAGCTCTGACTATGAAAGTGAGTTTACCGGATATGAAAAACGGCAAGATGACAGCATAGTGACAGCCTTATTTTATGAAGGCGAACCGGTGAACAGTTTGAGCGCGGGACAATCAGGGCGGGTGATTTTGGAGCATACGCCATTTTATGCTGAATCGGGCGGACAAGTCGGTGATAAGGGGGTATTAAGCCACGGCGATACGGTATTTGAAGTCGAAGACAGTCAAAAAATGGGACAGGCGATTGTCCATTTAGGCAAACTGGCGGCTGGCAGCCTTCAGGTTGGCGATCATTTGCAAGCGAAAATTGACGCGCCAGCGCGTCAAGCCACTGCCCGAAATCATTCCGCTACGCATTTGATGCACGCTGCTTTACGGCAAATATTGGGGGATCATGTCAAACAAAAGGGTTCTCTGGTTGAGCCAGAACGCTTACGCTTTGATTTTTCTCACTTTGAGCCCGTTAGCACTGAACAATTAAGCCAAATTGAGCGCCTCGTTAATCAGCAAATTTTGTACAATACGCCGGTGCAAACGCGCCTGATGGCATTAGAAGAAGCTATGAATAGCGGCGCGATGGCTTTATTTGGCGAAAAATATGATGAACAGGTGCGGGTATTGTCTATCGGCGACTTTTCGACAGAGTTATGCGGTGGCACTCATGTCGGTCATGCTGGCGATATTGGTTTATTCAAAATCGTGGCAGAGACGGGCGTTGCGGCGGGCGTGCGACGGATTGAGGCGATTACTGGCAATGGTGCTCTTGATTGGGTGGCGGCGGCTGAGAGGACTATAAGTCATATTAGTGGCTTACTCAAAACTCGCCGTGATGGTTTAGAGGAGCGCCTTGCCCAACTGCTTGAGCAAAACCGCACAAACGAGAAAGAAATAGCCCGTTTACAAGCCAAACTCGCTAGCAGCAAAGGTAAGGATTTAGCCGGCCAAGCGAAGGAAATCAATGGTATCAAGGTGTTAGCTGCCCATTTAGAGAATGTGGAGATGAAACTGCTCCGCACGACGCTCGATGATTTGAAGGAGAAACTTGGCACAGCAGCGGTTGTATTGGCGACTGTCAAGGGGGATAAAATTTTGCTAGTCGCGGGCGTGACGAAGAACGCGATAGATAAAGTTAAGGCGGGCGATTTGCTCAATCATGTGGCTAAGCAAGTCGGTGGTAAGGGCGGGGGACGTCCTGAAATAGCGCAAGGGGGCGGGAATGATCCTTCTCAATTGGCGGCGGCTTTGCTGAGTGTTACGGAGTGGGTGGAAAGTCAATGCCATTAAGCCTGTCCTTTCGACATAAGGAGAAACCTTTCTTCGTTCCCACGCGCCGGCGCTCATTGTTATACACAAGTTTTTTAAGGAGTCCAAGATAAGATTTATCCTGACGTCGAAAGGACGTCTCGTCCAAAAAGTAGGGGTTTTGGACTCCTAAGTTTTTCGGAGTCCAAGATTTATCTTGGACATCCAAAAAGTAGGGGTTTTGGACTCATGAGTTTTTCGGAGTCCAAGATTTATCTTGGACGTCTCGTCCAAAATGAATTTGTGTATAACGATGAGCGTGCCGGCGTGGGAACGAGTCTGGGCGCAAGCGTCCCGGCATCTGCGCCGAAACTGGGTTCCCACGCCACGCTGGCGCCACCAAGGATGGCGGGAAACCTACGTGCTTGATTTTTTCAGCGCTTGATTTTTTTTCCATTTTGCTTGACAAGCGAGCGCAAGATAACATATTATTTACTTTTTTATGGGGTGATAGCTCAGTTGGTAGAGTGCTTGTGATTGAGGACGTGATCGTCAGCTCCACCATTGTTAATTATTAGTTAAACATGGAAAAGATCGTTAGAAAATTAAGAATACAAGATGAAAAAAGTGATTTTTCATATTGGCAATCTCAACCCCCTCAAAAACGAATTGAGGCTTTGGAAAAAATAAGAACAGAATATATTACTTGGAAATATGATACTCAGCCAAGATTTCAGAGAGTTTATAGAATTATTAAATTATAATCAGGTCCGTTATTTGGTGGTGGGCGGTTATGCGGTTGCTTTTCATGGTCATCCTCGCTACACAAAAGATATAGATATTTGGATATGGGTAAGTAAAAACAATGCTAAAAAGGTTTTAAAAACATTAGATGAGTTTGGATTTTCTTCACTGGGTTTAAAAGAAGAAGATTTTTTAGAACCGGGGTATGTTATTCAATTAGGTTATCCGCCAAATAGAATAGATATTTTAACTCAAGTAACGGGATTATAATTTGACTTGTGCTATTCTTCAAAAATGGAATTGGATGTTGATGGTCTCATTGTAAATTTTCTAGATTTAGAGAATTTAAAGAAAAATAAGAGAGCTGTAGGTAGATTTCAAGATTTAGCAGATTTAGAAAGTTTAGAGTAAATTGCGTCTGGGCGAAGTGTGCTATTTTCTGGGTCAATGCCATTAAGTTAAGCTCATGGTTTTATGCGGCACGATATGGCATTGACGTTCTGGGTGCGTGGGACGCACCTACGCTTGCTAAACTGTATTTACTGGTTTCTCCGGTCATATCATCATCAATTTTTTCACCACAACATCATTTTGGTCGCTTTCTGGATAAAAGCATAGAAGAAGGTGCCGCTGTTTGTTGGAGTCTGAGCCACGCTGGGTGGGTTACGAGAGAGAAAAACAACTGTTGTTGAAATTATATTGTTCGGACGCGGGCACTACGGTACTGGCAAAACTCATGCTTTAAGATGGTTAAAAGACTACATACAAGGCACCCATCAAGAGGACAGCGTGGTTTATGACATTCAAACCATGAAAAGGGACACCGTGTCATTTTCTACTGCTTTCAAAGAAGACATTGTGGAAAAGTCTAACCTTGTCTCAGAGGTTCTCAAGTATAAACAGTTCTTACAAGAATGCACTATTGAATACCAGCGTGAGAATCGGATTCTTGATTCTCAAGACTGTCTGAAGAAAATGTTACAATCCGTTGAATTATTTAACTTTGCTAAAGAGATAATGCAATGTGAGTCACCCGACGAGGTTCGCAAATGGCTGGTTCCGGCAAAGCTGAGTGATTATCAAGCAATGTCTATTTTGAGCAAACTCACAAATTTATTCGTGTTAGATATCTCGCTATTAAGTGGCATAAAACGCTTTAAGCATGCGGCGCATCTGTTCATTGACGAACTTGATCGGCTCGCCACCAGTCCCGCCAAAGAGGCGCGTGATGCCAACGAGTTAATAAGGCTTATGTATGATAATTGCCCGAATTCTTTTTGTATGATTCTCGCATTGACGGCAACGAGGGCTGAGATACCGATTTTATTTGCCGAATATGTTTTATCTCGCGTTAACCGCCAGATAAAAATGAATCTGTTAGAGTTTGAAGAAGCCAAATTATTTGTGAAGGGCATTCTGGACAATGCTCGTGTTAATCAAGACGGAGATAAGGGATATTTCCCCTTTGAAGAAAGTGCTATTGAAAAGATTATTTCAGATGGAGTAGCAATGAGTCCAAGAAATATTATTAACAATATGCAGCAGATATTAGAAGAGATAAGACTGTGCGGATACTCGCCGGCTAAGGGGCTTGTGTCCACTGAATTTCTGGAGACTCATGGCATTATTGAAGATAAGCTTATGTAGTGCGTTTATCGTCCAGCATAATAGTCGTCGTCTTAAACTTCCCACGCGAGGCAAAGGAATGCCTGCTTGTGCTCCGTGTCGGCATTCGGGAACGAAAGTTGAAAGTTTGGGATTTTTGACTGATAGCCTTATGAAAAAACTTAATGCTTTATTATTTTATTCAAGTTTACTTGTACTTTTAGTCTCCTATCTAAACAGGAATGAAATCCAGAATGACATACAAATCGAGCCATCACTATTAGAAGAGCCTGTACAATCTCCGAATAGTGAAATAGCTTTTGAGGTGACACAGGATGAACAAATTTATAGCGTTGAGCCCTTATATGACTATGAACTCACCGGTTTAGTGGTTTCCTACCATCACAGTGACAGCTTCAACGATTTAATGCACAAAAGATCGGGAGATTATTTTAATGTAGCTGATCTATGTGTAGTTTGGGGACAAAATGTCTTAAATCATGATTTTGATCAATTGACATTTTGGAATAGAGATTTTACCTGCTATTTTGAAACTGACAACCCTGAAGTTTGGCAGCGATTTGATCAGAATGGGATATCCAATAACCATTTGCTAACTGATAATGACTATATCTCCTCACTCATTAAATCGGTAAAAGTTGGCTATATTATCAAATTAAGTGGATTTTTAGTCAATTACTCTAACAACGACACTGGTTATAATAGAAATACCAGTATCACCCGTACTGATAGGGGCAATGGTGCTTGTGAAACCATTTATGTTAACGATTTTGAAATTCTTCAAACCGCAAATCAGCTTTGGTGGAGTTTGTTGAAGATTTCTCTATTTGTGACAGTCATATCAGCTCTTATCTGGGTATTCGCGGTGGGCACTGGCAAATGGTAATGCCATCTATTGCGTCAACAAGCGCGTTCTGGTTCTACAACGCCGGTGGCATTTCATCTGTTGTTGGTGACCAAATGCATTGGCAACGTGCGTATGCCATTAAGGGAGATAATAATGTCATCAAAACATTTATGCTGGGGGCATTTTTCTTTGTTTTAGTGCCAGTGACTCTTTCATTATTGGGTTTCGTTGGCGCCTCATCTTTATCCACCGTTGATTTAGTTAGGGGTAGTCAGCATAGCAATAAACCCGTTTTAGTTGCTCGTATAGGCATGTTGGCTACTGCTGTAGTTGGTTTAGGGATTCCGGGTTTACAGATCGTTCATTTATTTTGGTTTTATGGTATTATGCGTGTATCTAGCATGATCCCGACTGTGCTGTCGCTTTTTTGGGACAATGAAAATATCGCGTCAACATCACTGTGTGTGAAAAATGGTATTAGAGACATTAAAAGAAAATTGGTTATCCTTTGATAAAGCCCATATCTGGCATCCTTACGCCTCAATGCAAAATACTCTGCCCGTTTATCCTATTGTTGCAGCTGAGGGTGTGCGCTTAAAATTAGAGGATGGAAAGGAACTTATAGATGGCATGGCATCTTGGTGGTCAGTTATTCACGGTTATAATCACCCACAACTTAACAAAGCCATTCGTGAACAGTTAGACGCAATGGCTCATGTGATGTTTGGGGGTTTAACTCATCGTCCTGCTGTAGAGCTTGCGGCTAGGCTAATAAAAATCACCCCTGAGCCATTGGATCGTGTATTTTTCTGTGATTCCGGTTCTGTGGCTGTGGAAGTAGCCATAAAAATGGCTTTTCAGTATTGGCATGCCCTAGGACATTCAGAAAAGCAAAAATTGCTAACGATTCGTTATGGGTATCACGGTGATACCTTTGGTGCTATGGCAGTTTGTGATCCTGTCAATGGTATGCACAATCTATTTTCCCAAGTTTTACCTCAACATTACTTTGCAGACGCGCCACGCTGCCGATCTGACGAAGAGTGGAATGAAGAAGATATAAAAAGTTTTCAAAGCTTATTGGAACAACATTATGATAAGATTGCAGCCGTCATTTTAGAACCCTTGCTACAAGGAGCAGGTGGAATGCGTATTTATTGTCCAGAATACCTGCGCCGTGTGCGAGCCCTTTGTAATGAGTACAACGTTTTATTAATTTTAGATGAGATCGCTACTGGATTCGGTCGAACGGGTACATTATTCGCCTGTGAACGCGCAGATATTACGCCTGATATTTTGTGTTTAGGTAAAGCGTTGACGGGTGGTTATATGAGTTTAGCCGCAACATTAACGACGGCTCAAGTGAGCAATGCTATTTCTTCGCATTCCCCCGGGCTGTTTATGCATGGACCAACTTTTATGGGCAATCCACTTGCTTGCTCTGTGGCAATTGCTAGTATTAAATTATTATTAGAGAGTCCGTGGCAACAACGTATATCTCAGATCGAAAAACAACTTCTTGACTCATTGTTGCCGTGTGCCTCTTTACCTTATGTTGCTGATGTTCGTGTCTTAGGCGCGGTTGGAGTCGTGGAGTTAATACGTCCTGTGAACCTTGGGCGGATGCAACAACGTTTTGTTGATAAGGGGGTTTGGGTACGCCCCTTCAAAAATCTTGTTTATATAATGCCCCCGTATGTTATTAATGAAGAAGAATTAGGTCAAGTAACTAATGCCATCATTGAGGTAATTAAAGAAGAAAATGTGTGAATTGAAGATAGAACGAGATGCACCTAATGGCAATTAATGCCCATGAAGGTATAAACCATATACAGGGAAATGATCTGACTCAAATGATCGAGCGTATATTTCTTGATGGTTATCATCTTAGCAAAAATGATAATCGTGTCAGTGAGCAAATTGCCTTAATACCTAAACAGGTGAAATTGATTTCTTGGCCTGAAAAAAAGGATAAAAAAATATGTTGAAATACACGCAATCGGCTAATATTTCTGATAGCGTCAGTAGAGAAATTGACAAAGTATTAGCTCAAGGCAAAACAGATTTTCAATAATTTATCTTTTTCTCTTCTAAAATGCATGGTGTTTGTATTGCGCTGGATGGAGATATTCAATCCTGTGAATCGGATGAAGCAACATATCATGAAGCATTAGTTCATCCTGCTGTGTTGTTACACAATAATCCCAAACAGGTGTTGATAATGGGAGGGGGGAAAAAGTTGAGTCCTGAAGAGATACAAACTCATCCACTCTTTGTCGGTTTAATTACACTAAAATACAAGAATACATGTCGAAAAGGCTGAATCTCGTTGTTTCAGGTGTATCGCTATTATTTTCTGTGTCAGCGGTTGATAGCTTTTTCAACATTGCTGGACAAGCCGGGCTGCTGTTCAGTGGAAAAATACCGTTAACCATAACTGGAATTATCTCTCTTGTCATTTTAGTAGTTATGTTTCTGATAATCCTGAAGGATAAAACATAAAAGTTACCAATATGCTTTTTCAATTCTTACCTAATTTTCCTGTTGAGGAAGCCGACATCTTGATATTACCTGTTCCTTATGAAAATACTGTGTGCTACAAGCATGGAACCGCACTGGCACCTGAAGCGATTCTCAAAGCAACTGAACAACTTGAATATTATGAAGAGGATGTTGCTTGGTCTCCTATGAAATACCTGAAAGTGTGTGTCATACCAGAGATAGCAGAAAATGAAGCAACATTTCATGCCACACTTGAAAAAGTTTCGGCTGAATTACCAAGGAATAATTTATTAATTGCGCTTGGTGGCGAACATTCCATTACGCGATCGAACACTTCGTCAGCGTGATCATTGGAAACATTTTCTGGAACTGCTCAATAGTTTGAAAGGTCAAGTCTGGTTATCTGGGTGTGGGTACACCACAACCAGGGGGGTTTGATTGGTATCAAGTCGTGGAGGTGTTAGAAGCATTGTTTTTTAATAAAAATATTGACTTGCATGGCATGGATATTGTTGAATTGGTACCTGAACCTTCTCATGTTTCTGAGATTACAGCAGCAAAACTTATACAAAAAGCAATATCTTTTTGGGGGAAATCGCGTGGTTTTGACCAAAAATCACAAACTGGCAGTCAAACACAGGTTGATTACCATTAAAATAGAAACACCTAAACGAATTGTTCAAATTCTAAAAGGAATCCAAGCGGCATCAACAGTTGATTTGGTCGAGGTCAATAGGCTAGCCTTTGAAGCGGTGTACAACCTACATGAGAAAGATTATGTTGATTTTCTTTTAACTCTCAGTAAGACTATTGAGCCTGAACATGAGTACATACCGGCTATTTTTAGGGATAATCTTTCAAAATCTCCTTTACCATTTCGTGGTGGAATGTACTGCCAAGAAGTAGGCACGCCAATTGGAGCGGAAAGCATCAAGGCTGCTTTGAATTCAGCAGCGGCGGCAGAAGAAGCCGCAAAATCTCTCATAGAATGTGGGCAAGATGCTTTTGCACTGTGTCGTCCACCGGGGCATCATGCGGGTCCACGTCGCTATGGAGGCTACTGTTTCTTCAACAATGCATACCTCGCTGCGAAAGTTCTAGCACAAAAAGGCAGATGTGCCGTGCTTGATATCGACTACCATATTGGAGATGGTAGTCTTGAGTTCGCACATTCAGATATCCCCTATTTTTCGTTACACGCTGACCCATGGAAAAACTACCCATACTTTGACGCGAATGTAGTTCTACCAACTGTGTATTCAGAATTAGTTATTTTTCCTACTGGAATAAAAGGGGATTCATACGTTCATTTCCTTGAAACTTTGACTTCCAAAATAAAAAAGGGCAAGTTCGATTATCTTGTTGTTTCTCTTGGTTTTGATACCCTTGGGACTGATTATATTCAAGATGAATACATTTATCTTGAACCAAGAGACTATGCAGTCATCGCACAGAGTTTAGCAAAAATTGATGCTAGAATTCTATTGGTGTTAGAAGGTGGCTACGATCTTTCAAATTTGTTTGACTGTGCAAAATATTTTATCTCAGGATTCAGTAAGCATATAGTGGGTAGAGCATAATGAAATGGTACTCCTGTTTTCCATTTGTTTTTATAAAAAAAAAAGAAGTCTATATGATAAATACACACGAGGCTATTTTTTAACCTTTAATTGAAGCTGTCAATAATTCCCCTCCATAATAAAATTACTTCTACTTCCAATGCCTTCGCCAAACCGAAGGTGAGGTCATTTTCGTTTCCCTACGGGAGGAAATCGTCCCTCATTCCCGAAACAACCTCAAAACCGCCATGCTCTATTACAACCTAATGCCATTTAAAACCGAAGCAGCTTCACGTAGTTCATCATCCGCATTAAAAATGTGCGGAGAAATTCGTAGATATTCCCCTCTTGGCGTACAAATAATCCTTTTTTCTGCCAGCTTATCCGCATACAATACCGGATCGTGTGGTGTTCTTATTGTAAGAATACCAGAACGGTGTTGATCGGGAAAGATTAAAGGTGCAAACTGTTTTTGATCAAGTTCACCTAAGAATATATCTATGAGGCGGAATACCTCAGCACGGATTTGCTCCATGCCATAATGAATTGAAATATCTGTGATGCAACTTTCCAGAGCACTGGCAAGAGAGTATGGCAAAGAACTATACTCAAATCGCCGCCCGTCCTCATAAGGTCGCCAAGTATGATCTAAATACTGTTGATCTTGTTGCATCATGCGAGGGCCAGCCATGTTATAGCTTAATTTGTTTCTGAATTCAGGTGCCGTATAAAAAATACCAGTACCAACAGGCCCCATTAGCCATTTCCAGCCCGACGCGGCAATCGCCGAGATACCCATCTCTTCTGGATAAAGAGGTAAACAACCCATGCTCTGGGCACCATCAATGACCAAATCTATGCCTTTGTTTTGACAGAATTCCCCAAGTTGTTCTAAATTGGCAGCAAAACCACTTGTGAATTGTACATGGCTAATAGCGATTAGCTTAGTACGTTTTGTAACCAGTTCTTTTAAGTCATTAAATGACCAAACACCGGTTTGACCAGAGTGTTTAACTAAAATGAGTTGCACACCACGATTTGATTGCAATCGCCAAGGATAATGATTAGAAGGATATTCTTGTTCAAAGCTGATGATTTCATCGTCGGGCTTGAATGGATAGGCATTAGCAATAAAATTGATACCTTCAGCGGTACTTTTCAGAAAAGAGATATTCTCTTTAGTGGTTTTTAGCAAGGTTGCCGCCGCTATATGTAACTTTTTAACAGAATCGCCATACTGAGTAAAAAACTCTGTGCCTTGATTCATGTGATAATGGGCAAACTCACATTCCTTTTCAACTGCCCCCCTATAGAGGGGAGAAGCACGACAAGCATTCAAATAAATATAGTTTTGCTTTATCGGAAATTTCTCTGTACTTTTATCAAACATTTAATATCCTCTCATGACACCGGTTTGTTATAAATAACGGATTTTGGGGTCAATGCCCTTATATTGCAACCGCGCCGTTGCCGAGCAAACCATGTTGTTGTGGATGTATTGGGGATGACCGTTTTGGGTGTTGATATTGATGAAAAACACTCCTCGGTTGCCTACGTTTCTATCGAAAAAGGATTGGCTCAGGCGGATATTGTGGTTTGTGCTGGTTTTTCAATGCGGTGCAAGGTACGCCTTGCACTCCTGAGATCAATCTTGTTATCTTAATCGTTTTTTTCGATGATAAACAATTATTATGCTAACTCCTGTTATATTGTCAGGCGGAGTGGGGAGCCGTTTATGG
>JBDLJY010000071.1:0-23999 GCA_039714115.1 Pseudomonadota bacterium | reverse complement strand
GCACAGGTTGCAGCGGTATCAGTGGTTGCGCTATTATTTGTTGCTGTCGCACAGGTTGCAGCGGTATCAGTGGTTGCGCTATTATTTGTTGCTGCCACACTAGAGGTTGTGATAGTATTGGTGGCCACGCCGTTGCTTGCTGATACACTGGCGTGGCCACTGATACTATTCTTTGTAATGGAACTGATATTTGACAAGATTGCGCTGATGGTGGCAAGCTTGCTTCAGACTCCACAATTGGGGTATTCGATACAACACTACAAGCTGAAACTGGTTTATCATTTGCCGGTTTTCTGCCATCGTTGACAGGTTTAAAATTAGGGTTACGACTGGGATTTTCATAGACGGTTTTCTCCCACTTGAACCGGCCTTGTTTGTCAAAAATACGTTTACGATTTAAATGGCCATGCGTCTCTAGTTCTTTTAAGGTAGCCAATATAGCCGCCTTACCTTCAGGACCTTGGTTAGTTAAATCAGACACGTTAATATACCAATTGTCAGGACGACTAAGCAGATATCCTAACAAGCCTTTAGCTTTCCAAGATAATTCTTGGTTTATAAAAACGTTATTGCTGATTTGAGTGAAATTCTTTTTTTTGCGCTCTCTAATGATACACATGACATCACCTATTTTATTTTGGTTATCAGTTACCGATTGTCGGTAAATTTATTGTGAAGTTAAGCATTTAATAGCTGGGGCGAGACACCACTGGTACGATTTACATCCATGCGTACAGCATAGAAAACCAGTTGTTGAGAATAGTTATGCTTGCGTGCCCATGCTCTCATGGTATATCCTTGTTTTACGAGTTCGCCGCGAATTTGGTTTATAGCGTTTACGTTTTCTTCTGGCATTATGTTTGAGTCGTGAACCCGACCTTTATTATTAATAAAGGTTACGCCTATTTTACTGGTTGGTTAGATAACAAATGTCAAGCTAAATTATCCTACTACTTGAGTTTCATCTGTTGTTAGCCGACTTTTATTTATAAGGACCGCGCCTATTTTACTGGTTAGATAATAAATGTCAAGCTAAATTATCCGACGACTTGGGTTTCATCTGTTGTTAGCCGACTTTTATTTATAAGGACCGCGCCTATTTTACTGGTTAGATAATAAATGTCAAGCTAAATTATCCGACGACTTGGGTTTCATCTGTTGTTAGCCGACTTTTATTTATAAGGACCGCGCCTATTTTACTGGTTAGATAATAAATGTCAAGCTAAATTATCCGACGACTTGAGTCTGATCTTTATTCTAGGCGTTAGTTCGACCTTTGTTGTTTGCAAAGGTTATATGTAGTTTATTTCTCAAATAATTATTATGGATATAGATAATATTGGTAAACGTGTATTGAGTATTAGGAAGAAAAAGAATTTAAACCAAAAACAACTTTCCGAATTGGCCAGCGTAACGCAAAGTTACTTAACTGTAATCGAACGCGGCAAAAAAAAACCATCATTAAACTTTGTAATGTCTATATTAAAAGCAACCAAAGTGAGTGCAGATTGGCTTTTGATGGGTAAAGGATCAATGTACCCACAGATAAAAGGAGAAAACCAAAAAATAAAAGGAATTAATGACTACAGGGCAAGAATTCCTATAGATTTGGAAAGGACTTGGGAGGAGTTAAGTGACAAGCAAAAAAGGGAATTGGCGGATCGGACGAAGGAAATGAAGGAATATAACGCGATGAGAGAACTTATAAACAAGTTTTCAGTTGGGCTGGAAAATCTTCCACCATCCGAAACCGTCACTGGTCTCTGATTTTTTTGTCCAACATCTTTTGGGCGATTAACAAAAAAAACACCACCACACTCACCACTTTGGTTATCAGTTCTATGGTTTAAGCTCGCGCATTTTTTGGCTTAGACAGGTTTAGCTTGGAGTCCAAGATTTATCTTGGGAGTGATAAATCTTGGACTCTAAAACCCCTACCATGAGTCTTGGGGAGCAACGTCACTTGTGGGTAAACGTGTACTCATTATACTTGTTAGCCTCTTTTATCTCGACAAAAGGAACTTCTTGGCTGTATTTCTTACAAGCCTTCCCCCACTTGGATTGTGGGGTTAAAAGGAAAAACGAATTGGTCTCAACACATCCCAGCGTTCCCCCAGTATCGCCTTCTGCTGTCCGGAATCTCTCGTCTGTAATGGACTTACCGTCAACTTGAATATTGAGATAGAAACTGAGCTTTGCCAATCCACCAGACTGAAATGGAACTTTACACTTACCAGGTTCCACATTCCACCATCCCTCAGTGACAAAAAAGTTGCCCTTGTCACAACAAGGTTTCCAATAGCCTATTGCGATTGAGACCTTTTTTGGACTTTCATTACAGAACTTGAATATAAGGGAGTCATTATAGAACTTTCGATCCCAAAGCTTCGCCTCGTTTTTATCCTGCCAAAATTTTTTATCCCAAAACCAAATGCGCTCCTCAGCACAAGCCTGCAAGCTAAACATCATGCTGAGGGTTGTTAAGATGAGTACTTTTAAATTCATGACAGTCTCTCCTATTTAATATTAGACTTGTCCGTAAATAAAAAGTCAAAATCAAAACCCGATCTTGGTTGTGACTTTGACCTGGCAGGTTTTCTTTTCAACCTGCCAGGTCTGGTTTTGATTTTGATTTTGACTTTTTATTTACGGACAACTCTATTTATCTGAACATCTATGTCCAGAAGTTGGCTTCGCCATGATACACTATGTAATTTTAATCTTCAAAAAAAAAAAGACGTGCAAGGTACGCCTTGCACTCCTGAGAATATACCCTGTATATTTCATGGGAATATGTTAAAATAAATCTATTTTATTTAATTGAAGTCATACTTATGGCACGTAAAAAAAACGCCTACACTTGCCAAAAATGTGGTGCCGTTACCCCTAAATGGGCGGGACAATGTCCCGAATGTGGAGAATGGAATTCCCTAGAAGAAACCATTATCAAAGAAACTCCTAAGGTATATCAAAGCAGCCGTATCACCAGTTATAGCGGTGTTGAAGCGAGCGTTTGTTTACTAGATGCCGTAGAGGCGGTAGACGAAGCCCGCACTCCAACGGGATTGAGTGAACTTGACCGCGTCTTAGGTGGTGGCTTGGTGAGCGGCTCAGTCATCTTGATTGGCGGCGATCCGGGCATTGGTAAATCCACTCTGCTGCTGCAAACTTTGTCGAAAATTAGCCAAATTTCTCCCACGCCGCCTTTATACGTCACGGGTGAAGAATCCCCACAGCAAGTCAGTTTACGCGCACAACGTTTGGGCTTAGATGTTCATCGAGTGAAATTGCTCACGGAGACGCAGGTTGAAAAAATTCTGAGTACGGCACAAAAAGAGCAGCCCAAAGTGATGGTGATAGATTCTATCCAAACGATACATACTGATCTCCTACAATCGGCTCAAGGCTCTGTGTCACAAATACGCGAATGTGCTGCACAATTGGTGCGTTTTGCTAAACAAACGAATACTGCCGTGTTTTTGGTGGGACATGTGACCAAAGAGGGCGCGTTAGCGGGGCCGCGTGTTTTAGAACACATGGTAGATACGGTACTCTATTTTGAGGGGGACAGTGGCACTCGTTTTCGCGTGATACGGGCGATTAAAAACCGCTTTGGGGCGGTCAATGAATTGGGCGTATTTGCTATGAGTGATAAGGGCTTACAAGAAGTTAGTAATCCCTCAGCTATTTTTCTATCACGCGATGAGGCGGAAGTCCCCGGCAGTATCGTCATGGTAACACATGAGGGTACGCGCCCATTGTTGGTTGAAGTGCAAGCCTTAGTCAATGAGTCGCCCATGCCTAACCCGCGTCGGGTGGCTTTAGGCTTAGATCAAAATCGTTTAGCGGTGTTGCTGGCGGTGTTACATCGACACGGGGGGCTGGCAACTTTTGGTCAAGATGTGTTTGTCAATGTCGTGGGCGGTGTCAGAGTCAATGAAACCGGGGCTGATTTAGCCGTGTTGCTAGCAGTGTTATCAAGTTTGCGTAATGTCACTTTATCTAAAAATTTGGTAGTATTTGGCGAAGTGGGATTAGCGGGCGAAATTCGTCCGGTGCCCAATGGTGTAGAACGCTTACGTGAGGCGGCTAAACATGGCTTTAGGAGGGCTATCGTACCGAAAAGCAACGCGCCTGCCGAAAAAATGTCAAATATTGAAATTGTGCCAGTCTGGCGTTTGGTGGATGCTTTGCATAGCGTGTTTGCTTCGGACTTGTCGCCGCCCGCTGGAGTGCAAGGCGTACCTTGCACGTAACTATTTTAAAATAAATGAATAAAATTAAACATGGATATTTGGAACTGGGTTGACGAGGCTCAGGCTGAATTGATAAAACAAAAGCATCACCGCCTCGCACTCTTGATGGATTTGTTGCCTCGCTATACCAATAATGAATATCATGCCGAAATGGATGCTATCGTCCCAGAAGCCTTAGCACTGGCGAGAGCACTAAAAAGTCCTTGGATTGAGGTTTTTATCCGTCATTGGAACTTACAAAGTCGGGTATTACATCGTCAGGAAATCACGGAGATGTTACCAGAAGCCGTGAGTTTGTTAGAATTTACCAACCGCGACGATACTTGTGATTGTCCACAAAGTATTTGCGCTGTCCAAGATATCACGAGTTGTTATGGGCAAGCTGATGGCCCTGGGTATGTTGAAGAACGCTTGTCTATAGCGAAAGAGGCATTGGAAAAAATTGATGCGACTTGGGCTTGCTTTAATTGTATTTCAGAAGAATATGCCGCAGCCTTACTGGATGGGAAGCGGTATGAAGAAGCCCTAAGCTTTTTAGAGCAGCCTGCTCAAGCGTTGTTATTAACAAACCGATATAAAAGATATTTTAACATACGTGGAAAATGGGTAGAGGCGTTGATTCGTTTGCAACGCTATGAAGAAGCTTATGCTTTCAATAAAGAGGGCTATTTTTGGGGTGACAAGTTGACTAAAACCATTGAAAAAGCTCTTCTTACTGCCTATCTAGGGCGTTATGATGACGCTGAAAGGGCATTACCCAAGTTTGAAAAAATAGTTAAAACGCTAAATCATTATATTGATTGGGCAGAAGCGGCGCGACTTCTTGCAGAGGCGGCGGTTATCCCTAATGATTGGCATTTGAATGCGAAATTCCAGTCTATGTGCGATAGATTGTCTCATCACGGTATCATACGGAATGCATTCACTATTGCCTTATGGCAGGCTGATCTGGCTTTAAAGCGGGGACAAATGAGCACTGCCAGCCGTTGTTGTGATCGGGCAGAAGCTTTAATACCGCGTTTACGAAAGCCTTTGGATGCTCCCGAAGTGCTAGAGGAAATGCGCTCTCAGATACTGAGTCAACAATCCGTTGCGCCGTTTTCTTTTGAAACGCCTGAACAAGTCTTGGAAAACTTGGGAGAAAACCCTGAATCAAATGTTGATATTTTGGAGAAAGCCCGACAACAGTGGCCCGAACATGAAGAACTCGCGTTGTTTATCGCAAAGGCTTATGAGATGATGGGGGAACCTTGTCCAAGATAAATCTTGGACTCCATCTAAAATTTCCCGTTGATAGAGAGGTTTTATGAGGCTACAAATACTCAAATGTCATGGTTCTGGAAACGATTTTATACTCATCAATGAATATGAGGATATTTTGTTTTCAGAACAAGAGCGTGTCACCTTATCAAAAGTCCTCTGCGACAGAGAAGGAGTACTGGGAGCCGATGGCATTCTCTTTTTTCAGAATAGCGAAGTGGCTGAAGGCAAAATGAGAATGTTTAATCCTGATGGTTCAGAGGCGGAGATGTGTGGCAATGGGTTAAGATGTATTGGTAGATTTGCTTGTGAAGCATTGGGCAAAGAGTCGGTTTTAATCGAAACGCTGAAAGGCGCGTCTCGTGTGATTAAGGATAAGAATATTCATAAGGATGTGGCAGCTTATCAGGCTGAGTTGAGTACGATTTCGCTTTCTACAATAGATATTCCAATTTCGGTCAATTCAGAATCTTTGATTAATCAGCCGCTCCCTGCATTGTCGGCAGATTTGAAGTTTACGGCGGTGAGTATGCCTAATCCTCATATCGTGTCGATTGTTGAGAGTGTTTCTGATAGTCAACTTGAGGAGATAGGTGAAAATGCGAATCAACTCTCGGGGCTGTTTCCAAAGGGCGTGAATGTGAATTTTTGTGAGATTCTTAATGATGCCGCTATCTTTGTCAGAACGTATGAGAGAGGGGTTGGTTTGACAAATTCGTGTGGTAGTGGCATGTCAGCGTCTTCATTGGTTTTTTGCTTGTTAGGACTTCATCCCTTTGGAAAGTCAATTGATGTGTATAATCGGGGTGGCTTAGTGCGCTGTGAAGTCAGGGAGAATGATGGTCATCAATATTCGGTTTTTTTGTCAGGTAATGCCACTTTTGTGTTTAGTAGCACCATAGCGTTTAAGTTTCCAAGCGTAAGGGATGTGACTCAGTATTGTGGCAAGATTTTTGTGGATGAAATTCAGAATTATGGCAGACTGATTGAATCTTCAGAGCATCTGCTAGTGCAAGAGTGCCGCCGTTAATTCAGACCTGCGGGGAGACCAATACCCCGCAGGTCGAGTAAATTAACCTGCGGGGTATTAGTCTCCCCACAGGTTTGGCATCAAAATGTACTAAACATAATGTTTATGCTCTTTGCGACGAGTGCCCGCCCGTTGTGTAATCACACCTTTTATCGTGTCTAAGTCTGAAACCTCCAGCGTTGGATATTTATCATTTAAAGGCTTGAGAAAATATTGCCCATTTTCAATGTGCAACTGCCTAAAAATATAGTCGTCTTCATAGACTGCAAAAACATAAGCACCATTTTGAACCACACCATCAGGCTCAATAATAATAATGTGTCCTTCGACAAACTCTGGTGCCATACTGTCCCCTAACACTCTTAGGGCAAATGGTTCAGCTCCACATTCACTCATAATTGATATTACCTACAGGCACGAGATGGCATTGGCTCTCTACCTGCCAAATACCGAAAATTTGAATACATCTCTCTGGGAGTGGACGCGGAGAGATACTTGGACATAATGGTTTCTACCGCCTGGGGGCTAATGCCCAACTTAGGTAGATGATTGTTGTCACCACAGACGCTTTCTACGAGTGAAGAGTGGAAATTATCTAAAGAGTAGGGCTTACCCGGCATTTTTTCCATCATAAGTGCCATCCACCTGGAATGTTTCTCCTTCAAAGGCACGATGTGGCGTTTCACGCCTATCTGTTTGGCTGTATAGGCGACTAGTGCTTGCAGCGTGTAAACTTTGGGGCCACATAAGTTATAACGTTGTCCGTAGTGTTGATGATGATCCAGCGTTTTCAGCATCGCTTCTACGACATCATTGATCCACACGGGGGCAAACTTGGCATCTCCAGAAGGTAACATAAATATCGGAGATGGAACGCGCAATAGTGCTGCAAAACGCTTAAAGAAGGAGTCATCCTCTCCAAAAATAACTGATGGTCTGAAACTGGTGACGTGTAAATCTTGGGCGGCGTGGACTAAGTCCTCTGCTTCGCCTTTGGTACGCAAATAGTGACTTTTCCCTTGTTTGGTATCGGCGTTTAAGGCGCTAAGATGCAATAAACGTTTGATATTGTTCGCTTTACAAGCTGAAATCAGTTGTTGAGGCAATTCGACATGGGCTTTGCGAAAGCCTGCACCATCATGGCCAGTTTCATTGAGAATGCCAACCAAGTTAATTACGGCTTCGCAGCCGGCTAATTGGTCATTGAGTTGTTGTTGATCGTAAACATCGGTTTCGACCAGTTCCAAGGTGGGCAATACTAGCAATTCACGATGTTGTTCGGGCCGCCGCGTCAATACCCGTACTTGCCACCCCATTTTAAACAGTCGATTAGCGAGATGCTTTCCAACAAATCCAGTTCCGCCTAATAAACAAATTGAGCGCATAGTTTTCTCCAGTAGGTTTTATCTCAATGCATGAAAATTTATGGTATTTTGGAGTCCAAATAAATCACAAATTGATAACTGATAACTGATATGAATCCACAGCAATATATAGGTTACGGCGCACTGGCAATTATCGGACTCTATTTGGCTTATGTTGTCTCTACAAGCCTTATTAGCTTATTTGCGGTTTTAATCAAAATATTATTTTATGGTATTTTGCTAGGTGTGATAGTGTGGTTTTTGCGTAAAAAAGGCTTTTTTGAGTTTTTAAAGAGACAGCTTTGACGTGCAAGGTACGCCTTGCACTCCATTGATGAAAATTTATGTTATGGGTTATCTACTAATCTTAGGCGTTCAACGATGCGCCCATTTTGGAGATGCTCAGAAATGATTTCATCAATATCGGCTTTGTCTTTATAAGTGTACCACACGCCTTGGGGATAGATGACTATCACTGGGCCCTTTGCACAGCGATCCATGCAGCCTGCGCTATTGGCTCGCACTGCGCCGCGTCCGATTATCCCCAATTCTTTGGTACGTTTTTTTAAGTAGTCGCGCATCGCCTGTGCATTGTGATTTTGACAGCAACGTTGATCTTCGGCGCGTTGGTTGGTGCAGAAAAATACGTGGTAGCGATAGTAAGTCTCAGTCATGGTTTGAACTATAAAATGAATGTATGTGTGTTATTTTATCAGTTTTTAGTCCGTCAGATAATAACTTTATTTTAGTGAGGTCATTATGTACGCACACAGCAATTTATGTCGGCTAGCCCTTTATACGT
Organism: Pseudomonadota bacterium; assembly: GCA_039714115.1. GTDB lineage: Bacteria > Pseudomonadota > Gammaproteobacteria > Beggiatoales > Beggiatoaceae > Thiomargarita. Next base: position 15,287 of record JBDLJY010000071.1, on the reverse strand, counting down.
TTTGTTTGTTGGGATTGATTATCCAAGGTTGCCAAGAGCCCCCGGTGGTACCGGATAGGTCTGTATCTACTACTCCACCCACTGCCCAAACGACTCAACACGCATTAGTCGTGGGTATTAACCAATATCAATATGCCGACGGAAATCGCCTAATAAACCTAGCAGGGGCCGTCAATGATGCTGAATTATTAAAGGATGCTTTGCGCCGTCAAAAAGTGCAACTTCCTGATGAGCGGGTATTACTCAATGCACAAGCCACCCGTGTTGCCTTCATTCAGGCTTGGCGAGATATGGTAAAACAAGCCAAGCCGGGAGATACTCTCATCTTAACCTTTGCGGGACACGGCGGACAGCAAGCGGATGTTGCCCCCTTAGATGAAAAAGATGGGAACGATGAAAGTATCATGTTCCATGATTTTAATCCCAACCAGCCCACCCAAGGGCGCATCCTTGATGATGAACTATATGGCATATTTGAAGAACTCAGTGATGACAATATTAATATATTGTTTATAGCGGATTCTTGTCATTCTAGCGGCATGGTGCGTTCTATAGCGCGACCTTTGGGGCAGGTTCGCACGGGTGGATTTTGGAATATTCAACCAGATGATCCCCCAGCGTCTCCTGCGCTGCCCACTCAAAGTGATTTTTTCGATGGCGGTAAACCCCCTGCCCATGTCACCCTGATTACGGGTGTAGCTAGTGATAATTTGCAGGTGCCAGAAACGATATTAGATGACAAACCGCATGGTGCTTTAAGTTGGTTTTTGGCCCAAGCCTTAAATGGCAAAGCGGATGGCAACCAAAACGGGCGTTTAGAACGTGACGAGCTAGAAACTTTTTTAAAAGAGAAGGTTAGCGTTCATACGGGACAGCGACAAAAGCCGAAGTTGTTGCCAGGCGGTGATACAAAGGCAGTGTTTAATTTGCGTAAAGCTCCAAAACCCCTACCCCCTGCTCCGCAGCCCGATATTGCTATCGTGGTGCAAAAGGGCACTGCCCCTCAAGGCTTAAAGCATGTCCGTCTGGTTAACGCCTCTCAAAGCTATGATTTGCTCTTTGTGGTTAACCCTCAGCAATCCGCCGTATTTAACAATACGGGTGACAAAATCACCCAATTGCCAAGCGACGCGCTGGTTCGCTGGCAACGGGTGGTAAACAAGGAGCGTTTATTAAAGGTCTTAGAAACGCAATTTGATATGCGCCTCAAACCGATTCGTATCTCCTTGGCGGAGGGGGATGGATTACATAAAAAAGGTGAGGTGTTGCATTTTAGCATTAAGCCCGGGGACAGGGCGGAAGGTTTAAAGGCGCTGACCTTATTTAATCTGGCGGGAAATGGGGAGTTACAATTTATGTATCCGTATTCTGAGTATAATGATCCATTGGTTGTACAGCAATTTCCCTATACTCCGCCAGCGATGAAAGTTGCGCCACCTTTTGGAGGCGATGATTTGGTGGCTGTGTTATGCACTCAAGCGGCTACTGGCTTGCATACTTTATTGGTTGAAAGTCAGCCCAATATTCCAGAGCCTGGGCAGATCATTAGCCTGTTACGCAATAATCGTTGCCAAGTGGGACAGTATGCGTTTTTTAGTGGGGGTGGTAGCAAATAACTTACTAAAAGTAGGCTTTCGACCTGCGGGGTGTGGTTTTTTTTTATTTTTTTTTATATTTTAAATCAAATAGATAATGACTAATCTGCCCTATTTTTATCATTTGAGTCTTGACGTAAAAATTTTGTAGGTGTATCATCGCGCACCTCAATGACATGACCGGGGTATAGCGCAGTCTGGTAGCGCACTTGGTTTGGGACCAAGGTGTCGGGGGTTCAAATCCCTCTACCCCGACCAATTATATATATTTTATGCGCCTGTAGCTCAGTTGGACTAGAGCATCGGCCTTCTTTTTTTTGTGTAAGCAAAATTGGACCCATGACGGGAAACAGGAACCGTTATGGTGGATGGTGCTATATCGGTGAAACCTGTTAAATGGCAACGCCGAGGAAACCGAGAGAATAGTGAAGGGGCTCATTGGGTTTGCTGGTAACTATTCGGTTGTATCAATAATGTAATACTAGGGTTCCGTAGAGGCCATACGCACCATACCTGAGAGGGTAAAGACATGGTCCAGACCACAAACGAAACGCATGTTTTGGTAGCGAAAGCTATAGTGGTATGAAGCCGAGGGTCGCAGGTTCGAATCCTGCCGGGCGCGCCAATTAAATTTATCATTGAGTTGATGCGTAATTTTTCTATTTTATAATAGAATAACTGCATGAAAAGGAATAAGAAAAAATGTCAACATTGTGGGCAACTTATTAGCCTATCAAACTATAAAAGACATTTTAATGCTTGCATTAAAAAAGAAAAGAAATTTAAAGCCACTGATTTTCGTAAAAAAGAAAATGATTTATACGAATGTCCTGTTTGTAAGAGAGAGTTTACTATCCATGCAATAGTAAATCATTATTATAGGAAACATACCGAAGAAGGTAGAAAATGGATAAAAGAACATTGTAATAATTATTTCAATACTAAAGGTAGAAAAGCATGGAATAGTGGTTTATCAAAATCTGATGATATAAGATTAGAAAAAAGAGCAATCTATTAGTACTTAAATATGTGAGCATCTGTGATAAATTGTGTTCATAAAGTACACAAAAAAAAAACACTTTACATTCCTTTCAGTTTTGCTAGAATCATCACCCGTCTGCGTAGGGCATGATCAAACCAGATTTGATCTCGAAGCCAGCCTGTTAGAGCAGATTTTGATTTAAATACCGGGGGCTAACCGGGAATTAACGCACGGGGACAAGACGGCTCTGTAACCATCCGCATGGATGGTAGCAACCAGCTTGGATGAATCGTGAACTAAACCGTGATCACTTTTGATCACAAATTAGATAGCAGGTAAAGAACTTTCAATAAAAATTAAAGAAGGTAAAATCATACCAAGTTTTCTGGGTAAAAAACACTCAAATAAAACCAAGCAAATTTTAGCTGAAAAAGCACTTACATCTGATCATAGAAGACTCCAAAGAAATATTATAAATTACAAAGGCGTGTTGCTTGATTCGGTTTACGAATTACAAGTCGCTCAAGAATTAGATAACTATGATATTTCTTGGGTAAGACCAAAACCTCTTAAGTATAAAGATCAGCAAGGTGTGGTTCGTCATTATTTTCCTGATTTTTACTTGCCAGAGTACGATGTCTATTTAGACCCAAAAAACCAGTTTCTAATAGAACATGATAGTGAAAAAATTTATTTAGCCGAATGTTTTAATAATGTTAAGATAATTATTCTTGATAAAAACCATTTGGTTTGGGAAAAAATCAGAAAACTGATAGTCAAGGTTTGAGTTAGCAAGCTTTAATAGACTTACTGCTATGTTTTCTAAATTAAATTTTGAAATATGTGGCTTTTTTTGTAAAATAACACGCTATTGTTTATAACTTTATAGCAGTTAGCATTAAACACCAAAACAAAATTAGTCAAAAAATGAAATCTTGACAGACAATAATTATTTGTAGTATATTTAGCATCGTTGAAACTTATATATAATTAACCATCGATTAGCCTCAAAATCTGTGTAGGGGCATACCCTATCGGGTTTGCCCTTTAATTATATATTATTAAAGGTGATAGATGTTTTATCACCCCAGGGAGCTTACCCCTTAAACATAACCAAGGCCGGATTTTGTGGTTTTGGCGTTTTTAAGTAAGAGTTCTCTTTTATTCTTAAATAATGGTGAACGTAGCTCAGCTGGTAGAGCTCCGGATTGTGATTCCGGCGGTCGTGGGTTCAAGCCCCATCGTTCACCCCACTTCAAACCCCCCCCTAACTCCATGAGTTAGGGGTTTTTTTTTATTTGCTTGCCTTGCAATTATGTCAACTTATGCCATCGGTGATATACAAGGCTGTTACACCGAATTACAACAGTTACTTGAACTTATCCATTTTAACCCCAGACAAGATGTCATCTGGTGTACCGGCGATTTAGTGAATCGGGGGCCACATTCACTAGAAGTGTTACGGTTTTTTAAGGATTTAAAAGAACGAGCCATCGTCGTGTTGGGTAATCATGATTTGCATCTGCTGGCGGTTGCACACGGTAACATTGAATATCTTAAGCCAGGGGACACATTTAGCCCCATTTTGGAAGCCCCTGACAGAGAAGAATTGCTCGAATGGTTACGTCATCGTCCCTTTCTCCATCACGATAGATTCACCCTGATTCATGCCGGACTACCGCCGCAATGGGACTTGTTGCAAGCGCGTCAGTGTGCTGCCGAAGTTGAAGAAGCGTTACGCGGTCAAAAATACCGAGAATATTTGGCAAATCTCTATGGTAATGAGCCCAAAAAATGGTCAGAGAAACTCACGGGATGGGATAGGTTGCGTTTTATCACTAATTGTTTTACGCGGTTGCGTTATTGCAATGCCGAAGGCAAATTAGCCCTAAAAAAGAAGGGTGCTCCCTCGTTTTACCTCAATGATGAAGATAAGCCCTGGTTTTGGTGGCCCCATCGTGCCAGTCGCAAGCAACAGATTATTTTTGGGCATTGGTCGACTTTGGGCTATTATGCGGAAAACGGCGTGTATGCTTTGGATACTGGCTGTCTCTGGGGGGGCGCATTAACGGCATTACGCTTGGAAGATAAACAGGTATTTACCCTGCCTTGTGCCGGTGAATGTACCCCCAGAAAGTTTTAATCGACACGCACCACCCTAAATCCCAGCGTATCTATACGAGCGCCCGGGGAAAAATGATTTCTTTTCGTCGTGCGTAGACTGTTTATATAACTTCTATAGGAACTGCTACGCACCATCTGCTGGGAACAATCCCCACCCTTCCACTGGTTTCCGGTAGCTGGCGCACCTAGATAACTCCTACGAAGGCAACTGCGTGTCCATTCCATGACATTGCCGATGGTATCATATATCTCGAATGCATTAGGCTTGAAACTCCCCACCGGGGCGGTTTGTTTTCCATCCCACTGGCTGCCGCAATTGCCGCAATTAGCGTTATTTTCGCCAACATCAAGCCCCCACCAATAGAGCGTGTCCGTGCCAGCTTTCGCGGCATATTCCCATTCTCTTTCGCTAGGTAGTTGATATTGATGGCCAGTTTGCTCGTTTAGCCATTTGGTGTACTTAGTAGCCTCATGCCAGTTGACATTAATGACAGGTCGATTTCCCCTTCCCCAGCCCCTATCATTTGGCAACGGGTTGTCTGTCGCTTTTGCAAACAAGTCGTACTCTTCAAACGTTACTTCATATCTACTGATAGAGAAAGGCTGTAATGTGACCTCATGTTGGGGGCGTTCATCCTGATAGGGCAAAGTGTTTTTACTACCCATCTTAAATGTGCCGCCTGGTAGTTTGACCATCAGTGGCCCTTTTCCACCCTGTTTTAATGGGTCACGATACCGCCCCAGCGGCTTAACGCTTGGCATCACTTGTGGTTCTTTTTTGACAACCGGCTTGTCAATTTGTGGCTTTGTTGGGGGTGGTGGCGTCTGTGGCTCAACGGACTCGTCTTGTGTCAACAGTAATACTCCCCCCAGTAAGAGTGAAAACAAAGTGCCGAGACCGACTCCCATCACCAAACCTTTGTTGTCAACATAACGAGGCGGAGTGTTCGACTTTTCCTTTTCTAATTGTTTATGTCTATCTATCAATGCCCGTGCCGCATCGCGTTGTACTCTAAACAACTCAGCCTCTCTTCGGAGCTGTCGATTGATGCTGTCAAGTTTTTGCATGAGGGTTTGGTGTTCTGCCTCTTTTTTCGATATTAGCTGAGTCAGTTCTTGCAACTTTTCATCATTGGAACCCTGGGCTGCCGCTACGTTTTTTTCTTTCTCACGTTTTAATAAGCGTATGATTTGCTCTTTGCTTTCGGTGAGATGCTCGATTTGTAGACTAGTTTTTTTCTGGGCATTTTCAAGAAGGTTAATGCGCTTTGCAAACGAGGTAGGAAGTTCTGGCTCAGAGGGGATTGTTTGCTCTTTACCCAGTTGAGTGATGGTTGATTGCAGTGTGCTGATTTGTGAAACCAGTTTTTGGGCTTCGGCGGCTTTACGCTCTGCCGCTTCTGCCGTCTCAGCGGTTTTTGCTTCCGCCTGTAGTTTTTGATATTGTTCTATGAGTTTTTGAGCTTCCGCCTTGGCTTGATTTATTGAAGACACTATCGTATTCTCTCAATTATTTATTTGTTGAATGTAAAGATAAAATTAGGCGCCATTAATGGCATTGAGCGTTGCTCTCCGATAGAAATCCGATTTTTTCAAAAAATCGGATTTCTTTGGTCGATTAAAAATCGATAGAAATCCGATTTTTTCAAAAAATCGGATTTCTTTGGTCGATTAAAAACCGATAGAAATCCGATTTTTTCAAAAAATCGGATTTCTTTGGTCGATTAAAAATATTAAAGGCGGGGGTTTTAATCGACACGCACCAGCCGAAATCCAAGTGTATCGATACGTGTGTTTGGGTGAAAATGATTTCTTTTCGTCGTGCGTAGACTGTTTATATAACTTCTATAGGAACTGCTACGCACCATCCGCTGCGAACAATCCCCACCCTTCCACTGGTTTTCGGTAGCTGGTGCACCTTGGTAACTCCGATGAAGGCAACTGCGTGTCCATTCCATGACATTGCCGATGGTATCATATATCTCAAAAGCATTATGCTTGAAATTCCCTACCGGGGCGGTTTTTTTCCCATCCCACGGGCTACCACAAATGCCGCAATTAGCGTTATTTTTGCCAACCCTAATACCCCACCAGTAGTTCGTATCTGTGCCAGCTTTCGCGGCATATTCCCATTCTCTTTCGCTAGGTAGCTGATATTGATGGCCGGTTTGATTGGTTAACCATTTGGTGTACTTAGTGGCCTCATGCCAGTTGACATTAATGACAGGTCGTTTTCCCCGTCCCCAGCCTCTATCATCTGGTAAGGGGCTGCCTGTCGCCCTTGCAAACCGGTCGTATTCTTCAAACGTCACTTCATATCTACTGATAGAGAAAGCCCGTAATGTGACCTCATGTTGGGGGCGTTCATCCTGATAGGGCAAAGTGTTTTTACTACCCATCTTAAATGTGCCACCTGGTAGTTTGACCATCAGTGGCCCTTTTCCACCCTGTTTTAATGGGTCACGATACCGCCCAAGTGGTTTAACGCTTGGCATCACGTTTGGTGGTTCTTTTTCGACAAAAAGCATGTCAGTTTGTTGGTTTGTTGGGGGTGCTTCATAAACATGATTCTGTGGCTCAACGGGTTGTTGTGTCAACAATGGTGCTAGAAATACCCCCCCCAGTAGGAGTGAAAACACAGCACCGATGCCTATTCCCATCAACAAACCTTTGTTGCCACTATAATTAGGCGATGTGTTCGACCTTTCTCTTTCTAATTGTTTCTGTTTATCCATCAATGCCCGTGCCGCATCGCGTTGCACTTTAAACAACTCGGCCTCTTTTCTGGCATGTTCACGGGCTTTGTCAAGTTCTTGCCTAAGGGCTTGCTGTTCGGCCTCTTTTTTCGAGATCAGGTGAGTCAGTTCTTGTTGCAACTTTTCATCATTGGTGCGGGAACCATGAACCGCAGCCCTGGCGTTTTTTTCTTTCTCACGTTTTAATAAACCTGTGAGTTGTTGTTTGGCTCTGTTGAGCTGCTCAATTTGTGTACGAGTTTTTTTATGGGCTTCTTCAAGATGGTTAATGCGATCTTCAAACGAGGTGGCACGTTTAAACTTTTGTTCTTCTAGTGCAGTGGCGGTTGTTTGCTCTTTACCCAGTTTGCTGATGGTTGATTGCAGTGTGCTTATTTGTGAAACCAGTTTTTTTGTTTCTGCGGCTTTCAGTGCTGCTTCTTCTGCCGTCCCAGCGGTTTGGGCTTCCGACTGTAGTTTTTGATATTGTTTTATAAGTTTTCGAGCTTCCGCCTTGGCTTGATTTATTGAAGACACGATCGTATTCTCGTAATCACTTGATGTTCTTGTTTTATGTTCCCAGTAGTAGGCGATAAATCGCCTACTACGAACCTTAACTTAACGGCATTGTTTGTCAAAAAAAGGGGGGACAAAAAAAAACTAAAATATCGAGTAATCAGTTAATGAACTTTGGATGCTATTTTATTGATAAATATAGTTATCAAGCGCGTTTAAGTGTCTTAAGGCTGTTGACATTGAATCCTTCTGTGTTCAAGAGTTGGAAATTTACTCCGCAAGTGTGCCTGTTTTTCCGGATCTAAATCTGCACAAATCACTCCTGCTCCTTGGTTCAAACGGGTTAACACAAAGCTCCACGGATCGATTATCATGCTATTGCCGTGAGTTTCTCGACCATTGACATGATAACCCCCTTGATTGGCTGCGATCACATAACAGAGATTTTCCACCGCTCGCGTCCGTACTAAGATTTCCCAATGGACTTTGCCGGTGACTGCGGTGAAGGCTGAGGGTACGGCAATTAATTCGACGCCTTGGCTAAGCATACAGCGAAACAATTCAGGAAAGCGTAAATCATAACATATTGCAAGCCCTAAGCGTCCATAAGGGGTTTCAACCACGACCACTTGTTGTCCCGCTTCAATCGTATCCGATTCACAATATTGTTCATCAGGGGCGGCGGTGACATCGAACAAGTGCATTTTGTCATAACGGGCGACACAGGTGCCAGTGTTATTAAATACTAAACAAGCTGCGCGGTATTTTAAGGGATCATTGGCCACCAGCGGCAAGGTTCCGCCCACCAACCATATTCCAAAACGTGCGGCTTGTTGGGACAAAAATTCTTGGATGGGGCCGCTCCCCGGCTTTTCGCGCATGTTAATATTATCTATGGAGTGCATAGCCATCAACGCAAAATTTTCTGGCAAAATGATTAATTGGGCACCCATATTGACGGCCTCGCCGATGAGTCGGCCTGCTTCATTGAGATTGGCTGTGACATTGGAGCCAGAGGCCATTTGTATAGCAGCAACACGGTACATTTTAGTTATCAGTTCTCCTATGGCATTGACAGTTCTGTGGGCCAATCGATGTGAGGACTTTTATTAATAATAGCAAATCATTCGACAAAGAATTTGACAGTGGCACATAAATCAGTTTTATTAGCGGCGGTGTTAGATGCATTAAACTTACATCCTGAGGGCATTTATGTCGATTGTACCTTTGGGCGAGGTGGACATTCTCTCGCAATTTTGAGTCGCCTCGGAAAATTGGGTCAAGTATTGGCTTTCGATCAGGATCCTGAGGCGGTGCAAGCAGCGCAATCTTTGTGCGTTGCTGATAGGCGTTTTAGCATTGTCCACAGTAGCTTTGCACACACGCGCGGGCATGTTGAAAAACGCGGTTGTTTAGGTCAAGTTAATGGCGTATTGCTAGATTTGGGGGTTTCTTCTCCGCAATTGGATACGCCTGTCCGAGGCTTTAGTTTTATGCGTGATGGGCCTTTGGATATGCGTATGAATCCAAACAGTGGCGAAAGTGTGGCTGAATGGTTATCTAAGGCCACTTTTTTTGAAATTGTAGATGTTTTAAGGACTTATGGTGAAGAACGCTATGCGCGACGCATTGCACAGGCGATACTGGCGGCACGCGATCATGCGGATTTGAAAACGACGCGCCAGTTAGCAGATATTATTGTGGCTGCTCTTCCTCCTCCATCTCCTAAAGGGGGATTTAAACATCCTGCAACGCGCTCTTTTCAGGCTTTACGAATTTTTATCAACCGTGAACTTGAGCAGTTGCAGCAAGTTTTGCCACAAGTGTTAGATGTTTTAGCGCCGGGTGGGCGTTTGGTCGTTATTAGTTTTCATTCTCTGGAGGATCGTATTGTTAAACGCTTTATTCGTGATTGTGTACGAGGTGATGATTTTCCGCCCAATGTGCCGGTGACATCGGATGCCTTGCATCCTCGTTTACGCGCCATTGGTAAACCGATCAAACCGAGTGCCGCTGAAGTGGCTGCGAATCCGCGTGCCCGTAGTGCAATCATGCGGGTAGCTGAACGTTGTTAAAATATTTTAGGATCGCGCAGGTTTACAAGACCTGCCAGGTTAAAACCAAACCTGGCAGGTCAAAGGCACAACCCAACCAGACCTGAATTTTACTTTGACCTGGCAGGTTTACAAGACCTGCCAGGTTAAAACCAAACCTGGCAGGTCAAAGGCACAACCCAACCAGACCTGAATTTTACTTTGACCTGGCAGGTTTACAAGACCTGCCAGGTTAAAACCAAACCTGGCAGGTCAAAGGCACAACCTAACCAGACCTGAATTTGACTTTGACCTGGCAGGTTTACAAGACCTGCCTGAATTTGACTTTGACCTGGCAGGTTTTGTTTTTAACCTGCCAGGTCTTGATTTATCTTGGACGTTATGCTTTTAAGTGAATTATTAACAGACGAATTGGGTGCCAAACTTGAGCGCCCTGTGACTGGTTTAGCCCTAGATAGTCGCTCCGTGCGCCCCGGTAATGTGTTTTTAGCCCTCGCGGGTACACAAGCACATGGCGAAATTTACATTGAGTCGGCTTTGGAAAAAGGTGCGATAGCGGTGCTTAAGGAGGCACCCGTTGCGGGTGTCGAGACGCTGGCTGGTGATATCCCTTGTATTTCTCTGCCCAATTTGTCTCAACAATTGGGAGAAATTGCGGCGCGTTTTTTTGGCAATCCTTCACGCAATATGCGAATTATCGGTGTGACTGGGACGAATGGCAAAACTTCGGTGACATACGCGATTGCTCATTTGTTACATGCTTATGCCCCTTGCGGCTTAGTTGGGACTTTAGGCTATGGGATTTATGGCGCATTGCAGCCGGGACTTCATACCACTCCCGATGCTATCCATTTGCAAGGATTATTGGCTCAGTTACGGAGACAAAATGTGTCACAAGCGGTGATGGAAGTCTCTTCTCATGCGTTGGCACAGGGACGTGTTAATGGGATAGGCTTTGATATTGCTGTATTGACTCATTTAAGTCGTGATCATTTGGATTATCATCAAACCATGAGAGCTTATGGCGATGCCAAGCGGCGATTATTTATGATGCCAGATTTGAAATCTGCTGTGATTAATCTTGATGATGCGTTTGGGCAAAGCGTTTTGGCTAATTTGACGGTCACGCCATTGACTTATAGTCTCCATGATAAGGCTGCCGATGTTTTTGCTCAAATACGCGCTTATGAGACTCTGGGCTGTCGGCTAAATATTCATACTCGTTGGGGAGATGGTGAGTTACTGTGTCCGTGGTTTGGACAATTTAATGTCAGTAATGTCTTAGCGGCGCTTTCTGTGTTGCTCAATATGGGTTTCCCTTTGCGAGATCTCCTTATTCAATTAAGTCGCCTTCCTGCGGTGCCCGGCAGGATGGAACGATTTGGGCAGGCGCATCAGCCGAGCGTCGTCATTGATTATGCCCATACGCCGGATGCTTTGGAGAAAGTTTTGTTGGCGTTGCGTGGACATTTAAAGGGGAAAATGTGGTGTGTTTTTGGCTGCGGCGGTGATCGCGATAGGGGTAAACGTCGGTTAATGGGCGATGTTGCACAACGCTATGCTGATAATGTGATTATCACTGATGATAATCCGCGCCATGAGGCTTCCCAAGCGATTATTGAGGATATTCTTCAAGGTTGCCCTACTCCCTCTGCGGTTATAGCAGATAGGGAACTGGCTATTCGCTACGCGCTGCAAGGTGCTACAGTAGGCGATGTTGTGTTGATTGCTGGTAAAGGACATGAGGATTATCAAGAGGTTGGTGATCAACGTTTCGCATTTAGTGATAGGGCATTGGTGGTTTCTTTGTTGCGTTAATATAGTATGAAATAATATCTACATTTCTCAACATGTCGAGATTTTATGTATATCTTGCCTGACAGCTACGGATGTTCTATAATTAATTTTTTTCATAATGAAACTTAATCTATTCTTTACGTGGCATAAAATGCACAATCGAGGTAGCGTGTGAGGGCACTGAAAATCAAGATTAGAGGTTTGAAAAAGTCTCAATTTGAGCGACTTAGAGACCTGACTCATCATGCCAAAAATCTTTACAACCAAGCCTTGTGGACATTGCGAGAGGCTTTTGAGGCAACGGGTAGATATTTTTCCTATCCCCAAATGGATAAGGCAATGAGGCAGGTCAAAAACCTTGAGGGAGAGGTCAATTATAAATTATTGAAAGCAAAAGTCGCTCAGCAAACATTACGAAGGCTTGATAAGAACTTTTTGGGCTTTTTTCAAGCGAGTCAAGATTTCAAAAAGAATCCGGGCAAGTACAAAGGGCAACCAAGGCCACCGAGGTTTAAACCCAAAAAATTTGATAACTTGGTCTTCGACTACCAAGCTTTTAAAATCAAATACCAATTTGTGGTTTTGAGCGAGAACTTTGAAATCAAGTCGTTCAAAATGCCAAGTGGTCAAGTGATTAAATCGGCAGAAGTCCTTGTTAGAAAGGGCTTGGTTGTTTTAGAAAAAGGTTTGGAAATCGAAGTGCCTAAACAACTGGTAGGTAAAGCTATCAAACAGGTTGAGATTATTCCCAAACACAAGTCTTTTCATGCAGTTTTTGTTTATGATGATGACATTAGCGATATTTATCAAATAGTTAAGCATTTTGATACGGTAGAACAGGTTAATTTGGACAAACTGGACGATAAAGGCGATTTTCATTCCAAAATCGTGAAGTTTCATAATCAAGTTATGTCTATTGACTTGGGGCTTAACAATCTGGCTACTTGCGTCACTAACGGCGTTATCGAGCCTTTCATTATTGACGGTAGGCGCTTAAAGTCAATAAACGCTCATTACAATAAGCGTAAGGCTAAAATGCAATCCAAACTATCAAAAAGGGAGAAAAAATGGTCGCGTCAACTCCAAAGTTTAACCGATTGGCGTAATGCCGCTGTAAACGATTATATGCACAGAGCGACCTCTTATGTTGTAAAAACCTGCGTTGAACAGGGTATTTCAAAAGTTGTTGTCGGTGACGTGGTTAAGTCATTGACTAATATCAACTTAGGCCCTAAAACAAATCAAAACTTTGTAAATTTAGCTCTAGGCCAATTTGTGGCAAAATTAGGTTACAAACTTGGGTCACACGGTATCGAAATGGTGGTGGCAGACGAGAGTTATACGAGCAAAGCTAGTTTTGTGGATGATGACAAGATGCCTAAACGGTACAACCCTAAAGCCAAGAAAAAGCGTACTTTTAGTGGTAAACGGGTCAAACGTGGTTTGTACAAGTCCAGTGACGGAACATTATTGAACGCCGACGCTAACGGTGCGTACAACATCTTGCGAAAAACTGACTCTGACTTTTCCTTTTCTAAACTTACTGAAAAGGTTGGTGCAAGGGTCAAAGAATGGCTTCACCCAACCAAACGAGTTCGTTTTTGGTTAGAAAAGAAGAAAGAAACTGAACAAAAAAGTAACCCTAAGCTTCGGCGAGGGGATAAAGGGCTGATTCTCCCTAGTCCACAATATTGAAATGTAGACATAAAATGTCTACATGTAGATATTTGTCGATGAAATTGTTATCTGAAGGTATAAAAGGAGTCCAAGATTTATCTTGGATCGGTTAGGAACGAGAAGAAAAGTAGTGTAACTGAAATGGAAGTTTATTTAAATGAAGTAGCACCGGCACTCGGAGCCGTCATATCAGGAAATGATGTCAAATTGACCGGTTGTAGTACCGATACACGCGAGATAAAACCTGGCGCAATTTATGTAGCATTAAGTGGCGAGCGTTTTGACGGACATGATTTTGTCATGGAAGCCCAAAAAAAGGGGGCTGGTGCCGTCATTGTCGAAAAGCCCGTGATTTGTGATTTACCTACCCTGCGTGTTTCTGATACGCGCAAAGCTTTGGGAGATTTAGCCCGTTTTTGGCGGCAACGCTTTGATTTGCCAGTGGTGGCAATCACGGGCAGTAATGGTAAAACCACTACTAAAGAAATGCTCCGTGCTATTTTTGCACAAAAGGGCAGTGTCTTAGCCAATCAAGGTAATTTCAATAATGATATTGGCGTACCTTTGACGCTTTTTAACTTACAAGCGGCGCATCGTTATGCCGTCATTGAAATGGGTGCCAATCATGCTGGTGAAATTGGCTATTTAACCCAGATCGCACAGCCCAGCGTCGCTACTATTACGCAATGTGCTCCCGCCCATCTCGAAGGTTTTGGGAGTATTAAAGGCGTTGCCCTCGCTAAAGGCGAGATTTTTTCAAACTTGAAAAGCGATGGAGTGGCAGTCATCAATAATGACGATGAGTATGCCAATCTCTGGCAGCAATTAGCGGCTCCACATCAAACAAGCACTTTTGCCTTGGACAATAGAGCGGATGTGATGGCAACCGAGCTGCGGTTGAATGAAAGCGGCAGTGATTTCACTTTACAAAGCAAAAGCGGTGACATCGCTATCCATCTACCATTAGCGGGACGACACAACGTTATGAATGCCTTAGCGGCAAGTGCTTGTGCATTAGCTTGCGGTTGCACATTAGAGGCGATACAACAGGGTTTGCAAAACATGCTGCCTGTGAAGGGGCGCTTGCAACGTCGCGCTGGTATCAATGGCATTAGTTTGATTGATGATACTTATAATGCTAATCCCGCCTCGCTCAATGCCGCTCTGGCGGTATTAAGTAATAATACTTCGCCCTATTGGCTGGTGCTTGGCGATATGAACGAGCTGGGCACTGAGAGTGCTGAGTTTCACCGACAAGCAGGTGAACGGGCGCGGGAATTCGGGGTAGAACGCTTATGGGCTATCGGTGATATGAGCCGTTATGCGGTTGAAAGTTTCGGCGAGGGGGGGAAACATTTTGTTCATCATAATGATTTGATTCATTCTTTACGCGCCCAATTGCCTAGCTGTGCCACGGTGCTCATTAAAGGCTCACGCGGTATGCAAATGGAAAAAGTGGTTAGCGCTCTACAAAAGCAATGCCATTAAGTTAAGCCTAAAAATTCAGACCTGCCAGGTATCCAAAACCTGGCAGGTCGTTGTAAACTCAAGGAAAAAATTCAGACCTGCCAGGTATCCAAAACCTGGCAGGTCGTTGTAAACTCAAGGAAAAAATTCAGACCTGCTAGGTATCCAAAACCTGGCAGGTCGTTGTAAACTCAAGGAAAAATTAACCTGACAGGTTTTTGACACCTGTCAGGTTTGTCGGCACGATATGGCATTGGCTCTACAAAAGGGGACTTAATTAATATGTTGTTTTGGCTCAGCGAATACTTTACCACTTTTTACAGTGGCCTTAATGTTTTTC
>JBDLJY010000070.1:0-24078 GCA_039714115.1 Pseudomonadota bacterium | reverse complement strand
GGAGAGAAATATCATCAACGGGGCTTGCAACAATTAAGTGATTATCTCGACATCTACTCGCTAAAAAAGGGCTATCTGCTGATTTATGATTTCAACAAAGGCAAAAGCTACAAAGAGGAACAAATTCAATTTCAGGACAAAGATATTTTTGCCGTGTGGGTATAAGTACTGAATCATAAATTTTAGGGTATTTTGGAGTCCAAGGCTTGTTTCGACGTCAGGATAAATCTTGGACTCCAAAATACCGTCTTAGCCTTTGGAGAGTGCAAGTCAAACCCATTAACTTGACAAATGAACCGTAAACAATGGTAAGCGTTGGTATATAAAATGGTATTTCATTGAACCTGAAACCGTTTTTATCAGCGTACATGAACAAGGTGATGCAATATGAATATTTTAAAAGTGGGTGATCAAGAGAAAGTGGCTTGTGATAAATGTGCGGCATTTGTTACTGTTACCTATAAACTGCGTGACGTACCTTTTAGTGATGGTTCTAGTATTGTTAAGCAAGTATTAGTCGGTGTGTGTGAACAATGCGATAATGTCTGTGTGTTACCACATCAATCAACTCCTCTGGTAAAACAGGCTTTGGAAAAGCAACGTCAATCAGTTGAAAGTCGTGTACCTGCACAGATGCTGGATATTTTAAATTTAGCGAGTGCTAAGGTTGGTTGTGGTAGTGATTTTGTGCAATACCTATTGAAATATTATCTTCATGCTCTAGCCTGTGAAGATATGTCTCCAAATCAATTGCCCAATTATTTAAAAAGTAATCTATATCAAGGGAAAGCTGAAAAACGTGTTTCCTTGAAAGGTCAATGTGTGACAGAAGATATAGCTAAACTCAAGACAATAACTAATTTGAAAAGAACCAGCTACTTGATTAAGAGTGTGATTCTCAAAATTAATGATGATATTTTGCAGAGACAAGAACCACAACACTTGAATGCGTTAAAAAAAATTGCGGCAGTATTTGGTTAATGATTTCATAATTGGACGTCGTCCAAAATAAATTTTGGACTCCAAAATACCACTTTATTTTTATAAATTCCGCTGGTGACTTGACGACAGACAGTAAATGTGTCGCCAAGCACGGTGCCTTCCAGTCCACTGTCATAGTCCAACCACACAATGGAGGGTTTATCTCCCCTCCCAAGTTTAGCAGGGGGAGAATCGTTGTCGTTTCACCATACTTGCGTGTTAAGTCCTCCTTCCTCTCATTGGTATAATGAATATACCGTCTGGTTGCGTTTTCCATTTCGTGTAAAGGAAAAACGTAATCACGGGCGATTGTTCCCCTCAAGATATTGGATGTCTTTGTTAAGATTTTGTATCTCAATGTGTGTGCCCGGATTGGCCCATTTTTCTTCGCGTTTAATTTCAAAATCCCAATCATTAAGCCTCCAAATCAGACCTGCCAGGTATCCAAAACCTGGCAGGTCGTTGTAAACTCAATGAAAAATTAACCTAACAGGTTTTTGACACCTGTCAGGTTTGTCTTAACTTAATGGCATTGATCTTAAAGATAGCCCTTTTCATCCCGAGACAAGCCAAGAGAGTACTTGGATTCGGTGGAGGCAACGGCTGGTTTTCCAAAATGGAACGCATCATCCTCTATGTCGATGCCACCGCAATTGTCTTCTATCGAAAATTGATTTTCGTCTAAATTGATTTTAACTTCATAGCCTTCATATATTGGTCTAAGGGCAGCCTCGCCTTTCTCTCGACAGATTTGTCTCCTTGCACCATCCAAACAGTTGTCGATCAGATCGAGAATGCTATCTTCTAAGACAATATCCTTAGTTATCATATTGATAAAGTAAGCTTTGCTTGGAAAAGCATAAATTATTTCGGACATGGTAGTAAAAGCCTTGGACTCCAAAATACCAGAAAAATGTCAAAAAAATGTCAAATTCAAAAAAAACCATTCATGAGAATAATCTCACAGACACAGATTCTTATGTTAATGCCCGTTTGCCACAGGCGTTTGTCTTACTCGTCATTGCTATTTGTGTGATGCCATTTTTACTAAATTTGATAGGTGTCGATTTTGGCACCGAAAAGCATGCCAGTCTCTCAAGCCATGAATTACAAGTTATCTCTCTTCGCGGAGCATTTGAGCATACCATTTTAGAATGGACTGGTTTTTGTATTGCCTTATGCACTGCCTTTTTGGCATTGAGTACCCGTAATTTGACCACGCCGCTCATTGGCATCGCTTTATTTTTTGCGGGCTGCATGGACGCATTTCATACGCTAGCAGCAGATCGCCTTATTGAAGCCGTGGCGGATAACCACAATCTGATCCCATTCACTTGGGCTATTTGCCGACTTTTCGATGCGCTGATTATGATTGTTGTGCTAGGATTATTTTTAATAAAAGGCGTTAATAAACTTGATGCCAATTTAAAAGTCGGTATCAGTTTCATCTTTGGCTTGCTCGCTTATGCGATTATTCACCTTAGCGCGACCAGTGCCACACTGCCACAAACGACGTATCCAGACGCGCTTATTACTCGGCCTTATGATGTCGCACCCTTGTTTCTATTTATTTTTGCCGGTTTGATCGTTTACCCAGCTTTCCATAAACGCTATCCTAGCCTTTTTTCTCACGCCCTTCTTATCAGCGTTATTCCAGAGATTGCCGTCCAACTCTACATGGCCTTTGGCTCCACGGCACTTTTTGACAATAATTTTAATATTGCCCATTTTCTCAAAATGATGACTTACTTAGTTCCATTTGTGGGACTTTGTTTAGATTATGTTCGTACCAATGTCATGTTACAAGAAGCCTATCAGTTTAACAAAACAATTCTCACGGTTGCGCCCTTAGGGATCGCAAGCTATCGTTCTGACGGGCAATGCGTTTCCGCTAATGAAACTATAGGCACTATGATAGGCACCGAGCAAATGTTGAGTCAAAATTTTCGCCAGATTGAATTTTGGAAAAATTCAGCCCTACTTGCCGATGCAGAGGAGACACTATCCACTGGTGTTAAGAAAAAACGAGAAGTTCATGTTGTGAGTAGATTTGGCAAGGCACTTGACATTGAATGTTACTTGAGTCGGTTCATCATAAATGACGAATTTCATCTGCTACTGATGATCCATGACATCACCAATCGTAAACAGGCAGAGAAAGCACTTATTGAAGAACGCGCCTCTTTCGCCGCCGCTCGAATGAAAGACTCATTTTTTGCTACCATGAACCATGAATTACGCACTCCCCTCTGTGCTATCCTAACAATGTCTGATTTATTGCAAGATGGCATACATGGGCCACTTAACAAGGAACAGTTAAAAGCAATCAACTTGATCAATACCAGTGGTAGCCACTTATTCTCCTTAATAAACGACATCCTTGCTTTGTCCCAGCTCGAAGCGGAAAAAATGAAATTGGACATTAAGCCAATTCAAATAGATAATATTTGCCAAGAAAGTTTACAATTTGTTGAATCAGCAGCCAAGAAAAAGCAAATTAAACTGTTCAGAGCCGATGAGGGTTTTGTGACGACTTTACAAGCTGATGAGTGGGGATTAAAGCAAATTTTGCTCAATTTATTGACAAATGCCGTCAAGTTTACGCCAGAAGGGGGGCAAGTTAGCTTAGAAATCACAGGCGATGAGGGTGTAGCACAAATAAGTGTTATAGATACTGGCATTGGCATCCCAGAAGACAATATTGAGTATTTATTCCAGCCCTTTGTACAACTTGACAGCAGTCTTTCTCGTCAGTATGAAGGAACTGGACTGGGGTTGTCCTTAATTTACAAGCTAACAAAGCTGCATGGTGGCAGCGTCAATGTCGAAAGCGAAATCGGCAAAGGGAGCCGTTTTACGATTTCGCTACCTTGGCAAGCTCCAAGATAAATCTTAGACTCCTATTTTGAATCATGAATAATTATAACTTAAAAATCATCATTTTATCGTCCGCCATTCTAACAATGGCTGTTTGTGTACTGTCAGTCACTCTCGTTTGGCTACTTTATGAGACGGCTTTTGAAGGGCAACAAGAACGTTTGGTGGAAACCGCGCAAAGTCAGGCGCGGCTTATTGAGGCTATCGCCCATTTTAATGCCAAACACAATCCCGGCGATCTGCCTGGCGGCACATTTGCGGTCACACTGAGCCAAATTATTGATGCTCACGAACATTACAAAGGTTTTGGCGAAACTGGGGAATTTACCTTAGCCCGACGTGAGGGGGATAAAATCGTGTTTCTGTTGACGCACCGCCATTTCGACTTGGAAAATCCACAGCCGCTTCCATTTCAATCGCATCTAGCCAAGCCCATGCGTAAAGCCATTTTGGGTCGATCCGGCACTATGATTGCATTGGATTATCGGGGGGAGCGGGTGCTCGCTGCTTATGAGCCGGTGCCCCTTTTGAATCTCGGCATTGTCGCCAAAATAGATATGGCCGAGATTCGTGCCCCATTTATCCGAATGGGGTGGATTGCAATGGCAATCACTCTTTTGATCATAGTGGCAGGTGTCTGGGCGTTTCTCCGTCTCGTCGATCCGATCATCATCCGAATGATAAAAACTAAAGCCTACTTGCGGAGGATTTTGGAACACTCTAATCAATTGACAGAACGTCTCTCTACCATTGTGGACTCATTGCCCGTTATCCCCTATACTTGCAAGCCAGAAGGAGATTTGGCGGCCACTTACGTGGGTAAGAACATTAAAGAAGTGACAGGTTACGAACCTGAAGACTTTGTTTCAGACTCTTCTTTTTGGGCTAAAAATATTCATCCTGATGATGTTGAAAGGGTGTTTAAAAATAGTCCTCACTTATTTGAAGAGGGACACCATGAGCATGAGTATCGTTTTAAAATTGCCAATGGCAGCTACAAATGGTTTGGTGACACGGTACGTTTAATCAAAGATGCAGATGGGGTCATCACACACAGGGCGGGTGTTTGGCAAGACATCACTGAACGCAAAATGGCCGAGGAAAAATTGCGTGACAACGAAACACGTCTCAGCGCGATTCTTGAGAATATGGTGGACGGTGTGATCACTATTGATGATAATGGCATCATTGAGTCGTTTAATCCTGCGGCTGAGCATATTTTTGGCTACTCTGCCGATCAAGTGCTTGGGAAAAACCTCAACATGTTAATGCCTGAGCCTTATAGCTGCGAGCATTGCCTAGAACGCTACAAGGCTACCGGTGTCGCTGGAATTCTTAGGGTTGGCAAAGAAGTTGTTGGACAACACAAGGATGGTTCAATTTTTCCGCTTGATCTCGCTGTCAGTAGCATACGACTGGATAATCGTTCAAAGTTTGTCGCCATTGTCCGTAATATCACTGAGCGCAAGCAGGCAGAACGTTTACAAAAAGAATATAGTCAAACGCTAGAAAGTGAAGTCATTGAAAGAACCCAAGAACTTCGTGAAGCGAGAGAGGCAGCCGAAACTGCAAACCGGGCTAAAAGCGTCTTTATCGCTACCATGAGCCATGAATTGCGAACGCCGCTTAATGGCATTTTGGGATACGCCCAAATTCTCAAAATGGATCCTTCTCTTGGTACCGATCAACAAGACGGTATTAAGATTATTGAACAAAGTGGCAAACATTTATTAACGCTGCTCAACGATGTACTTGATCTCGCAAAAATCGAAGCCGGTAAAATAGAACTCGACAAAAACAATTTCCATTTACAGGCTTTATTGAGAGAAATGAGTGAAATGGTTCGCATTCGTGCAGAGCATAAAGATATTTTTTTAACTTATCAAGCATTTGATTTTTCAATGAATATACATCAAGACTCGTTACCCAGTTGTGTCTATGGCGATGAAAAACGTTTGCGTCAGGTGCTGATTAATCTACTTGGCAACGCGGTTAAATTTACAGATAAGGGGGTGGTTAGTTTCAAAGTGGGTGTACTACCCAATCAAAAAATGCGTTTTCAAATAGAGGATAGCGGCGTTGGTATTGCCCCTGAACAATTACAAGAGATTTTTAATCCCTTTCAACAGGTGGGTGAGAAAAAACATCAAGCGGAAGGGACGGGCTTAGGACTCGCCATCAGCCGCCACTTAATTGAATTGATGGGCAGCCAACTACAAGTTACCAGCCAATTGGGTGAAGGCAGCACTTTCTGGTTTGAGTTATATTTACCAAAAGTTAATGATTTTAAAAAAGAAATTACCAATAAGCCAACGAAGTGGAAAATTATCGGTATCAAAGACGAAAGGCCCACTTTGTTAATTGTGGATGATCAATCAAATAATCGGGCGATATTGGTAGATTTACTGTCGCCTTTGGGTTTTGAGATCATCGAAGCCAGTGATGGGCGTGAGGCTTTAGCCAAAGCACTTGAATATCAACCTCAAGCCATTCTGACCGATTTGTTCATGCCAGAGATGGATGGCTTTGAATTAACCCGCCAAATTCGACAATCGCCACAGCTAAAAGATATTGTTGTGATAGCCATCTCAGCCAGTGTGTTTGAAGAAGACCAGCAAAAAAGTTTAGCGGCGGGCTGTCAGGATTTTCTGCCCAAACCCATCAATGCCAAACAATTGTTTGAGCAATTGCAACGGCATTTAGTCATAGAATGGATTTATGAAGAGATTCCATCCCTTATCGCTAGCCAAGCACCCTTGGTGCCACCGCCGCCAGAAACCGTTGTTACTCTATATGAACTGGCTATGGCTGGGGATGTCAGGGCGGTTGAGGAACGGGTGAGCCTGTTAACGGATGAGCAATTTGCGCCATTTGTTGCTAAAATGCAAGACTTTATTAATAATCTTCAAGTGGATGATATGTGTGATTGGTTGGAGAGTCATAAAACATGAACAATAAACAGAAAAGTAGCGTTTTAATCATAGATGACACGCTCGGCAATTTGAAAGTCCTATTCAACTATTTGGAAAAAGCCAATTTCAAAGTCTTGATTGCTGAAAAAGGGGAAAGTGGGCTCAAACGCCTCAAATATCTCAAACCGGACATCATTCTTTTAGATGTGATAATGCCCGACATGGACGGGTTTGAAGTCTGTCGTCGTTTAAAAGCCAATGAAGAGAGCAAAGATATTCCGGTGATTTTTATGACCACTCTGAATGATACGGTAGATAAAGTCAAGGGTTTTGAGCTGGGTGCTGTTGATTACATTACTAAGCCCGTGCAAGTGGAAGAAGTCTTGGCACGGATTAACACGCATTTGACCATCCGTCATTTGCAAAAGAGTCTATTACATAAAAATGAGCAATTAAAACAAGAAATTATTAATTGCAGGCACGTAAAAGATGAACTCCGCAAATTTTCTCGTGCTGTTGAGCAAAGTGGTAATATTATTGTTATCACTGATACTGACGGTACCATTGAATTTGTTAATCCTGCATTTTCTATCAAAACGGGTTACTCGTTTGCAGAAGCTATCGGCAAAAATTTTAGCCTATTAAATTCGGGAAAACAACCGCCCGAACTTTATAAAAAATTATGGGCTACCATTAGTCAAGGAAAAGTTTGGCAAGGTGAAATGCTCAGGGAACGCAAAAATGGCGAATTATACTGGATATTTTCCACCATTTCTCCCATCAAAGATGCTTATTCTGGGAAAATAAGCCATTATGTAGCTATAAATGAAGATATCACTAAGCGCAAACAAGCGGAAACAAAATTACAACAGGCGATCAAGTCCGCTGAACAAGCCAAAATTGAAGCTGAAGCCGCCAATCATGCTAAAAGTGCCTTTCTAGCTAACATGAGTCACGAATTGCGTACTCCACTGAATGGTATTTTGGGTTACACACAAATATTGATTCACGATAGCACTCTAACAGATAAACAAAAACAAGGCATACAAATCATTCATCGCAGTGGTGAGCATTTGTTAATGTTAATTAACGATATTTTAGATTTATCCAAAATCGAGGCGGATAAATTAGAATTGATGCCGAAAGATTTTCGCTTGCCTGAATTTTTAAAAGATATTGTGGATTTATTTAGAATGCGGGCTAAACAAAAAGACATTGAGTTTGTCTATGAACAAGGGGCTCAATTACCCGCCACTGTCCATGCTGATGAAAAGAGATTGCGGCAAGTCTTGCTGAATTTGTTGAGTAATGCGCTCAAGTTTACTCAACAAGGGAGAGTTAGTTTTAAAGTGAGTCCCATCTCCTCTCAAATTTCTTTTTCCGTTACAGATTCTGGCGAAGGTATAGCAGCCGAAAATCTGGAGACTATTTTTTTACCCTTTCGACAAGTCGGTGATCAAAATTACCAAGAAGGCACCGGTTTAGGGTTGCCCATTAGCAAAAGGCTAGTCAACATGATGGGGGGAGAATTGCAGGTGGAAAGTGTGCTTGGCAGTGGCAGCCGCTTTTGGTTTAAAATACATTTGCCAGAGAGCAAGGCTCATTTACCTCAGAGTCCACCACCACAGCCAACTATCATTGGTTTTAAAACCACGACAAATCAGGTGTTCAGGATTTTAGTGGTAGATGACAAATGGGAAAACCGCGTTGTTTTAATTAATCTACTGACTCCATTAGGTTTCGAGGTGTTAGAAGCCAGTGATGGACAAGAAGCATTGACAAAGGCAGAGCAATTTCACCCACAGATCATTATAATGGATATAAAAATGCCAGTGATGGATGGTTTAGAATGTACCCGGCGCTTACGCCAAAACGCTGAATTTGAAAAAACCGTCATCATTGCTCTGTCAGCGACTGTGTTCGAGCATCAACGACAGGAATGTTTAAAATTGGGTTGCAATGCGTTTCTGGAGAAACCCATAAACACTGATAAATTCTTACAGATATTGGCTGAACATTGTCCAATCAAATGGATTTATGAGAAACCGGAGGAGCAAAATGAGAATCCACCCGCCCAGATTATCCCTCCAAATGAGGAACAAATCAAGGCTTTGTTTAAATTAGCCAAATATGGCGATGTGCAAGCGGTTATAAAAGAAGCTGAGGCGCTTTTAGAATCTGAGCCTCATTTACAAGCTTTTGTCGGAGAAGTTTGTCAATTAGCTAAAGGTTTTAAAATAACTCAGCTCAAAAATTTTTTGGAACAATTCTTGGTACAAGATAAATCTTGTACTCCTGATGAAGGATGACTTTAATGCCCACATACGATAAACAGCAAGACACTTTGTTAATTGTAGATGATAACCCAGAAAACATCGGTGTCTTATTTGAGTGTTTAGCCGATCAGAATTTTAAAATCTTTGTTGCAGAAAATGGCTCAGATGCCTTGGAAATTGCCAAAGAAAAACACCCTGATCTGATCTTGCTAGATATCCTGATGCCGGGGATAAATGGTTTTGAAACCTGTCGTCAATTGAAGAACATACCACAAACCCAAGATATTCCAGTGATTTTTCTGACAGCCTTGTCAGAAACTTCGGATAAAGTCAAAGGCTTTCAACTGGGTGCTGTGGATTATGTGACTAAACCTTTTCAACAAGAGGAAGTGTTAGCCCGTATCAATACGCACCTAAGCATTCGCCAGTTGCAAAACCAATTGCAAGTTCAAAATGAGCAACTCATTAAACTCAATCAGGAGAAAAATGAGTTTTTAGGCATTGCCGCCCATGATATAAAAAATCCCTTGACAGCGATTCAGTCTGCGGCAGAAGTGATTGAACTTGATTATGAGACGATGTCCAAAAATGACATGGTTAAAGGAGCGAAGCGTATTTCAGTCACGACAAGACAGCTCTTTACCTTGATTGATAACCTTCTTGATATTAATGCCATTGAATCTGGCGAATTCAATATTTCGCCATCGATCATTGATATTTTTCCAACGCTACAATCGTTGGTGATGACATACAGTAATAGGGCTAAAACCAAGAATATTACTGTGCAGTTTCAATCTCATGAAAAACAATATCATGCTTTTGTTGATGGGAATACTATCATGCAAGTGTTAGATAATTTGATTTCCAATGCGATTAAATATTCACCATACGGCAAACAGGTTAACATCCGAGTCACTGAGAGTGATAAATTTATACGCTGTGAAATACAAGATGAAGGTCCGGGGCTCAGTGATTCCGATCAACAAAAATTATTTCATAAATTTAGCAAGTTAAGCACTAAACCCACAGGTGGTGAACATTCAACAGGCTTAGGTTTATTTATTGTCAAAAAATTAGTCGAAGCCATGAATGGTAAAGTGTGGTGCGAAAGCGAACTGGGGAAAGGGACGACTTTTTTTGTAGATTTTCCGGTTTCTGCTGTAAGCCGACTACAAGATGCCAAGAGCTAACGACCTTTCGACTCGCCGGTTTCTTTTTATTTCCGATAATGTCTATTTTAAATTTGAGTATAGCCACAGATCGAGTAATTATTGCCATGGAAACAACAAGTACAATTCTCATTGTTGATGATCAACTCACAATGCGTGATAGCCTAGAAGGATTGCTAAGCAATCAAGGGTACCAATTAGTTTTTGCCGAAAATGGGCCAGAAGCTTTGAACAAAGCGGCACAATTAACCCCGGATGTTATCCTTTTAGATGTGATGATGCCGGGTATGGATGGTTTTGAAGTTTGCCAACATTTTCGTGCTGACTCCACCTTGGGTCAAGTGCCTATTCTTATGCTAACTGCCTTAAATGATCGTGAATCGCGTTTACAGGGCATTAAGGCGGGTGCTGATGACTTTATTTCTAAGCCTTTTGATAGCCTTGAATTGCGACTACGGTTAAAAACGATTACTAAGCTTAACCGTTATCGCCGTTTAGTCATGGAAAAGGCCAAGTTTGAGTGGATCGTTGAAAAGATTAATGAAGCTTTTCTGATACTCAATCAAAATGGTGAGATAGTTTACGCAAATCCGCATGCCCACTTATTTCTTAATTTGCCTACCTATACGGACGCGCCTATTAGGGAAACTTTTTTAGAAGTGGTCAGCAAACAGTTTAAGTGTGAGCCGGCTGAAGCTTGGACGCTTTGGTTGAAACCGACAGGGCTGTCCATGTCCCGCTATCTGGCACGTCCTGAAACATCGACATCTCAAGCACTTTGGTTGCGAGTTGACATGGTGGAAATGGACACTGGGATAAATGAGCAGTATTTAATCCATTTACGTGATGTGACAGAGATAATGTTTCTGAGAACGGAGAAAAAACCGTCACCCAAAAGTCTTTTGCAAAAACTGGGATTGCACAAAAAAACGGATAATAAAACTATGTAACGAATTCAATACTCGCCAAGAGCATTTCATCACCGCTTTGCAATTGCGTCCGCCAATCACCACACTGTTGACAGAGTAAGCGGTTAGGGAGCACCTCTGATTCGCTACCACATTGCAAACAGCGCACCCTAACCGGCAGATATTCAATAATGAGTTTCGCTCCGTCGGCAAGGGTGCCAGCACTAGCCAGTGGGAAAGCTTGTTTTAGTAGCAGCGGCTCGACACCGGACAGGGGGCCAATTTTCAGGGTGATGGATTCGATCTGATGACCCGGATAATCTCGTCCAATGTCTAAAACTTGTTTGAGCATGGCTTGACAGATAGACAATTCATGCATTTTCAGCCGCCAGCATCTGATCGTAAAGTTCCCATGTCGAGCGATAATCTTGGGGCGCGATTTTCTGGATTGCGTAACCCACATGGATTAAAACGTAATCTCCGGGAGCCAAATGTTCATGTTGCATCATAAATAAATTGATCTCTCGCTCAACACCTTTAGCTTCACAGCGAGCATTGTAGCCGTTGATTTCTACAATTCGCATTGGTATTCCTAGACACATCAGTTTTTTTCCTATATTTTTGGTAGGAGTCCAAGATTTATCTTGGACGTCCAAAATAAAGTAGGGGATTTGGACTCCTATCCCACTTCAATAATTTGCCCAAAACTGAGCGCAGCGTCATTAGCGGGCAACTGGCTCCCCAGAAAAACCTTAAAACCCGCCGCACTGAGTAGTGAAAAGACTTGTTCACATAGCACACGGTTCTGAAATACGCCCCCACTCAAACCTATCAATGTCACTCCAGTTTCGTCGCGGATGAGACAAGCTAAATTTCGCATACTGTGCGCTAAACTGGCATGAAAGCAGGCAGCCCTTGATGAGACAGATTGGTGCGTATTAAGCAGCATCGGGATTAGAGGTTGCCAGTCAATTTCCTTTATGCCCTCTGAATTGCTTGTTATGGGTAAATCGACAGCTTTTCCCGCTTCCTGACAAGCGGCTTCTAACATCATGGGCCCTTGTCCTTCAAAACTGGCACGCTGCACCAGTCCAGTGAGGGCAGCGGCTGCATCAAACAGGCGACCGGCTGCCGAAGTTCGGGGACAATTGATTTTTTTTTGCCAGGCTTGATAGAGCAGGGCAGACTCTTCCCATTGATAGCCGGTTTCCCAACACACCGCTAAAGCACTACGCCATGGCTCACGACTGGCTTTGTCTCCGCCCGGAGGCGCAAATGAGCGCAATGTGCCCACGCGCAGCCATTGTCCCGGTTGACCATAAAAGGCTTCTCCGCCCCAAAGGCGACCCTCTTCGCCTAGCCCCACACCGTCCCAAGTGAAAACGAGCCAGTGTTTTTGCATCGAATAGAACTCTCCCGCCACAGCGGCGGCATGGGCGTGATGATGATAAACCTTGTGAACTGGCAAACCGGTTTTTTTAGCCCAGCGGCTGCTACTGTAATCGGGGTGGGCATCACAGATAATCCGTTCAGCTTGAATATTATATAGTTGTTGAAGATCGCTGATGGTTTGTTCAAAAACAGCTTGACTGCGTGGTGAGCCCAATTCTCCAATATGGGCGGAGATGATGACGCGATTTTTCCAGCCTAGCGCCACAGTGTTTTTCAATTGTCCGCCCACTGCCAGTGTAGGTTGTGCTAATTCAAAGGGCAGTGTTAGTTCAAGCGGCGCACTTCCGCGCCCCAGACGGATTGGGCGGGGCGAATCTTGGATGAAACGGAATACCGGATCATCGGCGGGCCGGACAATGGGGCGATTGTGATGTAAGCATTGTTGTGTGATATGAGCTAAGCGTTTTTCGACAGCCGCTGCCTCTGTGAGTATCGGTTCTCCGCTGATATTGGCAGAGGTAGCGACAAGGGGGAATGCGTCCATTAATAAAAAATGCAAAGGACTGGCGGGTAACATGATTCCTACCTCAGTCAATCCGGGGGCAATTTCAGGAGACAATGGCGAATCCGATGCCCGTTTCACCATGACAATCGGGCGCATCGGTTCGCGCAAGAGTTGGAGATGGTGTTTTTCTAGCGTCACAAAAGGCTTCAGGCTTGATAAATCGTCGGGAAAGAGGACGGCTAGGGGTTTATGAGGACGTGGTTTGCGTTTTCGCAGACGTTTGATAGCCTCCGTGTTACAGGCATCACACATAAGATGATAGCCACCAATCCCTTTAACCGCGACAATTTCGCCGGCATGAAGGGCTTGCATACAGGCACTCAGGGCAGAGTCCTGAATAATTGTCTCATTTTGACGAAATTCAAGCTTTGGGCCACACATTGGACAGGCTACCGGTTCTGCGTGAAAACGACGGTCGTTGGGATTTTCATATTCGGCTCGGCAGTCAGGACAGAGCGGAAAGTCGGCCATGGTGGTATTAGGCCGATCATAGGGTAGGCTTTTGATAATGGTAAAGCGCGGCCCACATTGTGTGCAGTTGATAAATGGATAGCGATAGCGCCGTTCTGCTGGATCATGGAGTTCTTTTAGACAATCCTCACAGGGGGGATAATCCGGGGGGATGTGAATGATAGCTTTTTCAGTCCGCTCACTGGACATGATTTTAAAGCCATTTTGGGGTTGTAGCGCGATAGGTTCGCATGAGGCTATTTTGGGTTTTGCCAGAGGGGGTGCTTTATTGAGAAAGTGGTGAGCAAATGTGGCTAGGGTTTCGGGAGTACCTTGGGCCACAATTTCGACTTGCCCAAGTTGGTTTTTGATCCAGCCGGATAGTTGAAAGGCCGTGGCAAGCCGGTAAACGTAGGGGCGAAATCCGACGCCTTGGACTTGTCCAATTAGCTGCCAGCGGAGGGTTGTCATTTTTATTTATTTCAGTTAGTATTTAGGAGTCCAAGATTTATCTTGGACATCCAATTGTCACGCCACAGCAAAACCCGTATATGAACGCACTTCTGGCGGACGAAAGCCCTTCAAGAAAAATGTGAATTTCTTTTACCATGGTTTACCACCTATATGACCCATGCGCCAAAGGTCTCCAATTGTATAATTTTCTAGCCAGTCTTTTAGTGGCTCCGCTTCAAGACGATGCAAGTGACTACCCTCATCATCACGCTCACAGATTAACACGGATTCTGGGGGTAGTGTGGAAATTAAAGCATCGGAATGGGTTGTCACAATCAATTGTGTTCTTTGCGAAGCATCAATAAGCATGTCAGCAATGGTGGACAAAATATCAGGATGAAGACCAATTTCGATTTGAGTGGTAGGTGTCTCTCTTTTTCCTTTCCAAAGAAATTCGCTTGTCCCACCCCCATTACGAATGGGTACCATAATATCAGTTGGAGTCGCCTTCAAAAGGCTAAATGCTTCAATCAGGTTAGTTATATTTACCAGAACCATTTGGTCCAATTAATACATTTAGCGGCTGCAATTCGATTTGTTCTCCTTGGCTACCATAAGATAGAAAATTTTGTAATTTTAGCTTTTGGATAAGTCTTTTGCCTTCCATTGTGTTTTCCTAAGTTGTACGAAAAAATTTGACGGTTTTCGGAGTCCAAGATTTATCTTGGACAAATTTAAAAATGGACAATTATAATAACCGTAGAAAATTCCTTGTTGATTATTAATAACGATAAGATTTAATATATGCGCGACATACGCTGGTGATACCAATCAGCCTAATTAACCCCTCATTTTAGGTGACAAACAGATTGATTATTAAGTGATGGGTTATTTATCGCAAATGGTATGACCACACATTGGAGGGGTTAAACATGTCACCAAAAGTATTATAAAATGGCAGAGTTTCTCAAGATCAGCTAGAAGATATCGTCGGTATGGCATTACAGAACCTCAAAACCCTCATGGTGGATTATGAGACACCTATTGAGATTCGATTAGAGATCGCATTCAAGCTCTTTGAAATTTTCGGTACGGAGAGTAGGGCACCTAGCGAAGAAATCCTCGCTCAGGGTATTGAGAAAAATGCACATATCATTGATGGGAATGCCCATCGACTGTCGCACATTGAATCGCTTTTGGAGTTGGTTAGCCAACATAACAATCAAGCCACGTTCCAACATGGAACGTTTTCTCCAAAAAGGATAATAAATCATTAATTTACCCACCCGTAGGGGCTGGTGGGCAACTTTTGCCTCGAAAACACGTTGCCCACCCTACATCTCAGGAGGAAAAATGAGAGATACTATTTTTTTAAGCATACTCGCGATAATAACAGTCCTTGGAATTTTTTATGCTATTTATATTGGCATAAAAAACAAAAAGGTAGCTACAACAGACGATATGTCGAATTGCCCACTTAAAAAAATTATATTTCAAAACAAGAGGTTCTAATGTTGTTGAACTGTAAATTGGCAAATAATTTGGCGTAGATTAAGTCAATCAATTAAATTAAGCCAGCCATTAAAGCCCCCTCATCCAAAGCATCTTCTTCTTGCTCGCTTTCATCAGCCTTGGTCATTTGAAGTTCCAGTTTAGGTAACTGTGCATCCTCTAACTTTGGCGGGAGACTCTCATTGGGAGAATATTCCGTCACTGGTTGAGCAACCTCTAACTTTGGCGGGAGACTCTCATTGGGAGAATATTCCGTCACTGGTTGAGCAACCTCTAACTTTGGCGGGATACTCTCATTGGGAGAATATTCCGTCACAGGTTGAGCAACCCCTAACTTTGGCGGGAGACTCTCATTGGGAGAATATTCCGTCACAGGTTCAGCAACCTCTAACTTTGGCGGGATACTCTCATTGGGAGAATATTCCGTCACACGTTCACTACCCGGCGCGTGGCCTTGAGTTATTCCCAAGTACGCCAACCATAATAGCTTATTCGCTCTAGTCACTTTGGGACCAAGGCCATACCGTTTGAAGAACTTAGGATCATCAGACAGTAAGGCATCTAATATCACTACACCGGTAGGCGTAGTTTCACTGATATTGAGCTTCAGTTGCAAATATGAGCGTCTTGAGCGTCGCTGTCCAGTGCCAGCAGAATCTTTCTTTACACTCAGTTTTTTTTGGGTAGACATTTTTATGCACCTAATTACTTTAAGACTTACGGGGTATCCTATCCCAAACCCCGCAGGTCAAGATATAGATCGACCAGCGGGGTTTTTTTTGACAACCCCGTAGGTCTCTAGCTGTCCTGCAACACACGATACAAATCAATCAACGTCATTGACGGCAAATTGACATATTTTCGCACAATGCTTAACGCCCTAAATGCCGAATGTTTCCAACAACCTATCGCAGTCGATACTTCTGGTTTATCCAAAAAATCAATGCTGTTGAACCAAGGCGGTGTCACATTAGGATGTTTACCCTCAATATAATCTTTCAACGCCACACTGCCTCCGCCAGCGCATAAAACACCACCCACAGAATTTGGACAGCGGGTGTGTACAAAGGTATAAATGTCTCGCGCAGTTAGATCATACGCCCGTTTGATAAACTGGGTGCAATCAATTTTGTAACCTTGAATGACGGTAAACCCCTTCTCAAGAACAAATTCAATTTGAGACTCAGAAAGTTGAATATTTTTAAGCAGTTCGTTCTCATTGCAAGCAGCCGCAAGCATAGCCCGTAAGTGCTTCCGTACCAGAAAAAGTCCATGTTGATCTTCAGCATCAGTGTGGTCTAAATCATACTGAATATCACCCCTAGACAGCCTGAATATACTGTAATCCGTTGTGTTTCCACCAATGTCTAAAACCAAATAATCCGTTTTTGGCATTAACACATTTTTTCCTACGATCTCACGGTCAAATCCAGAATCCCACAAAATTTTATTCCAAACGTGAGCCGTCGCTTCTGAAATAGTTGTCACCCCAAATATTTGGGTTTTGCCACCGTCATTAGCCCCAAAACCCTCTGGGTGTTTGATTTTGGCAGGCGTGATTTCATTAGGATTATCACTATCTGTAATAACAATCCTTGTATCCGCCCTAATAGCCTCTTCTGCTGCATTTATTAAAGATTGGTTCCGGCTCCTAATGCCTTCCTTAGTGCTCCGTTGATAATACAAATTGGTGGGCAGACTTTGCGTGACGGAAACTTCTTGTCCGCTAAAGTGAGCTAGATTAGCCGTAAAATGCTGGAACATAGCAGCCCGAATGCGGCTTATGCGCTCAATACCTATCGCGTTCTCATTTGAGAACGATTCACGACCCACCGTGAAGGTCATTTGTCGTTCGTCCTCAGGAAAAACAGTGATTTCAGAATCTTCTGAAGCGTGTTCGCCCAGGAGCGTTTCAACAGAACTCACACCATGGCCAATGTAAGAGGGATTATTAATAACTTTTACCGTTAACACGCCACTCTCTTCTAATTTTGCATACGCAAGGGCAGTATAAGATGAGCCTTGGTCAAAGCCGAGCGGAAAACCTACATATCGCTTTATCTGTTGTATTTGGTTGGGTAACAATTGCATTATAATGACATTCCCATGTTGTTGCCTAATGGATGGCACGAGTTGAGTTTATCCACGTCCATAACAAAAGTGAATTAGTATATAAAAAAAAGTTAGGTATTTGTATCGGATAAGTATAAACCATTGCTGGCTAGTCATGCGTATAGTACACAAAAATATTGATAACTATTTACATGTTAATACTACATGTATAGGCTGTACGATCAATGTTTGAAAATTCACATAAGAACAGGCCAAAAAAACTTGACATTATTTTTATAATAATGTCTAATAGACACACTTGGGGTGGTTAGCCTTCCACATCAAAAAAACGGGCTCAAGTTCTTTCTAAGTAACTTGAGAACTCAAGTGGTTAAGTAACCATGAGCTGGCCCCATGCACCGCATGGGAGGCGAGTGGATAAAGGGCTGATAGTTCCCTTATTCACACTGTTGAATTGTCCACTTCGAGTGGACATGTAAATAGTTGTCAATAGAATTGCTATCTGGATGATATTCTTGTCAAAATATATAGTCTAAAAAAATATCCACTTATGTTTAAAATATGGACAAAAGTCTATATATTGCTTTCCATAAAAATGGTATTATGAATTTGCACTTGACTGAAACGAAGTAGTCTCGTAGAGAACTTTTGCGACGTTCAATTTATTTTTTTAGTAAGTATATTCTCAATTTGTTGGACAAGTCAAATTTTTGATATTGGTTAAACATCAGATAAAAAAAACTTGACATTTTTGGATTTTTTCTGTTTGCTTGTCATGCTTGAAGTGGTTAGCCTTCCACATAAAAAAAAATGGACTCAAGCAGGAATCATGTTACCCTAAGCTCCGGCGAGGGGATAAAGGGCTGATCCTCCCTAGTACACAGGTATGTGTCTGCCTCATTACTGCCCCCATGCGGTAGCATGGGGCAAAATGGACATGTCCATATTTGTCTATGAAATTGTGATCTCACTTATTTATCATTTTTACTAGACTGTTTTTGAGACGGGGTTTGGCAACCCCGCCGATCTATCGTGACGGTAAAAATTAAATTTGACTAATTTTTTCAAATTGAGTACCCTATGCGCCGCGACTGTTTAGGATCAAGATAAGATGACAAGATTACAAACCGATTACCGTGATACAATCGTACCACAATTAATGCAGCAGTTTGGCTACCAAAGTATTATGCAGGTACCAAAACTTAAGCAAATTACTCTGAATATGGGCGTCGGTGAGGCGGTGGGTGATAAAAAAGTGATTGAACGCGCTGTCGGTGATATGACGGCAATCGCGGGACAAAAGCCCATTGTCACTAAGGCTCGTCTGTCCATTTCTAATTTTAAAATTCGTCAAGGTTGGCCCATTGGCTGTAAGGTTAATTTGCGTAGCGAGCGCATGTATGAGTTTTTTGATAGGCTCATTAGTATTGCTATACCTCGTATTCGAGATTTTCGTGGCTTTAGTCCTAAGGCATTTGATGGGCGGGGTAATTATAGTTTGGGTATCCGTGAACAAATTATTTTCCCCGAAATTGATTATGATAAAATTGATACCATTAGGGGTATGGATATTTGCATTACGACAACGGCGCGGACGAATGAGGAGGGGCGTGCTTTGTTGACTGCATTTAATTTTCCATTAAAGTCAAATTGAGGCCGTGAGCGATGGCAAAGAAATGTATGATCTGTCGGGATGAAAAACGCCGACGGACAGTAAAAAAATATGCGGCCAAACGGGCTGCGTTGAGGGAAGTCCTGGCTAATGTTAACGCTACAGAAGATGAACAGGAGACGGCTCGATATCAATTGCAGTCGTTGCCGCGTAATGCCAGTCCCTGTCGTTTGCGTAACCGTTGCAAAATCACCGGTCGGCCACATGGTTATTATAGAAGGTTTGGTTTGGGCCGAAATAAGTTGCGTGAGGCGGCTATGCAAGGGTTTGTGCCGGGTTTAGTTAAGTCAAGTTGGTAAGGATAAATTTATGAGCATGTCAGATCCGATTGCCGACATGTTGACACGCATTCGCAATGCGGAGGCAGTCAGGAAAAAGCAGGTGGAAATGCCTGCTTCAAAAGCTAAGACGGGTCTTGCCCAAATTTTAAAGGAGGAAGGCTATATCACTGATTATAGCGTTTCTGAAGGGGTTAAGCCTGTGTTGACAATCGTTTTGAAATATTATGAGAGTAAGCCGGTGATTTCTCAGCTTAAGCGGGTGAGTCGGCCCGGTTTACGTATTTATAAAACTAAGGATAAGCTACCTCAAGTGTTGGGCGGTTTGGGTGTTGCGATTATTTCTACAAGCAAGGGATTGATGACAGATCGCAAGGCGCGTATAGAGGGCCATGGTGGCGAAGTGTTGTGTTTTGTTTCTTAAGGTAGGTAGTTAGGCATGTCAAGAATCGCTAATACTCCCATTGCATTACCTCAGAGTGTTGAGGTGAATTTGCAAGGTTTGGCACTCAAAGTGAAAGGCCGTAAAGGTAGCTTGGATCACACCCTTCATAAGGATGTGGCCGTGAAGTTAACGGATAATGTTTTGACATTTGCACCACAAACTAGTTCTAAAGCGGCAAGTGCCTTAGCGGGCACAACGCGGGCTTTAGTTAATAATCTGGTGCTGGGTGTCACGCAGGGCTTTGAGAAAAAACTGATTTTGGTAGGCATAGGTTATAAGGCGCAGGTACAGGGATCAGTGCTTAATCTGACATTGGGGTTTTCTCATCCGGTGAATTTTAATATTCCTGATGGTATTACTATTGAGACGCCGCCGAGTAAAACTGAAGTCAGTATCCTCGTCAAAGGTATAGATAAGCAGAAAGTCGGGCTGGTAGCAGCCAAGATTCGTGCTTTCCGTCCGCCTGAGCCTTATAAGGGTAAAGGTGTGAAGTATGCCGATGAGGTGATTGTGAGAAAAGAAACGAAGAAGAAGTAGGGGATAATATGGATAAAAAGTCAGCCCGATTGCGTCGTGCCCGCCGTTCCAGAGCTACAATTAGAAGATTAGGTGTGACGCGGTTGTGTGTACATAAAACGCATCAGCATATTTATGCACAAGTTATTGCGCCAGATGGTTCCCATGTTGTCGCTAGTGCTTCTAGTTTAGAGAAAGAGTTTATCGGTTATGGTGGCAATGTGGGTGCTGCGACGGGGGTGGGTAAAACAATTGCAGACCGTGCTCAGGCTGCGGGTATTACTGAGGTGGCTTTTGATCGATCTGGTTTTAAATATCATGGTCGTGTTAAGGCTTTGGCTGATGCGGCGCGTGAGAATGGTTTGAGTTTTTAAAACGTGCAAGGTGCGCCTTGCACTCCTGATGAACCGTCCCCCACTGGGGTAGGGAATATAATTTTTATGGCAATTGATGCACAACAACAACAACGTACTAAGAATGATGATTTGTTGGAAAAACTGATTTCTGTTAACCGTGTTGCTAAGGTTGTTAAGGGTGGACGCATTTTCAGTTTTACGGCTTTGACAGTAGTGGGCGATGGTAAGGGTAAAGCGGGGTTTGGTTATGGTAAAGCCCGTGAGGTGCCTTTGGCAATTGCGAAAGCGATGGAAAATGCACGTAAAAATTTGCTGTCGATTCCGCTGAAAGGTGCTACTTTACAGCATTCTATTGTAGCCGAGCATGGTGCCGCTAAGGTGTATATGCAGCCTGCCTCCGATGGAACGGGGGTTATTGCCGGCGGGGCGATGCGGGCAGTGTTTGATGTGTTAGGGGTGCGTAATGTGTTGGCTAAAACCATTGGCAGTTCTAATCATAAGAATGTTGTGCGTGCCATGTTTAAGGGTTTAACAGCGATGGCTGAGCCTGAGGCTGTGGCGGCTAAACGTGGCAAAACTGTTGAAGATATTTTGGGAAATTAGGCGATAAATCGCCTACTACGAACGGTTCGTAGTAGGCGATTTATCGCCTACAATTATTATGAAAAAACAGCTTAAAGTGACGCAAGTGGGCAGCATCCATGGGCGTAAGCCGGCACATAAGGCTTGTGTTGCGGGATTGGGTTTGCGGCGCCGGCATGATACGGTTGAAGTAGAGGATACGCCGGCTATACGTGGGATGATTAATAAGGTTGCCTATCTTTTGAAAGTGGAAGAAGATTAATTATGTATTTGAATACATTAGTGCGACTCGTTTTGGCCTAATGCGCTAAGGTTTACTTAGCAAAAACAAAGCCTTACGTTAAAACTTACAGTGTGGTGTGGAATGCTAAACGCCTATTTCACCTAGCATGACAGTTGGCTAGAAAGCAATGGCCGGGGCTCATAGGAAGTGAGTGTCCAGTGCAAGGTCATAAAGCCTCAAAAGGGCAAGCGTAACAGGTATGGGAGTAGTCGTAAGGTCGGTAATCAAAAATCTTTTTATGAGATAACAGGTAAGTAGGTGCTTGGGCTGTAATGTACCCAAGTGCGGCTGTCCAATACACATCCGATTATTGGCTATACCCTAACCCTGTAGGTAAGACATGCTGTAGGAACGAGTAAAAACAGTGCTAAGACACATCTGCCCCTTGCAGGACGCAAGAGGGATGCCCTTTGGTATCTAGCGGCAGCACTGGGTAGGATGAGGTGGGAAAGCTAAAGCCAGATGAAATCATCCAAAGTGGGATTCTGGATATGCTGATTAACCTCACGGGATAACTAAAAGTTATATTTTCAATTGAGCAATTTTCGGCAGGCAACTGTCGATAGAAACGGTAGGTAACTAACTAATTTATGAACATTCTTTGGAGTAACCAACTCCCGAGTGTGGCATCCGAGTTTCAGGGGTGCATAGCACCCGGTAGGCTTCCCGCATCATACTTACTGACCGATGATGAGGCTAACAAAGAGCTTATGAAAGATTGGGACTGGGATACTATAATCTGGAAGAAAGTACGCCAGCTTGTGTTCAATTTGCAAAAGCGAATTTATAAGGCTACGAAAGCAGGCAAGTACAGCAAGGCCAAAAGCCTAATGTACCTATTACAAAACTCGAAGTGCGGCGCGTTGTATGCTGTCAGAAAGGTGACTACTGATAATACTGGCAAGCGTACACCGGGCATAGACTTTAAAACAGCGAAAACGCCAAAAGACAAGATAAAGCTGGTCAAGAATGTGCTGGATACAATTCGTGGGGGATGGGATAAATATAGACTGGTGCCGGCTAAGCGGGTAATGATACCGAAAGCCAATGGCAAGATGAGGCCGCTAGGCATCCCCACGATAAAAGACCGGGCAATGCAAGCAGCAACAAAGCTGGCCCTAGAACCGTATTACGAGGCCAAATTTGAATCCTGTAGTTTTGGGTTCAGACCCGGAATGGGATGCCATGACGCAATTGACAAAATTGCTAGTGTGCTAGTGAGAAAGCAGAAATGGATTTTAGACGCTGATATCAAAGGCTTCTTTGATAACATTGACCATAATTATCTTGTCATGCAAATTGATTCACACTGGAGGCCGATTGTCAAGCGGTGGCTGAAGGCTGGGTACGTGTTTGAAAATGAGACACACCAGACTGAAATGGGTACGCCGCAGGGTGGCACCATCTCACCGCTACTGGCTAACATGGCACTTGACCAAATGGAGACCGACTTGATTGAGCACTTACGTGGGATAAAAGGTTGGAAAAAGAAAATCGGCACGACTAAAGTTAGTATAGTTACTAACAAAAAGACTGGTAAGAAATACAAGCAAAGAATAAGTCTGAAAATAGACTTAGTAAGATATGCCGACGACTTTGTTGTAATCCATGAGGATAAAGAAGTTATAGAGGAATCAAAAAGTTTTATAGAGCAATGGCTACAAGTTCGCGGGCTAACATTATCTCAGGAGAAAACTAAGATAATACATTCGACAGAAGGTTTCGATTTTTTAGGCCATCACATAAGGCATTATGAGAACCAGATTAAAGGTACTTATAAGCTTAAGCTGATGAATGGTACTAAAACGGAACAGAATCGAGCCAAAGCAACGCACGTTCTACGAGTAGAACCGACGAAAGACAAGATAAAAGCGCATTGGAGAGAGGTTAGCGATACAATCTGGAAACTGAAGAGTACCACGGCAGAAGCCTTAATAGGGATAATCCAACCTAAAATAACGGGTTGGGCTAACTATTATAAGACAGTACATTCAAGTGAAGCTTTTGGGAAACTAGATACGCTGCTATGGAAAAGGCTGTACCAGTGGGCGCGACGTAGGCACCCGCAGAAAGGTAAGAAGTGGATAGTTGAAAAATACTTTGGTCACTCCAATGGGAGAAACTGGGTATTTATGACCAGAAAAGATAAGGCAGTCGTGAAAGCGATTAGGACTTACTCCAAGCACAAAGAGCGTACTGGTAGTTATGCGAAGGTCGGTTACGATAGGTCATTTTATGATGGTGACACCGCCTATTGGGCAGACAGATTGTCTAAAGGTTATGGCAACATAACACCATCAAAGGCTAAGATGCTAAAGAAACAGGACGGTATCTGCCCTGAATGCAAGAGCAGACTAACTAATGAGGATTTGCTCGAA
>JBDLJY010000069.1:0-24131 GCA_039714115.1 Pseudomonadota bacterium | reverse complement strand
TAGAAATGAATGCTTTTGGTGATCTGTTGATGGGAATTACCGATGATGGAATGGACACTTATCAGGCGGAGCTGAATCAGATAAAATGATAAATATGAACGCTATTGTCGGTAGTCACGACATTGTTTTTATGACTTTAGACACGCTTCGCTATGATGTAGCTTATCAAGAATTAGCTGCTGGTAATCTTCCCAACTTAGCCCGTTTGATACCCAGTTGGCAAAAACGTCATTCGCCCGGCAGCTTTACTTATGCCGCTCATCAAGCATTTTTTGCAGGATTTTTGCCGACACCGGCACAACCCGGTTCTCATAGTCGTTTGTTTGCCCTAGCTTTTCCGGGCAGCGAGACAACTGTTGATACTACTTGTGTGTTTGATACTCCAGATATTGTAACTGGGCTGGCAGCACGAGGATATTATACGGTTTGCATTGGTGGAGTAGGGTTTTTTAATAAATTGACACCACTTGGTTCAGTATTGCCTAATCTATTTCAACACAGCCACTGGCAAGCCAATTTTGGAGTAACTTGTAGAGAATCTAGCCTACATCAAATCCAATATGCCTTAAAAATAATCAGAAGTCTCAAATCATCACAACGCCTATTTTTGTTTATCAACGTATCAGCCTTACATCAACCTAATTATTTCTATCTGCCCAGCACCAAACCAAGCGATTCGATTGCAAGCCATGCCGCTGCCCTACGTTATGTAGATACTCAACTTCCAGCCTTATTATCAGAAATGCAAAATCGTGCCTCGGTTTTTGGCATTATTTGTTCTGATCATGGCACTGCTTATGGTGAGGATAATTACTATGGTCATCGGCTTGCCCATGAAGTTGTCTTGACAGTGCCTTATGCAGAGTTTATTCTTTAAATATGCAAACATTACTCAATCAATCAGCTTATCAAGCCTATTCTTATGCCTATCCACATAAAAGTGCCTACCGCCCTCTTGAACCAGCGCGATCATTACGCGATGTTTGGGCAGAAGAAAATAGCCGCGCTTTATTTCTTTATATTCATATTCCTTTTTGTGAAATGCGCTGCGGATTTTGTAATTTATTTACTTTCGCAAGACCAGCAACTGATTTATATCCACAATATATTAATGCCTTACAAAAGCAAGCAGAACAAGTTGTTGAATGTTTAGAAGAATATTCATTCGCCCGTTTTGCAATTGGCGGAGGCACGCCGACTTTTTTAGATGAATCTTCTTTGGAAGCAGTATTGAATATTGCACAAAAAACGCTGGGTGCTGACAATATTCCCACCTCAGTAGAAGTTTCGCCTGAGACTGCTACAGTTGAAAAATTATCGCTGTTAGCCGAGCGAGGTGTTGATAGAATCAGTATGGGTATTCAAAGCTTTATTGAGGCAGAAAATAAGGCTATACATCGTCGTCAACATTTAAAGACGGTAAATCAAAGCTTAGAAAGAATTCGTCAAAGCGGTTTTGCTAGTCTAAACCTTGATTTAATTTATGGTATTGAGGGTCAAACAGTAGAAACTTGGTTATATTCTTTACGCGAAGTATTGCGTTTTCAACCAGAAGAAATTTATCTCTATCCCTTATATGTACGCCCACTGACTGGGCTAGATCTAAAAAAAGGACATAAGCAGCCAGATAAGCGTATGCAACTTTACCAAGCAGGGCGAGAGTTTTTACTTGCAAATGGCTATACTCAGATTTCAATGCGTTTATTTAGAGCCGCTCACGCCCCATCCAAAAATGGACCAATCTATTGCTGTCAAGAAGATGGAATGCTAGGACTTGGTAGCGGTGCTCGCTCTTATACCCGAGCCTTGCACTACTCAACAGAATACGCAGTTAGTCGTAGCAGTGTCAAAGACATTATTCTGGACTATTGCCAACGCCCAGCAAAATCTTTTAGTGTCGCAGATTATGGCATAGTACTGAATGACAATGACCAAAAACGTCGTTATTTTATAAAATCAATCTTGCATATTGAAGGACTAAATTTAGCAGCCTATCGCCAGCATTTTGCAAGTGATGCCTTAACAGATTTTCCCGAAATTGCAGAACTGCTAGAATTAGGCTTATGTGAATGCGATGAACAAAACTTGACTCCAACAAGCAAAGGTTTAGCTTATTCAGACCTGATTGGTCCTTGGTTAGTATCACAATCGGTCCAACAACGTATGGATACTTTTGTTTTACAATGAAAATTCTCTATCGTGGTCCCTTATATAGTTGCAACTATAGCTGTGACTATTGTCCTTTTGCCAAAGCTAAGGAAAGTCGAGAAACACTAAAACGTGACAAACAAGCACTTTCACGATTTATCGACTGGCTGACTGAGCAAAAACAGCCGATTGGCATATTATTCACACCTTGGGGAGAAGCTTTGATACGGCGTTGGTATCGTCAAGCGATTATTGACTTATCT
This sequence comes from Pseudomonadota bacterium, assembly GCA_039714115.1. Lineage (GTDB taxonomy): Bacteria > Pseudomonadota > Gammaproteobacteria > Beggiatoales > Beggiatoaceae > Thiomargarita. The sequence goes on along the minus strand of JBDLJY010000069.1, from coordinate 21,720 downwards.
CTGATGCCACATATCGAAAAAGTGGCAATTCAAACTAATCTATCTTGTAGCTTAGATTGGCTAGAAGATTGTGATAAAAGCAAAGTTGCCCTTTGGACTACTTATCATCCAAGCCAAGTGAAACTAGCTCGTTTTTTGGATAAATGTCAAGTATTAGATCAACAAGGCATAGCTTACAGTGTTGGCATGGTGGGCTTAAAAGAACATTTGAATGAAATCGCCTTATTGCGGCGCGAATTACGCCCAGAAGTTTATCTGTGGATTAATGCCTATCAAGAAATACCCGATTATTATACACAAGCCGAACGAGAATATTTAAAATCTATCGATCCCTTATTTGACTATAACGCTATCCCACATAAGAGCAAAGGGCGACGCTGCCAGACAGGGGAAACAGTGGTTTCGATTAATGGTGATGGAGATGTACGTCGCTGTCACTTCGTCAAAGAAGTTATTGGAAATATCTATAGTGGAGATATGGTGCTAAAGCCACGCCTTTGTCCTAATCAATTTTGTGATTGTCATATTGGTTATGTACATCTTAATGATTTAGGACTTTATGAAGTATTTGGAGAGGGGGTTTTGGAGCGTCAGTTGTATCACCGAAGTAGTACAACGGATTTACGGAAAGAACGGATAAACAACATAAACTATATGGATTAGATTTTTCTTTCGAGAAAAAAGAAATCCGATTTTTTCAAAAAATCGGATTTCTAGCGATTACGATTAACAAAAACAATCCGTTTGAGTCTCATCAAATGTCAGTGACTTTTTCACAAAGTTGAGTCATTATCCATGATCGTCACCATTGCTGTATCTGGCTCACCTAATTCGATGCCGCCAGTGGGATTGTCTAAGCTGACGATAAAAGTTTCATTATCTTCTTGTTGACTATCGTCAACGATGCTTATTGAAAAAGCCTTGTCAGTGGTATCGCCGTCTGCCCAGTTCAAAGTGTCTGTTGTTTGGGTATAATCGTCGGGGGCAGTAGCACTATCATCGCTGGTGGCGTATTCTACTGACACTGCGCCGTCACCATCGCCAATACGGATAACGGTGATGGTTGCTTGCCCTCCATTTTCTAGTACACTGTAGGTAGCGGATGATAATTGTATTCTTGATGGACAAAGAGTTTGTGTTTCATCCCAACCGGGGTTGTGGCTGTCGAGCCATGCGATTAGTTCTAAGTCGGAGGCGGTTAGGTGGTTGTTATCTAATTTTAACTCACTTATATTAGAAAGATTCTTCAAATCAACTGGGTTTAACTCTCCCCGAGTTCGTTGCTATCCAGAAAAAGCGTTTCCAAATAGATCAAATTGCCCAATTCAGTTGGGATTGAGCCGCTAAGTTGGTTTTTATTCAGAATGAGATACCCCAACCAGTCCAAATTACCTAATTCAGTTGGGATTGAGCCGCTAAGTTGGTTTTCGCTCAGATTAAGATACGACAACCCGCCCAAATTACCTAATTCAGTTGGGATTGAGCCGGTAAGTTGGTTTTCGCTCAGATTAAGATACAACAACTCGCCCAAATTACCTAATTCGGTTGGGATTGAGCCGGTGAGTTGGTTTTTATTCAGACTGAGATACCACAACATGCCCAAATTACCTAATTCGGTTGGGATTGAGCCGGTGAGTTGGTTGCCACCCAGATCGAGATCCCGCAACTCGCTCAAATTGCCTAATTCAGTTGGGATTAAGCCGGTGAGTTGGTTGAAACCCAGATTGAGATACCACAACTCGCTCAAATTACCCAATTCACTTGGGATTGAGCCGGTGAGTTGGTTGTTATACAGATAGAGCAAGCTCAAATTGCTCAAATTGCCTAATTCAGTTGGGATTGAGCCGGTAAGTTGGTTTTTATTCAGAATGATATCCCGTAACCTGCTCAAATTGCCTAATTCAGTTGGGATTGAGCCAGTGAGTTGGTTCTCAGCCAGATATAGCCACTCCAAATTGCTCAAATTGCCTAATTCAGTTGGGATTGAGCCAGTGAGTTGGTTGCCGCCCAGATATAGCCGCTCCAAATTGCTCAAATTGCCTAATTCAGTTGGGATTGAGCCGGTGAGTTGGTTGCCGCCCAGATCGAGCCTGTCCAACTCGCTCAAATTGCCTAATTCAGTTGGGATTGAGCCAGTGAGTTGGTTGCCACTCAGATATAGCCGCTCCAAATTGGTCAAATTGCCTAATTCAGTTGGGATTGAGCCGGTGAGTTGGTTCCAAGACAGGCTAAGCTCCGATACATGCCCATCACTACATTCCACTCTATACCAATGGCAAACATTATTCGTTTCAAGCCACCCATTCTTCTGCCGCCAATTATCACCACCAGTACTATTATAAATAGTGACAAGAGCTTCGCATTCTTCATAAGGAACGTCGGTAACTGTTGAACAGTCGAATTCTCCGCCGCTCGCAATGGACGTTAAGCCAAATAGGCTTAGAGATAAAGCTAGTTTCTTTAACATATGAACTCTCACTGACAAGTTAATAATGACTTAAAATACTTACTTAGTATCTGGTTCGATACTATGGGAAGAAAGTATAAGGCGAAAAATCACTACAGCATAGTGGATAACTGATAAACGGTTATTTTTATCCGATAAACGCTTAGCAAGCGTAGGGTAAATGCCATTTTATTTTAAGTAAACTATTGATTTTATGAAACTAAAAAACTAAGGAGGCCATGTTTTTATGAAGAAGGATAAGTAGTACAGCGGATTATTGGACCGAACGGATTTGGGGAGGGGGATTGGATTGTAGAAATCCGATTTTTTAAAAAAATCGGATTTCTAGCGATTACGATTAATAAAAACAATCCGTTTGAGTCTCATCCCAACCCGGATTAAGCTTATCAAGCCATTTTTTAAGTTTCTTAGAAACCTTTGTCTTCAAGCAGTTGTCGTTTAAATCTAACGGTAACGGTGATGGTTGCTTGCCCTCCATTTTCTAGTACGCTGTAGCTGGCGGATGAGAATTGTAGTCCTGTCGAGCCATTCGATTAGCTCTGGAGCGGAGGCGGTTAGGTGGTTGTTGTCTAAATTATATAAATCCTCGCTAGCTTATTGATTTTTAAAAATATGGTTTGGTACTATGAGAAGTATAAGTGAAAAAATCACTACAGCATAGCAGTACAGCGGATTTACGGAAAAAACTGATTTGAGGGAGGGGGATTGGATTTCTATAGGAGTCCAAAATTTATTTTGGAGAGGGAATCTTGGAACGTCAATTGTATTTTAGAAAACAGGAGTCCAAGATTTATCTTGGATTCCTAGCAATTTTAACTTGGCGCCCAAACTAAAGTTTGGACTCCTAAACCAGTCGGAGTCTCAAGCCACCGATTGATAATAAAGATTCTGCGGATGTTTCCCTTCACTGAAAAAGTACCACCGCTCCGCAATCAGTCCTAAATATTGGATAACAAAAGCAGTCAGCGGTAAACTAATTGTGCCAGAGGCTGCCGCTAATAGCAGCAACATCGGTATTGGAAATACTAAAATCAAAAATGTGACTTTGACGGTTTTAAGCTTATCTAAGGATTTGCCGTGGAAAAATTCACGGGTATTAAAAGAGCCGCCCATTGAGCCTTGTGCTTTTTGGGCAATCATCGTATGACGCACGCCGATAGCGGTTTGTAGGTTTGATTTATGTTTAAGGCGGCTGTTGCGTAATAGGGTGGCACTACGGCTGATGAAGGCAGTTATTGTTAGGATAATAGCCCATAAAACATAAAATCCTACCACATTCGCGCCGACATAAGCGGAAAATGCTGCCGCTAAGGTGAATCCGGATGCTCCGCCTAATAATATATAATTAATGACTGTCAACGGGTTGTGCCATTCTTGCAAAAATTTGAGGCTGGCGTAAATCATACCAGTACTAATAAATAAGGCAAAAGTAGCAATGGTTGCCAATGCGCCAATAATCATTGATAAATCAATTGGTTGCGTTTTAGCTATGGTAAACAACGGTTCTGTCCAAGCAAAGTAGTGAATTGCCCCATAGAGTGCGATAAGAAACATGGTGATTGGCAAAATAATCACTTCTCGGGAAAGCCAAGAAGTTCGCCATTGGCTGATAGAACGCCAAGCTCGTAGGGGATGCCCTAAGTGAAAAAATGAGGCGAATAGTCCCGCTGCTAAAAAACCGAACGCCAGCAAACTACCCAGCGCATAAAAGCTTTGACTATCCTGTGCCGGCAATAGTTTCATCATGGAATAGATTTGTCCGGTGTAGAGGGCTAAAAATAAGCCTTGTCCTACCCCTATCAGGGTAGTTAAAAAAATCACTGAAAATGCTGGATGCATAATAATATATCCTCTTTTCTATCTCTTCTCTCTTGTTGAATTTACCAACTCATATAAATATCGTCTAATGTCTGCTGCTCTTTGGGAGGCTCTGGCAGCAAGCCTTCTTTTTTAAGCGGATTATCGCTGCGTAATAATTCGTCTTCATGAATCTTCAGATGAGTTTTGCGCCGAGGCAGATAATGATTAGCCGGATTAGTGCCCCATTCTGGCATTAAGCGATAGCCTCCGTTTTCACGAATGAGTTTGGACACTTCAGAATCGGAATCATGCACATCGCCAAAAAGGCGGGCATTGGTAGGACATGCCAATACACAAGCTGGTTTGCGCTCCGACTCGGGCAAGGTTTGGTCATAAATCCTATCCACACACAGGGTACATTTTTTCATCACCTTGAGCTGTTGATCGAATTCACGCGCACCGTAGGGGCAAGCCCATGAGCAGTATTTACAACCAATGCACTTATCATAATCCACTAAAACGATGCCATCTTCTTTGCGCTTGTAACTGGCACCAGTCGGACAAACGGGTACACAAGGTGGCTCTTCGCAGTGCAAACAACTTTTAGGAAAATGCACTGTCTCGGTATTAGGAAATGTTCCTACTTCAAAGGTTTGTACCCGGTTAAAAAAAGTGCCAGTGGGGTTGGCATCGTAGGGATTAGTATCTGACATAGGTCCTGCCCAGCCAGAAGTATTCCATTCTTTGCAACTCGTCACGCAGGCATGACAGCCTACGCATACGTTGAGATCTATAATTAGGGCTAGTTGTTTCATTTAGCTTCCTCACTCGCTAAAACAGTTTTTTTCAGGTATTTTGGAGCAATGTAGGGGCAATCCTTTATGGTTGCCCCTTTAAAATCTATTTATTCTCAAACATCCCCGCAAAATAAGCCTGCCATTTGCGGCGTTGACTCGTCATACCCGGCAAAGGTTTCATCTCATCAAACTGAGGCGCAGTTTGCTCCGGCTCACCAGCCGCTGCTTTATAAACACGCACTTGCACATCATACCAAGCTGCCTGTCCAGTGACTGGATCAGAATTAGATAAGTGTTTACCGTATTGATGAGGCGGCAATTCTTCAGAAATCACATGATTAAGCAAAAAGCCTTGTTGGGATTCGTTAGCATTGGGAGAGAGTCCCCAAGCACCGGAGGCTTTGCCGATGGCATTCCATGTCCAAACCGTACCCGGTTCCACCGCCTCACTAAAACGACATTGGCAGCGTACCTTACTGTGGTGGGATTCCACCCAAACCCAATCTCCATCTTTGAAACCATTGGAAATACCGACTTGTGGATTCACAAATAAATGATTATAAGTGTGAATTTGTCGTAGCCAAGCATTTTGAGAATCCCATGAGTGATACATCGCCATCGGACGTTGCGTCAGTGCCCTAAGCGGATAAGTGTTAGTATCCACCAGTTGCGATTCTAATGTGTCATAGTAAAACGGCAACGGATCAAAATAAGTCTCAACACGCTCACGTAAATGATCGGGTGGTTGTTTGCCATCCCATTTGCCTTGAGCGGCGAGGCGGAATTTTTGTAGCACTTCGGAGTAAATATGGATATTAATCGGCTCCGCGTAACGAATCATGCCGTGATGCCGCGCCCAATGTAGGTAGCCTTTATTCCAGTTACGCATGTACTGATAGGATTTGGGCAATTCATAATGAAAAACGTTGTTATTTTGCGCGTACATTTGCCACTGGCGCTGATTAGGTTCGCCGCGCAGGAATTTTTTACCATCCTTTCCACGCCAGCCGGCAAGAAAACCGATACCGGGCCCAGCTTCAAAGTTGGTGACAAAATCAGGATAATCTTTGTATTTACGCGAACCGTCTTCATTCACAAAGATCGGCAATTGCAACCGAGAACCCAATTCAATCAACACCTCTTGAAAGGGTTTACACTCGCCTTTTGGTGGTAAAATGGGAATACGCACGGAGTCGACTGGTCCATCATATTCAGAAATTGGCCTATCCAGCATTGACATGACATCATGGCGTTCCAAATATGTGGTATCTGGTAATACCAGATCAGCAAAAGCTACCATCTCCGATTGGTAAGCATCAGCAACGACCAGAAAAGGAATTTTATAGTCCCCATTGTCATCCTTATCGGTGAGCATTTGGCGGACTTCGCTGGTATTCATAGACGAGTTCCAAGCCATATTGGCCATGAAAATCATCAAAGTATCAATAGGATAGGGATCGCCGCGCCATGCATTGGTAATTGCATTGTGCATCATACCATGCACTGATAGTGGATATTCCCAAGAAAAGGCTTTATCAAGCCGCACCGGTTGTCCTTGTTCATCTACAAATAAGTCATCAGGCTCCGCTGGCCAACCTAGCGGCATTCCATCAAGTGGTTGACCGGGCTGCACCGCTTCAGGGCCTTTCGGAGGCTTAGCGCAAGGCGGAATGGGGCGCGGGAATGGCGGACGATGACGATAGCCGCCCGGACGATCAATTGTTCCGAGCAAACTCATTAAAATGCCTAAAGCCCGGATAGTGTGAAATCCGTTAGAATGGGCGGCAAGTCCGCGCATGGCATGAAAGGCTATCGGATTTCCGGTAACGGTTTCATGTTCATTATCCCAACAATCTGTCCACGCTATGGGTAATTCAATCTTATGATCACGGGCAGTAATTCCCATTTCATAAGCCAACGTTTTAATTGTCTCGGCAGAAATACCGGTGATGCTTTCCGCCCATTCTGGAGAATATTCATCAACTCGCTCTTTCAATAATTGAAAAGCGGTTTTGACTGGGGTGCCATCCTCCAGTTTAAATTCACCCAATAAATAGGGATCAACCCCATTGGTGTGCGTAGAAATGGGTTTATTCAACTCCCGATCCCACCACAATTTATTCTGCGGATCAAAACAACCTTCTTCGGGTGGCACCTCAAAACGCACAAACATGCCCGATTCTGTGCTGTCAGGATCAATATTGATCAATTCTGGGGCATTGGTATATTGCACCAAAAATTCGCGATCATATAGTCCTTGTTTAATTAATTCATGAATTAAAGCTAATAATAAGGCGCCATCGGTGCCGGTTTTAATGGGTATCCATTTATCAGCGATAGCTGAATAGCCTGTACGCACCGGATTAATGGAGATAAAACGTCCGCCCTTGCGCTTAAATTTAGAGAGTTCAATTTTTAAAGGATTGGAATGATGATCCTCTGCGGTGCCCAACATAACAAATAATTTAGCGCGATCTAAATCGGGCCCACCAAATTCCCAAAAGGAGCCACCCATAGTATAAATAAGTCCGGCTGCCATGTTAACGGAGCAAAAACCTCCGTGAGCGGCATAATTGGGCGTACCAAACTGTTTAGCAAACATGCCGGTAAGGGCTTGCATCTGATCGCGTCCGGTAAAGAGTGCAAATTTTTTCGGATCTTCTGCCCTAATAGGTGCCAAGCGTTCCTCTAAAATACGGAAAGCTTCATCCCAAGAGATTTCCTCAAATTGAGAATCCCCCCGCTCGGTACCCGGTTTACGCCGCAACGGTTTGGTCAAACGTGCTGGCGAATATTGTTTCATAATCCCAGATGCCCCTTTGGCACAAATGGCTCCTTTATTAAGGGGATGGTCAGGATTACCTTGGATATAACGCACTTCTCCATCGCGCAAGGTGACGCGAATACCACAACGGCAAGCACACATATAACATGTGGTATTTTTGACTTCAATAGGCCCGGCATCTCTATCTGAATGATTTGTGGGGTCTTGCATAGTTCAACCTTATATGGCAGTTCAAAAAAATAAGATAAAATTGTTAAATAGAGGTATCAACAATATTTTCCGCAAATAAAATATAGCTTTTCAGTTATCAAAGGCAAGAGATAGGCTAGACTCAAGGATAACTGATAAAGTGTGGAATTTTAGAGGTATTGAGGGATGAAGTCAATATCTCTCAATAAAATAGTGCTCTAATATGTTGTCATGGGGTTGTATATTTGAGACGGAAAACATTAACTACAGGGATTGTTTATTAGCAGGGATTAATCAAAACACTGACTACTCAAAGGCAGATTAACTTGACTGACAGGTTTTTGACACCTGTCAGGTTTGTCTTAACTTCTCTTGCCATAGTTTTTTTATTAAAAAAATTAATGTAAGCATAATTCATACAAAAAAAGCCAAAATACTTGAAAGCACCGATGATTTTAGAAAACGCAAATCAAACGCTTTCAACTTTTCAAAGGGACTTTTTGAGGGCATAAAAGCCGAGAATCGGATTTAAAGCGGAAGCTTGACTATTTTGGAGTCCAAGATTTATATTGGACTCCTTTTAATTTTAGTTTTTTTTATGATGAATAATTTAAAAATCATATATTTACTAATAGCTATCGGTTCGATGAACATGCCAACGTCTGTCCTGGGCAAACACGCCTTGCTTATTGGTATCCAAGATTATAGCAAGACATCCTTCGACTCTCTCAAAGGCACCGCCAATGATCTCAAATTGACGGCGGGCGTGTTGCGTGAACGCTTTGGCTTTCAAGATGATGATTTTATTATCATCAAGGACGCACAAGCCACCCATACCGGCATTGAAAATGCTTTCAAGAAGTTGATTAAGCGAGTTAAACCCAATGATTTTGTCTATATTTTTTATTCCGGTCATGGCTCGCAAACCGCCGATTTAAACGGTGATGAACGCAGCGGCTTAGACCAAACGTGGGTGTCTTACGGTGCTCGTACTAGCAAGGATAGCAAGGAAAAAGACAACTACGATGTGTTAGATGATGAAATTGGTGATTGGCTGGCGCCATTGTATGACAAGACTGATCAGGTAGTGTTTATCTCGGACTCTTGTCACTCTGCCACTGTGAGTCGTGCTGCCCTACAAGGTGAGGCATTGGTTCGGGCGGTAAAAAAGGATGAACGCCCCCATTTGTTGGGGGAACGCCGCTATAGAGAACTGAAAACTCATCGTGGTATGAGTGTGGGTGCCGCACGAGACCATGAATCTGCAATTGAGAAACTGAAAGAAGATGGCCAATACTATGGTTTATTCACTTGGTACTGGGTGCATAATTTACAGAAAGCACAAGCGGGTGAAACTTGGAGTGATGTTTTTAAGCGGGCTTATGTCCAAGTGACACTAGAGCGTGGCATCGCGCAGCAACCCTATATGCAACAACCACAGATGAGGGGTAATCGTCGCCAATTGGTGTTGGGCGGTGGCTTTACACCGCTACCGCCGAAGATTCCAGTCGCCCATATCGTCTCTAAAAGCCGGGTAAAAATTCAAGCAGGCTCTCTTGCCGGCGTTACCAAAGGCTCGGTCTATCGCTTATATAGGCCCGGCGTGTCCAATCCACAGAATTTACCCCGCTTGACCATTAGCAAAGTGACACCGTTCGCCAGTTATGGTAAACCTGAACCCAAGGGCACTTTCCAACCAGGTGACTTGGTGCTAGAGGAAAGCCACACATATCATTTTCCACCCATCAAGGTGTATTTAGAGGCGGATTTTCCTAAAGACAAGCCACTGTTAAAAGCGATCCAAGCGGCCTTTCAGCCAAATGCTTATGGTACACAACCACTCTCCGCCTATCAGATTACCAACGATCCTTATGATACCGATCTACGTTTGTACATCTTGCGCCCCAAGCATCAAGACGGGCAGCTAATCCCGGCTTGGCCTGGCAATATTTTGCCAAAATCTTTCCCTAATCAACCGCCTGAATTATGGGTACTGACACCGGAGCAGCGCTTATTAAAAAAAGGCCTTAAAATCCCATTCACTAATCTAAGAGAAGGGGTTAAATCGCTACAGGACAAATTAAAAAAATTGGCCCGTGTCCGTGAACTTAAAGCCCTCCAAAGCTCTCGTGGTAGCACTTTACCTGTGATCGTGCAAACTGATATTTTCAGTCAAGTCAGTAATTGCCTGAAAGAGTGTGTGGAGCGATACATTTTTGATCGTGATTTGGGGAAGTATCGCAAGCTGTGGTATCGCAAAACGGGGCCATATCATTTGCAGGAGATTGGAGAGCGCACTCTGAGCCAAGGCAAGACTCTCTCTTTCAGTTTGTATAACAAATCCGAGCAAGATTATTATTGTTACCTGATTAATATCAGCCCTGACGATGCTATCAATATAATTTTTCCCCCTTATTGGGAGGGGATGGAGTTTGCCAAAATCATGAAAGGCGAAAAAAGGGAGGTGGTAAACACTTTGAGAGTGGCAGAAGTCGGAGAGGAAAGCCTGAAACTGATCATCAGCAATCAACCGATTGATGTATGGTTATTGGAACAGCCGCCAATAAGAGGCAGGGCATTAAATCCTTTAGAACAGCTATTGGTTAATGCTGTGCATGGGTGGCGGGATAGTGTGCCGCCAATAGGGATTGATGAATGGGCGACAGGGCAAGCTACTTTTAAAGTTGATGCTGTCAAATAGTACAACGAATTAATAATTTAACGAATAAACCTTTGATAAAATTTTGTTTATTCGTTTTTTTCTTAAGTTGTACTCAGATTAAACTCCATACAACACAAACACCGCCCAATACACCGGATGACTATAGCGTCCACCCTTTTTCAAAAATTCGCGCTTAGTTGCCGTCAAAGCCTCTATTTGTCCAACGCCGGTTTTAAGTTTGGCAAAGAAAGTAGTGATAAACTTAGCTGTCACTTTATCGGAGATAGACCATAAAGTGAGCAAAGTATTTCTATTGCCCGCGACATAAAACGCATAAGGCAACCCCATCACGCCTTCTCCGCTCATCACCTTACCTAAGCCGGTTTGACACGCCGATAATACCATCAAGTCACTCTTTAAGTCATAAGCTGGCCACTCGCTGGCAGTGACATAACCATCAATCCCCGGTGGATTATCGACTTGTCCTAAGACAATTGAAGATAAGGCAGGCACTTGTGGACTGTCTATGTCCCCTGCGCGGCGAACACCAAATAACGGTATTTGGCTAAGAGACCATATTTATTGAGGCGTTGTAGTTTGGCTTCCGTCGCATCGGCTTGTTTATAGACACGCGACCGATGTTTTTTTAAGAAAAAGAGTTTTTCTAAGCGTGAAAGTTCCTCTAAAGCCCCCGGTAGGTTTTTCCATTTCAGATTGAGTTGCCTAAGCTCACTTGTATTGGGATTGTTTGTCGCAGTACTCTTTTCGTAAATCGGCGCACCCATCGCCAATAAGGTACCCCGTTTTTTCAGGCTTTTATAAACTTGCTTGCGTTTTTGCAACATTGTCAATATGGATAAGGATTGCACGTAGCTGATTTGATGTTGGACAATCACGGGCTTTGCCTCATCCGGGAGGCGTAGCGTTTCAAACGGTATCAATGCTAAAGGGCCACTTGGTGAGATAATCCAGTGTGGTTTATCTTTAATGATGTCGGAAAGTGGCTCTAGCAGAGCTTTTCCGAGTTTTAGGCTGAGAGACTCAGTTTTTTGAAGCGATGGGAGCGTGGGGAAGAGTGGTATCACCACCCCACGAGCGTCTCTTCGGAACGAAGCCAGTCGGCGACGGTAAGTTTCCAAGTCTTTTTCAAGTGAGGGAATTTCTCCTAAATAGTGCGCGGTGAGCTTACCGTTGGCTTGTAAGGTGAAGGCTAAGACCTCGTTTTCATTGACAAGGTAGCTGATTAGCACGGCATCAGCCGGTAAATGTTTAGCCCCCTCTTTGGCACCGATTATCTGCACTTCGCTGAGCCTAGCATATTTGGGGTATTTTGCCATTAGCTCATGGTGGAACTGGTTGAGTTTGTTGACTAGTTGATTTTTTTCGGTTTCTAAAGCGATTTTTTCTTCTAGGCGATTTTTCTCTAAGGCTTTAGCAAGACGATTATTTAAAGAGGCTAGACGAGTCTCGTATTCTCGCAGTTGTTTTTGCTCTGCTTTGGTGAGTCCGCTTTGTTGGGCCGCGAGTTTTGCCGCGATGGATTCCAGTAAGGTGCGGGCTTTGCTCATTTCGGCTAGGCGGAATGCCTCAAAGGGGCGAAACTGAGCAATATACAGACTGGAGAATAAAAAGTAATTCACCATCCACTTTTTAAATAAGGCTTGGCGGTTTTCTGCGGATAAGTCGCCACTTCGCAAGTGTTCCACGCCTTCCACGAATTTTTCAAAATATTTAATGGCTTTATTAGTCTTGCCTTGTTCTGCATAGCCCACAGCCAAATTATTCAGACTCATGAGAGTGTCTGGGTGTTTTTTTCCTAACACCCTTTTGGAAAGACGATAGCCGCTTTCTAACAAAGGCAATGCCTCAGATAAGCGGTTATAGGCGCGATAACATGCTGCCAAATTATTCAAAATCCTGATATTGATTAGGTGTTTTTCTCCTAACACCTCTTTAGAAAGACGGTAGCTTTTTTTATGCAAAGGCAAGGCCTCAGACAAGCGCCCTAAGTATTGGTAAGTTGTCGCCAAATCATTGAGGATGCTTAGGGTGTTGATGTGTTTTTCGCCTAATAGCTTCTTTGTTAAGCGATAGCTTTCTTTATGCAAAGATAAGGCCTTATCTAAATGGCCTAATTCTTGGTAAATGAATGCTAAATGATTCATGCTAGTGAGAGTGTCTGGATGCTCTTTTCCTAACATCTCTTCAGAAAGACGATAGCCTTTTTCAACCAAATACAAGGCTTCAGATAAGCGATCTAACTCATGACAAATTTTTATAAAATTACCCAGTATTTTGAGAGCGTCTGGGTGTGCTTCACTTAACAGCTCTTTAGATAGATGATAGGTTTTTTCAAACAAAGGTAAGGCTTCTTCTAGGCGGCCTAAGACTCGATACGCTTCTGCCAAATTATTCATGCTCATGAGCGTTTTATAGTGTTTTTCTCCTAGCCGCTCTTTAAAAAGACGATAGCTTTTTTCAAACAAAGGCAATGCTTCAGATAAGTGGCCTAAGTATTGGTAATTTAGTGCCAAATTATTTATGATTCGGATAGTCTCTGGGTGCTGTTCTCCTAACACCTCTTTAGAAAGACGGTAGCTTTTTTTCTGCAAATGTAAGGCATCAGATAAGCGGCCTAACTCCCGATAAATTTCTGCCAAATTACTCATGCTTATGAGCGTTTTATAGTGCTTTTCTCCTAGCTCCTCTTTAAAAAGACGATAGCCTTTTTCAAGCAAAGGCAATGCCTCAGAGAAGCGGCCTAAGTTTTTATAAATCACCGCCAAATTATTCATGCTCTCGATGGTTGAAGGGTGCTTTTCTCCTAACGCTTTGTATCGATGACGATAAGCTTTTTCAAGCAAAAGCAATGCCTCCGATAAGCGGCCTAAGTCTTGGTTAATTAACCCCTGAGAATTCAGGCCCGCGAGGGTTGAAGGGTGCTTTTCTTCTAACACCTCTTCAGACAACTCATGGACTTTTTCAATCAAAGACAATGCCTCAGAGAAGTTTCCTAACTCTTTGTAAATGAAAGCTAAATTTCTCATAGCCTTGATGGTTGAAGGGTGCCTTTCTCCTAAGACCTTTTTAGACAGTTCGTAGCTTTTTTTAATCAAGGGCAAAGCCTCCGATAAGCGGCCTAATCTCTGGTAAATGACCGCCAAATTATTCATGCTAGTGAGAGTGTCTGGGTGCTCTTCTCCTAACATCTCTTCAGAAAGACGATAGCCTTTTTCATGCAAAGGCAATGCCTCAGACAAGCGGCCTAAGTTTTGGTAAATCATCGCCAAATTATTCAAAAAGGTGAGGGTATCCCGGTGCTTGTCTCCGAACACTTCTTTGGAAAGACGATAGCCTTTTTCAAGCAAAGGCAAAGCCTCAGATAAGCGCCCTAAGTTCTGGTAAATGGCCGCCAAATTACCCAGGCTCGCAAGGGTATTTTGGTGTTTTTTTCCGAACACTTCTTTGGAAAGACGATAGGCTTTTTCAGCCAATGGCAAGGCTTGCTTAAAGTGCCCTTGTTGATAATATTGATTAACGGCGTTGTAGGTTTCAGCTAACTCTAGCAGTTCCTCTTGAGTGGCCGCTTGAGCAACCAAGGTGATTAAACCTATCATCAATGCAATAAAGCATTTTTTGAGTGTCATTATAATCTCCTATAAATAAACAACATAAATCGGAGTCCAAACTTTAGTTTGGACATCTGGTTTTATTCGTTGTCCTGCATTATTGTGAAGAAGGAAGTTCAGGCGCGGTCATACCTTTTAATCCGGCTTTAACTAGATTTGCCAGAAAATCAGCAAATGGAGCGATATTCTGACTGACACTGGCTTCTTCCAATGCAGCCATATAGACATTCCGCTCATCCAATGGAACAACGGTCCATGGATAGCCACCACTTGCCAGCATAACATTCATCAAAAACCGTCCCATACGTCCATTGCCATCCATATAGGGATCAATGCCATTAAGTTAAGGTTTTTTTGTAGGGTGGGCAACGTGTTTTTGTTGCCCACCAGCCCCGAAAGGTGGGCAAAAAAAACACTTTGCCCACCCTACAAAAGAACATCTTTGAGCTTAACTTAATGGCATTGATATAGGGATGGATGTACACGATTTTGATAGTGCAGCACGTATATCATTAGGATTTTGCTTGAAATATCTGGATGAGCAAGTAATTAAGGCTGCTGGTAATGAGAACAGGCGCAGCCCGCCTTTCTCTATAAGTTCCTTGTCTTTTGGTATCGTTGCGCGGATATTGAGTAATGATGTGCCGTGTGGTAATTTGGTGATATTATTGCGTGCCTTAGTGGCTCGGACTAATAGCTGCTTTGGTACGGTCCAATTCTCCGCATGCAGTGATAGAGATTGCTCTGGTGATAGACACCAGTCATTGCCTTTTAGATGCTGGAGGTAGGCAGCACAAAACGGCCAAAAAATACCATGCGGTGCTTTCTCCGCTAGATTCATCTGGACGAGAGGGGATATACCAGCCTTTAATCACTTCCCGTAGAAAGCCGTTTTGATATAAACGTTCCCTATGAGTTCGTGTTAGATCACCAGAGCGTATGGCTACTAAGCCACGCTCCTGAAACTTGTGAAGAACGTCAAGAGATTCAGCTAGTTTTTCAGATGGCTTTGCCATGACTTATGATCCTGATATTCGCTTTTTGTGCTGTACTAGAATTCGCTTAATCGGTTGTATTGTAATTCGCTTTTTGTGTTGTTGCTTGCAAGCTTTCGGTCCCTAATAAACAGGCGGGGTTTTGGCAAAGACCTCTGAGGTTTTGAAAACATCAGAGGTCTGATTACGGAAAAATCACTACTTTTTAACTACCCAAACTTCCTTAACCTTCTCATCAACAACCAATGCCGTCCAATTATTATGACAAGACCAAAGCGTCCCATTCATCACGCCTTTTCAGCCGACGTATTGTATTATTTGGGCATTTATCCTCACTATCTACCACACCATCTCTATCCCTATCTACGCGCACAGGGGCAGTCTGAGAGATAACAGGGGGTGAAACAGCTAGAGAGGGAGAGGTTTGTCCACAGGGAGCCACAAAACAAAATTTTCCATCTAAAGCCGAAGAAAATTCGGGAGCTTGACGATTCTTGGTTGCCCTCTTCACCGCCACCCGCACATTGGTCAACATATCAAAGTTTCTCACCAAAATCTTTAATCGCATTTTCCATCGCCTCCAGCGAAATATTTTTGGAGAGCATCACCTCAAATCCCACTTGTTTGAGCACCTTTGCCATATCATTGTTCATTGCAAGCCGATAGGGTTAATAATATTAGTAAAAGTTCACCTTAAAAAGGCTCGATCCCCATTTTTAGTTAGTATTTTTAAGGTTAACTACAGGGATAATCAAACGGCAGGGAGAAGTCAAAACCGATACGAGCCCCTATTTTGCGAGCCGAAGATTTTGACTTATCCTGTTAAATTGGCTGTCGTTTATTTTCACCTCAAAATACGCAAGGCAGGATTTATACCATTGTTCAAATAAGCATTGGGTACACGTTTTATTGATATTGCTCTACGCTAAAACCAGCTTATGATTTTATGAAGTAGCTGGAAAATGAAAATCTGGGAACATTTTTTGAATCTTTTTTTCGACTTCAACATCTGTTTCGGCATTAAGTTGACGTTTAACGACATCTATACCTATAACGTGTTCCAACAACAATGACATAAGTGTCTTTAATTCGCCCTTGGCTTCTCCTCTTTTTTCCGCCTCTTCAGTCATTCTTTGTCTCTCTAAATATTCTTGAACGCTTTTTCTGCTTAATTCCGTAAGTCTCTTTGTGTCAGCTAATTCTTGTTGTCTCACTTCTGGTTGAGCTAAATATTTATCTCTGGCTTCAGGATCAGCGGTGTCAGGATTTCCGGGTGGTGGTTGTAATTTAATTTCTTTCATTTTTTAAATACAGAGGTTAATTGTAAAAAGACTTTTTTTGAATGTCAAAGATATTATTTTTTACAAAAAATATTTTAAATTTTGTTTTCTATTATCTCTTTCAATTGCGTTCTAAATTCATTAAAGGTATCCAGTTTATAAAAAATAGTCTTGTCCATAAAGGTAAGTATCCCATTTTTGTATGTAATAATTTTTTCATAAGATTTACCTTTTGCTATTGTATCACTGTTATCATACATAGTGGCATTAACACCTTTTTCTTCAGCTAAATGATAAAATGTATTATATGCCTGCATAAAATATAAATAATTGGCTGCTGGTAAGGCTCTATCTCGAATAATAGAATTTCGATACCACGCTTCGCCGCCATCATACACAAAAGCCACTTTTGGTTCGTGTCCAGAATGACGAGCTTCATTTACAATTTGATTATACCAACGATAATCAGGGTAGTCTCGCATGGAGGCATCGTACAGTATAGAATATCCTTCTTTTAAGGCTCTTTGTCGAATCATGTCGGCTATATCACCGCTTTCCCGATGAACGCGGTTGCCGTTTACTGTACCGTCTTTATTGTAGTATTCTGGTAAATAGGGTTTGACGGCATCAGGATCAACGGTGACGTAGTGTTTTTCTGGATTCTTTTCTTGGGGTGGTATTTCTACCATTTCTTTTATGGCATCTTGTAGGGCAGTCCCTTTTCCGGCTCCGGGGAGTCCGCCGGTAGCGAGAAAGACGATGACTCCAGATGATGGTTTTTCTTTCCCCTTCAAAAAATTTTCAATAATCGCTTGATGAAGTTCAGCGCGTGTCATGTATGTTTCTTCTTTGGTTTCTGGATGTAGTAGTTTTTGTTTTTTGTCGGCATTGTAGGCTCCATTCTGCTCTTGATATGTACTAGAGGTATCATTTTTATCGTATTGGATTGGTTTTCTTTTTTGTGCAATTTTTGTCAATCTGACTACTTCTGCGGCATTTCGTTCTCGAAACGCCTGAACAAGTTGTGTATTTTCTGTAATGGTAAGTCCTATGGTGCTTTCACAGCGGATAATGGAGATTTCTACGGCTTTTTTATAGAGTTCTTGTGCCTTGGAAAGTTCGTGGTTTTCTAAGGCTTGTAAAAAAACGGCTCTGGTATTTTCCGAAAAATGTAAAAATTCTGAATTCTTTCGCATGAAATCGGGGTTGTCTAGGTGTTCTGTGTATGTTTGGTATTCTTGCTCAATTCTGGCAAGAAAGGTATTCGGTTCGCTCACGGATTGCACTTCCTTTGGAGTGATGACTTAGATGGCTATTATGCCATTTAAATAAAGAAAGAGCTAATTTTTTTCATTTGGCTGTACATGACTCTACGGATTGTTATTCTATCTTCCTGTTCTTAATAGATTATTTGTGTTGATTGTGAGGGCATTGGGGTTGCGCTTGCGCTTGCTCTAGCGCAAGGATTGCCCCTACAGAGGTCAATGCCAGTATGATAAACCCCTAAATGTAAATAAGACCTCAGTCAACCCATACATATTCCGTTGTAAATTATACTAAAAATTAACCTACGAGGTGTGGGCTTTATGCGTAGGTTTGTCTTAACTTAATGGCATTGCTACAGAGGTAGGGTGCGTCCTACGCACCTTTTTTTTTATTTAAATCATTAATTTATAAACATTTTTTATTTTTAGCCTCATTTTTTAAATCACCTTAAAAAGGCTCGATCCCCATTTTTAGTATTTTTAAGGTTAACTACAGGGATTTTTTCAAACGGCAGGGATAAGTCAAAACCGATACGAGCCCCTTGCGAGCCGAAGATTTTGACTTATCCCGTCAAATTGGCTGTCGTTTATTTGCGATTTTAAATTTGGCTTAATTTGGGATCGATTTATATATATAGTACACATAAATCTTTTAACATTTTTACTCTCGACGGCGTTTAGCGTAGCAATCTTCAAGTTCCCTACGGGAGGAAATCCGCTCCGCTCCATTCCCGAAACAACTGAAATCCCTGTACTTGGTTGTGTGTTTTGGGTTGAGATTGTCCGCTATGTTGGGGGCATGATGCGCTTTAGTATCTATGTACAGGCGTAACACAGTACAGAAAACCTAGTACAGGGATTTACGGAATAAGGGGATTAGAGTGTCAATTGTATGGTATTCTATTCGATTTTTAGCCGATTTTTGGTGGGGATTGCACTGGGGGGTGCCGTTTTAGCTTACCGTATTCCAGATTGGTATCCGATATTTCAGATGATCTGGAAAGAAAGCAGCTTTTTAAGTATATTTGGTCCGCTCTCCCCCAATCAACCCGACATTGCGGCTACTTTTTTCATTCGGCGGTGGCGCAAGACAATGTGTTTGCTGTACAATTTAACCCCGAAAAAAGCCAACATGTCGGCTTAACTTTATTGAATAATTTTTTAGATTGGTAAAAACATGTCTGAAAAATCAAAATCTATTTATGATGTCATCATTGTAGGCGGTGGACTGGTTGGCGCCAGTCTCGCCAGTGCCTTAGAGGCTACTCAGCTCAAAATAGCGATAATTGAAGCGGCACCTTGGTTTACCAAGCGTTGTCCACCCAGTTATGATGATCGTATCATCGCTTTGAGCTATGCCTCACATCGAATTTTTTCCGGCATAGGATTGTGGGACAAAATCGCGCCTGAAGCTACGCCTATTAAGCATATTCATGTCTCCGATCAAGGACAATTTGGCTTTACTCGATTAAATAATAAGGATTTAGGTGTCTTAGGATATGTTGTGAGTGCCCGTCATTTAGGTCAAACGCTTAATGAAGTGCTCACTCCGTCATCTGTCGACATTTTAGCCCCTGCACAACTTTTGCAAATCAGTCAACATGATAAGGCGGTTGATGTGCAAATCATTTTGGATAAGCAGGTAGAGACTTTACAAACTCGTCTATTAGTCGCGGCAGATGGGGGCAATTCTAAAGTACGTCAACAATTGGGCATCAGCACGACTGAGACGGATTATGGACAAACGGCTGTGATTGCTAATGTAACGGTAGAATATCCACATCAAAATATAGCTTATGAACGTTTTACGCCGTCTGGACCTTTGGCAATGTTGCCGTTGGCGGGTAATGATTGTTCATTGGTGTGGACTTGTGCCCGCTCACAGGTTGATGAAGTGATGGCACTTGATGATCAATCCTTTTTAAAGGCGCTACAAGCCAAATTTGGATGGCGTTTAGGTGGCTTGCTCCGAGTTGGACAACGCCATGCTTATCCTTTACGCCTAAGTCGCATTCAACAACATACACGCGGGCGTGTTGTGATTATCGGCAATGCTGCCCATACTTTGCATCCGGTTGCTGGACAAGGTTTCAACTTGGGATTGCGTGATGTTGCGAGTTTGGGAGAGGCGATAGTAGAGGGGGCGGGTGATGATGTAGGCAGCCAAGCCGTTTTACAACGTTATATGGCATGGCAGTTGCCTGATCAGCAACGTATCAGCACGATAACGGATTCGTTGGTGCGCGTTTTTTCTAATCGTTTTCCGCCGTTGGTTGTTGCTCGTAATCTGGGCTTATTAGTCACAGATGCGCTGCCTTTCTTGAAAAAACAATTTGTGCGACAATTGGCGGGATTAAATGGTCATCCTTCTCGATTAGTACGGGGGTTGCCTTTGTCAACGTTGTGATATTTAGGAGTCCAAGATTTATCTTGGACGATTTTATTTTTTAAGCCCGCCGGGGCAAAAACCCGGTTGATATGAGACAAAATCAATGTACCGGCACTGTTCAGCCAGCATTCTTGAAAAAACACCTTCATTTTTTATTGACTTCCCTTGATGGGGTACGTCAAAGTCAGTGTTATCATCCCGAAGGGGATGCTCTTTATCATTCTCTACAAGTCTTTCAATTGGCGCACCAAACTAGCGACGATCCTGAATTGTGGGCTGCCGCGCTTTTGCATGATATTGGCAAAGCGGTGAGTAACCCGGATCATGCCGATATCGGTGCTGATGAATTGGAAGGGCTGTTGTCCCCCCGCATCGTGTGGCTTATCCGCCATCATTTGCACTTGCTCGTCGCGCCCCGATCTACCCGTCGGTGGCTACGCAATACGCCCCAACTCCGTGAACTTGAGTTATTACGTTCTTGGGATATAAATGGGCGTTTACCTGATGCGACTGTCATGACACCCAGAGAGGCTATTGACATGCTAATTAAACACTCTTCTCTCATTCAGTCTCGCAACGATTCTGCGTTTTATTATAAAAACAAGCCACTTGCTTAATTAAAAAAAGACGATGAAAAGACAACAGTCCCCAGAGCTTCGCCAAACACTTGCCCAGGAAGCTGCTCGTTTGATGTATGAAGAGGGCGTGGATCAATATTTGAATGCTAAACGCATCGCCACTAAACGTATTCTTGGACGTACTGGCAGCAAAAATATACGCTACCGGCCTCAATTTTTGCCTTCAAATGGTGAGATACAGGCGGCATTGCGAGAAATTGTCCAATTCAGTGAGGGCGAATTCAGTGAGCAACGTCTTTTTGCTATGCGGGTGATCGCGCTTGAAACGATGTTTTCCCTTCAGCAGTTTAGTCCTAGATTGATAGGCTCAGTCAGTACTGGGCATGTGCGGCGTGGTAGTGATATTGATTTACATGTCTTTAGTGAGAATGTTGATGAAGTCGAGCGTTATATTGCTGAACTTGGGTGGCGCTTTAAAACGAAAGAAGTGACGATTCGTGTAGGTGGTGAGTATAGGGATTATACGCATATTTATTATATGCGTGTTTTTCCTATTGAGTTATCTGTTTATTCATACGATGAAATTCGGGTGACGCAACGTAGTAGCACTGATGGTAAACCGATTGTGCGCCTTAAGTCGTCGGCTTTGGAGAGATTGATTGCAGAGGAACATAGCCGAGAATGGGAGTTGTATTTGGCGACGGGTGAAATATCGGGGCTTGAGCTGTTTAAAGCGGAGGGGTGAAAACGGTACGGACGGGGTTGCAAACCCCGTCCGGCACAAAAACTCAAGAAATCCGATTTTTTGAAAAAATCGGATTTCTATCTGTTTAAAAATGTTAAAACCTAAACCCACACGGCAAAAATCTCTTTGTCCTGAAACT
>JBDLJY010000068.1:0-24183 GCA_039714115.1 Pseudomonadota bacterium | reverse complement strand
TGAGAAAGGAAGAGAATAAAGCCAAACGGAGTCAGAAAAGACAAGATATCATAAAGCAAGTCAGTATGGTTAAAAAATGGGGGCGCGGCGTTATTGCAAAAATAGCGGCCAATTTAGGCCGGACAATTGGGGCCGTCAGAAGTATGCTATCCGTTTTAACAAAGAAAGGCTTACTGGTTCGTATCAAGCGTGGGCAGTATGCTGTACCTGTGCAATCCTAATCGATAGAAGGCTGATATTGTTGCAAAATTTTTGGTAAGCGAACCCAACCTTCTTGGGGCGCGATGCCATAAGCGGCACTGAGGCTGTCTCCAATAACCAGTAGCGTCTTGACAGAAAGTTGGTTTGGCGTATCAGTTTTTGAATGCGAACTTGGCGTTTCCCCCTCCGATAAAGGACTAGGGGGATTGGAGCATGAGCAAATGTCAATGCCATTAAGTTAAGCTGCTTTATACCATAAGGGATTCAATTGTTTCGGGAAATCCGCTCCGCTCCATTCCCGAAACAACTAAACTGTCACATTTTGCCGTCGGACGGGGTTTGGGCCAACGCTAGAAATCCGATTTTTCCAAAAAATCGGATTTCTTTGACATAGACGCTCCGCTAAAAATCGGATTTTTTTTGACATAGATGCTCAGTAATATTATTATTATCGGAAATAAAATCAATCATTTATCCTTAACTTAATGGCATTGATCCTTTACCCCGGACAACAAATTCAAGGTGTTGAAGAATCACGCCCCGAATTACGCAGTGCTTTAGAACGTGCGGAGCGTTTTTTAGGTTTAGCAGCCCTCATTGCGGTGATATTAGCCGGAGCAGCGGTAGCCGTAGCGGCGCAACATTTTTCCCAAAGACAAGCCGATGCCAGTGCTATCATGCGTTGTTTGGGAGCCACACAAAAATTTATCCTACAAATTTATCTGTTACGCATGTTAAGTTTAGGGCTATTAGCAAGCAGTATCGGATGCCTATTGGGATGGTTCGCACAGGCAATACTCTCCGCCTTATTATTTTCTCATTAATATTCAGCAAGATGGGGTTGAATCCTTACAGGCTAAACTCAGCAAGCCACAATATAACAGCAGCGGCATGTATCCAATGTTAGTAGGGCGGTTTATTGCCATAAATGATCAACCCGTGTTAGCCAAAAATTATACCAGCAATCGTGCCAAACGTTTCGTGGCTCGTAGCCCCCAAATCAGACCTGCCAGGTATCCAAAACCTGGCAGGTCGTTGTAAACTAAATAAAAAATTAACCTGACAGGTTTTTGACACCTGTCAGGTTTGTCTTAACTTAATGGCATTGACCCAAAGAGTGACCATTGTGGTCATTATAATGACCCCCAGGTGTGTTTGGGGGATTTATGTAAGTACACACAAGTCTATGATGATACATCACTTTTATAATTTGTCAAGTTTATTCTCATAAATTTAGAAAAAATGATAGATAGTAATAGATTTTTGAAGACTGTATCTACCCCTCCCAATAACCCAATGCCATTAAGTTAAGACAAACCTGACAGGTGTCAAAAACCTGTCAGGTCAATCGGAATTTACAACGACCTGGGTTTTGAATACCTGGCAGGTCTTATTTGGCGGCTTAACTTAATGGCATTGTCCCAATAACCCCCAATGCCATATCGTGCCGCCCAAAGACGTTCTTTTGTACCGCCCCGTGTTTTTTTTACCCACCTGTCGGGGCTGGTGGGCAACAAAAACACGTCGGGATGGCTACAATATCTCGGCACGATATGGCATTGCCCAATAACCCCGCTCGCTGATGGCTGAATTGGCAGCGACTACAATACTAGATCAATCGAAAAATTTTGCGCCAACGGGCAACGTACTACTGTATAAATCACCTAAGCCTAGATTTTTATTATTTTCAAAAATAGAAGGTTCTAACAATTTCTGGGATGTGTCTACTCGTTAGCTCAAAGTTTAATTCATCAACGGTAACACGTAAATACTGTGCGGCTTCATCAACAGTCAGGATTGATGGATGATATAAATAGTTAGGATGGTGAATGATAACCACCAGCCCACCAGATGCGACAAGCCCCTTCATCTGAAACCATACAAGGTCCCACCGGTTGCCGAGGGGTACAGGCTTTGCCATACAAGCGGCATTGATTCGGATAGATTTTTCCCAATACAACTTGGGCGCAATCACAACCGGGTGGCATTTCTCCAGCATGTTTACGCGCCATATCAGTATAATCAGGATAACGTTGCCGAGCATCTAGGGCGGCATACTTCTGATTCAGGGCAAAACCGGAGGCTGGAATGATACCAATGCCACGCCACACGCAATCCACTATATCAAAAACGGTAGCAAGTTGTTTTTTTGCAGTTGGATTGGCATTTTTATGCACAAGTTCGGAGTAACAATTATCTAAAAAGATCTGTTGCTCAAGTTGTTGTCGAATCACAGAATAAAAAGCTGCTAACAAGCTTTCTGGGGTAAATCCAGCAATAGCTGTTGGTATAGCATGTTTGTTAACCACAAATTCCCATTCTTCCGCTCCCATTACAGTGGATACGTGCCCCGGTGCAATCAGACAATCAAAACCGGGACGTTCGCTTGACAATAACCTAGAAACCGCTGGCCAAGTTAGACGGGCTGATATTAATAAAAATAGATTGCTGGGTATTTGTTCCAATATCATTGCCGCGACTGGTGCGGTAGTAGTCTCAAAACCGGCAACGAAAAAAATTACTTCTTGTTGTGGATTATCACTTGCAATACGCACAGCTTCTGTGGGAGAGGCAATTGCACGTACATCAGCTCCAGCAGCGCGTGCCTGTTCTAGTGTACGAGGCTGGTTGCGAGGCACATTAACCGGTACACGTAACATGTCCCCAAATGCAACTAATATAATGTTTTCATTCCGGCAGAGCTGAATGGCTTGGTAAATATCTTCTTCTGGACAAACACAAACCGGGCAGCCGGGGCCCGGAATTAATTCAATATTCTTAGGCAAAACTTGCCGTAAACCCGCCATGGTGATGGAACGTTCATGCCCACCACAAACGTTCATAATACGGAGCGGAGCCTGCGCGATACCACGAATACGTGAGAGCCAGAATTTTGCGTCTTTAGGCATGTAAAGCTATTCTCTATCTTCTAAACTGTGTGTTTGATGTGTGATTAACCAATCCAATCCAGCCAATCATTCATATCGTAAACGTGACGGACAGGGTTCCGGAGGTTATTAGGTGACAGTCTGTATTCCAAAATGCTCCAAGCTGGATTCAAAAATATCTAAATCGTTATCACACATTTTTTTTGCAGCGGCAACGACTAAATAGCGTTTTTCTCCCGATGAAAGTACGTGAATTTCGTCATGCGCCACTTTTTTTCCGAGAATCTCACAAACTTTCTCAATTTCTGCTTTTGAAGGTTGACAAATTTTTATGCCTTCTAATCGTGTTGGTATCTCAACATATCCAACACCAACAAAAGCAATATCGACATTTTTGGGCTGGTATTTTTTCTTGGGGCTACGTAGCAAAAGCTGATCATGGCTCACATTAAATTCCCAAAGACGAAAAGTACGTTGATAAAACTCATCCATTTTTATACCCTTACCTCAATAAATTTTGATTGCCAATTCATTGGATCATCTTTGGTTCGGCATCAACAATCGTCGATAGCCGATGGGCAACAGATAATTTTTTTCATCATTAGTGAACTTGATCTGGATCGATACCTAATGATCGCAATCGCGCTGCCAGTTGTTCAGCGCGTTGCTCAGCTTTCTGTCTAGCTCGTTCTTCCGCCTGGCGTGCCTGTTTTTCCTTCAAATAGCCGGGCAAAACAAAATCTTGATAAACTTTGTCATTAATCATTTCATCAGGAGACGGTTTGGTGAACAAATCTTCAAACCGAAATTGAAAACCAGGTAACACCTTCGATTTAATAATGCCCCCTTTTAGTGGCTTGATGGGAGTATAAACGCTCCGTGCATTCAAACGGAAAAATTGAGTACGCTCACGGCGGCTATCCAAAATATAATATTCCTTCACCCCAGCTTGGGCATATTCATCCTTTTTCGTGATGGTATCCCGTTCCATGATTTCCGTCGTCGAATCGGAAAGCGCTTCAATGCACATATCATAAATGCCGTGGTAACTTTTATCATGGGGCAACAGCGGTATCGGGTTATCATTGAGTACAATCCCCAAATCCGGGCGACGCACCTCGTTTTTTCCCGATAGCTGAAATCCCATTTCCAACAAGACGGATTGGGCAATGGGATTGCTTCTAAAATAATGTTCTAACAGTTCCAAGAACCATTTATACATTGAGATCGTTAAGACATCAGACTCCCCTTTTTCCTCCAAATAACCATTATTCAACTCGTAAACAGCTTCCTGACCATCATAGTATTTTTCCCAGTATTCTGTTTCAGAAATTTTGGGCGGAAATGTTGTCATATTGTCTCCTAAATTAAGCGTTCCATCAAATAACCAAGGCAATCTTGGCATGACTCGCGCCTCAATCATACCAAGGTAAGTTTCGATATCGTCACGCTTAATATCTAGCCTTTCTAAGCCCCGCCTTGCCAACGGTAAAAGTTCTTCCAGCAGCAACTGGCGCAGCACTACAGACTTTCCATCCAACCACACCACTTTCGCCATCAAGCCCGCCTGTGCAGCAGCGTAGAAATTCTCTCGGCAACGCTCAAAGGGCAATAAAGCCTCTGGTGGCACCGCCTGTTCCCCATAAAAGTGTACCAGCCCATAAAAAAGCGCAGCGTTGGCAATAGTATCCGGGACACTAGGCCCAGCCGCCATCACCCGATGTTCAATCCGCAAATGTGGCGTTCCATTGCTATCAAATCCCACCAGGGGCCGGTTCCAGCGCTAGAGAGTGCCATTTTGCAGACGCAGATGGTTGAGCAGTTCCAAAGGTTCCTCCAAAACAAAGGGTAACAAGGCTGGGTAGCATTCCAGATTCTCTACAAATATTTCCATCAGGGATTGTCGCACGTAACCCGTGCCGAAGGTGACGCGGGGGTGCTCATCGGCCACCGACTGTTCAAAAACTGGAATCCGAGTCTCTTCCCACAAATCCCGTCCAAATGCAAATGGTGAGTTGGCAGCCATAGCCACCATGGGGGCTGACAAGATGAGCGCGGCGTTGAAATATCGCGCCGCCTTCGCCTGTTCGACTTGCAAATGAATTTGGAAAGAAGTCGTGGCAGCCTCCAACATCATATCATGATGTTCCGTGCGTAGTCGTTCCCTGCCGTGGATATCTAAAACTAAGGGACTCCCCTTACGCTGCCTCAGCACTTGTTCATTAAGGGCACGGTAACGGGCTCTCTGCGACATGTTGGCCACCTTCATATCCTGATCCCGCACCGTGGGCAAAATGCCAATCATCAATAGCGAAGCCTCCAGTTCTGCGGCAGTTTCGTTGCAGTCGCGCCAGAGTGCCGACAGCGCAGTATGCATGCCCGACAGCGTGTCACCGTGTAATATCCGGGGTTCTGTGTTGAGTTCTACGCTGAAAACGGACAATTCCGGCACCACCAGCGAATTTTGGAGGCGCTCCAGATAGGCTTGGTTGATGGGTGCTGGCAGCCCCTTGTCATCCACCAGCCAAGCCTCTAGTTCAAAACCGCCGATGCTCGGTTCCACCGCAAAGCACTTTTCTAAAAACCATTGTTGTAGCAGTGCAGTTTCCTCCCGCAAACGGGATTCAAAGGCATGGAAATCTTGTTTCTTGAAATGACTGCGTGCAATCTCCTGCCCCATGATGTTACCTCGAACCTTAAAAAATAACGACTTCCACGCGGCGATTTTTTTGACGCCCCGCCTCGGTATGATTGCTGTCAATGGGGCGAGTATCGCCAAAACCTTTCACAATGATGCGTTTAGAGCTGACCCCATGCTTCATTAGGCCAAATTGGACGGCAGTGGCATGGCGCTTGGATAAGCCCAAAGTATAGTGACTACTACTGTTCT
This sequence comes from Pseudomonadota bacterium, assembly GCA_039714115.1. Classification (GTDB taxonomy): domain Bacteria; phylum Pseudomonadota; class Gammaproteobacteria; order Beggiatoales; family Beggiatoaceae; genus Thiomargarita. Next base: position 18,204 of record JBDLJY010000068.1, on the reverse strand, counting down.
TGTCGGTATGCCCTTCAATGGAGACTTTTAATTCAGGGTGTTGCTTGAGGAATGCAGCCACGGTTTCAATATAACGCTTGTATTCCATATCCCCCTTTTTAACTAAAACATCGTCTAAAGTCACCACTAAAGGTCCATTTTTCTTATTTCGCCATTCAGCCAGTTTTTTTTGCAATTGCTGAATTTTCTCTGATTGAGGAGGTGTCTGCTCTTTTGGCATGAAGCGGCTTGGTGTCATCGCTTTTTGTGCTGATTGATAAAGTGTCTGCACTTTTTGCGTTTGTTTTGGCGCAATGTCATTTTCAGCTTGTTCTAAGCTTTGTGGGTTGTCGTGATGCTTAGCCCTGGGAACTGCATTATTTTTTTCCGGTGCATCACGACAACCCGCGCTGTGAATTATAATGAGTGCTAAAAGAACGCGATGTGCAACTTTAAGACTTCGCTCAATCTGCGGAGGGTTCTGTCGTAAAAGATTGATACTTGTGTTTCTCATCGTTACTCCTTTTCATTACAATTAAATGCCGCTGTGCAGCTAACTGAGGGACTTGTAAAGGAAAAGTCTCCAAATGCACCGGTAATCCTGCCATCTGAGCCATTTCTGTCTCAGGATAAACCCCTTTCATTGCCAACAAACTCCCTGTACACAACCGCGCAGTTTGCGTGTAAAAACGGTGCATATTGGTATAAGCTCTTGAAATAACTGTGCTAAATTGATACTGTGGATTGAATGCCTCGATGCGAGTACACTCCGCAAGGGCATTTTTTATTTCTAATTCAATGATAGCTTGCCTGACAAAGCGAATTTTTTTAGCGTTGCTATCTAACAAAACGCATTGCCAGTCGGGACGCGCTATCGCCAGTATTAAGCCGGGCAGCCCGGCACCTGTGCCGACATCTAAAATCTGTGTACCGCAGCAATATGGCAATACAGCTAAACTGTCTAAGACATGTTTAGGTATCATCTGTGCCACATCGCGCACGGCTGTTAGATTATAGACACGATTCCATTTTACTAACAATTCGAGGTAATTTAGTAATTGCGTTTGGGTGGAATCAGAAAGCTTGAGTTGTAGGGTGTCTAAACCCTGACGAAGATTGTTTGCTAGATTCACTCCTCTAACTTCCTATTGTTGCCATATCAATCCCCGCCTGAGCAATTTCAGCCAGTTGGCGGATTTGTTCAGGCGTAATAACATAAGGCGGCATAAAATAAATGACATTACCTAGGGGACGCAATAATGCGCCTTTTTCTAAAGCATATTGATAAACGCGCAAACCGCGCCGTTCTTGCCAAGGATAGGGTTGTAGCGTTGCCTTATCTTTAACCATTTCCATAGCAACTATCATACCTTGTTGCCGCACTTCGCCAATATGAGGATGATCTTGCAATGGGCGTGTTGCTTCACCCATTATTTGTGCGAGTTTCCGATTATTTTCAATCACATTATCTTGAGCAAAAATATCCAAAGTGGCTAACGCTGCCCGACAGGCGGGCAGCGTTAGCCCGTATAACTGTGCGAATGTAAAAACGCTTTTAAGGTGGTGTAATCATCATAAAAGGCTTGATAAATATCATCGTTAGTTAATACGACTGCTAAGGGCAAATAGCCGCCCGTTAATCCTTTGGACAAGCACAAAAAATCGGGAGTTATGTTAGCTTGCTCACAGGCAAACATTGTCCCGGTGCGCCCAAAGCCTACTGCCATTTCATCGGCTATCAAGTGTATATTATATTGTTCGCAGGCTTGTCGCAACAATTTTAAATACACTGAATGATACATTCGCATCCCGCCGGCGCATTGCACTAGGGGCTCAACAATCACTGCTGCTATTTCATGCGCCTGTTTTTCCAACAATGCCGCCATGGCGGTTAATTTTTCGACGCCCTTGAGTTTACAACGACCTGCCATGTTTTGGATACATGTCAGCCTGATTATGGATCTTAACTTAATGGCATTGACTGCTAAGGTGCCCAAGGTTTCGCCATGATAACTGTCTTGCAGGGTGACAAATTTTGTTTTTTGCGGCAGCCCCCGATTACGCCAATAATGAAAACTCATTTTCAGCGCGACTTCTATCCCCGCTGATCCATTATCTGCGTAAAAGCAATGAATGATCAAGAGTGGCCAAGAAAATTAGTGCTAGACGCTGCACCACGAACTAATGGCATCAATATATCGTTTACCGTCAAAATCTTCTAACCATACGCCTTCTCCGCGTCGAATGGGGATTAGGGGTAGGTTTCATGATATTTCATTTGGGTGCATGGGTGCCATAGCGCTGATAAGTCGCGTTGTATGATTTTTGAATTTTGCATCTGTTATGTCGTAAGGATGAAAGGGTGTATTTTAAGATAGTGACTGTCTTGTCTTGATACAAGCACAAAACCATCAGCGGTTGCCCAAGATAAATCTTGGACTCCAAAATACCGTCAAATAATAAAGCGGAGGCAGAGGAGTATCATTAGCAACGGCTTCTTGAGCCATATCGCGGATACGGCGAGAGATATAACATTTTTACTCTTCCTCAAGAACCAACATGATAAGCGTAGCAACAATCAGCGGCAAATTTTTACTAATCGGGCCAAAAGGATGGAGCCATAATGCCGGCAAAGCCCACGTAATCATGACTATATAACTCACCATTAATAACAACTGCAAGCCTACCACAAGTCGTATTCGATAACCCACCAAAGTAGCAATACCCAGCATACCATCCAATGCCGCTGCCGAATAAAGCATGATAGGCGCCCATATCCCACTAATACCCGTCGCCGCAAGTAATTTATAGCTCTCCTCTATCGGATAAAAAAAGGCAGAAACAATTCCCGTAAATATCCAGAGGAAACCAATACTCAACCGCAACAAGGGCCGCAAGAAAAATAGCCGCGCCTGCCACCGATCAGCGGTGCTTGCCGGACTTTGGAGCAAACTGGCTTCGACGGTGCGCGGTTTAATGCCCGTGATGGTGGTGACGGGGCTGGGATTGCCACAATTGCCGCGCAAGAGCATATCCAAACTTTCCGAAGTCAACGGCCCGATGCCTAGCCAATCGTTGACCTTTGCCAATAATCGCATCAACGGTATAGGAATAAACCAGGCCACTGTCGGCCTCATGCCCAGCCAGTTCCTCATAAAAACAAGTAATTGTAAAAAACTGACCACCTGAGTGCCGACCAATTCTAAGCCTTGCCCACCGCGAGGCCAATTTCGTAACACTGCCAGCACACACGCTGTTAAATCATCAATATGAATCGGCTGGAGACGTTGATCACCCTTGCCTATCAGCGGCATCAGGGGCAGGGCTGCCATTGCCGAAAACAATGTCGTACTACCGCCACCCCGCCCAATCACAATGGAAGGATAAAAAATCACTGCATCTACTTTTAATGCCAATAGTGCCTCATCAGCGGCACGCTTGCTCAGGTGATACGCACTATCCGCGCCCAATGCTGAAATTTGTATAATTTTGCGAATGCCTACCTGTTCAGCCGCCTTAAACAAGGCTATCGGCGCCTGTGTATGTAAATCTTCAAAGCCTTGTCCACGCTTTTCACGAATAATGCCGACAGCATTAATCACGACATCAATATTGATCAGACGTGGCAACCACACTTGCGGATCGTGATCCTTGGTGTAATCACAGCCTATCCACTTAACATGGGGGAATCGCGCTTGCCAGAGCGAAGCTTGTCGGACACAGCCAACGACTTGATGCCCTTGGGCAAGCAGGGCAGGTAATAGATGTTGCCCAATAAATCCGCTGACACCTGTTAGTAATACTTGCATAGTTTTCTAGGCTATTTGCTCTTAAGTTAATGACAATGACCGGATCACCCCTAAACCAGCATACCGGTTTAGGCTATAGTGCTCCTAAATGATTGTAAATTTTTTAGCTGGACGGGGTTTGCAACCATATCCAGTATGATAAACCCCTAAAAATAAGACCTCAGTCAACCCATACATATTCCGTTGTAAATTATAATAAAAATTAACCTGCTGGGTATTTGTCTCCCCGTAGGTTTTCCTTAGAGCCCTCCAAGATCCCTCCTGTCGTCGGGACAGGCTCGGGACAGGCTTAATGGCATTGGGTTTGCAACCCCGTCCGTAACGTTTACAAGTGATTTGCCAGTGCCCTGATGGTCAGATTTACAACCCGGTGGTTGGAAAGTGTATTATTGATTTAGGAGCATAGTAACGTGGTATTCGGAGTCCAAGATAAATCTTGGACTCCAAAATACCGCGCTAATAATCCAATAATTTCTTCAATGGCATCCTCTACCAATTCTTTAAAAAAATATATTTTTTCTTCAATGACTTCAATAAAAGCTGCTTTGAACACTGTTTTTAGCTGTTCTTCATTATTAATAACAGTTTCAGACATAAAATATCCTTTGCAATGTCATTAAGCAGATTTCCAGTTTATAGGCGTTTTTGGTAACTAAAGTTATAAATCATATTTTTTTAAAAAATCTGATTTCTTTAATTACAGGGATTATTTATTAGCAGAGATAAGTTACAACGCTGCCCATGTCCGCTGGCACCTGCACTGGGGAGAGCATTACGGCACACTGTCCATCAATTTCACATCATCAATACGACCACTGCCTTTTACCCGCAAAAAGAATACTTTCTCCAAAGTGCGGTTGGTGTTAGAGGAGACGATATCGGCCAAATCTTGTCCGATATTGTGCCAGATACCATTATCAGTATCGCCATCCAGCTTACATCTGATTCTCTTTCGAGATGCCGTGCAGCCAGCCGCCGTCGCAGGTTCAAAACTTATCCAACGGTAGGCATTACCGTTGGTGCGTATTTTCCACTCCACGACATAAGGCTCTGCAAATAGCTGACTCCATTGCGCCACAAACCGCATACCGCCTGGCAAGCTTAATCTGTAAGCATTCTTTTTACCATCGCCAGATAAATCAATGACCTGACTACCCAGATCGCTGTCATACACATTGCTTATCAGCGCACCCCGTGGCTTGTTATCCACCACTTTCCAGCGGTCGGTTGTGCCATCTTCAGCGGTTTCATACCAACTGATTTCGCTTAGGCTCTCACGCAGAATAACGTTGTCGATAAGACCACTACCGCGCACCTCCAAATGACGGATTTCGGTTACCTGACTGTTTGGAGCAACTTCTTGCACCACAGCGTTCAAATCTGCCATCATAGGGCGCCAGTTGCCATCGGCACTGTTTATACCTAAACCGCATTCAACCGTCGTGTTAATGGCAGTACATCCTAAGGGGGAGTTCGTGAATTTCACTTGCTTATACGCTCCCGTATCGGTATCTATATTCCACATCACATGGTACGGCTCAGCAAAATTCATATCCCATTGGGCAACGAACTGCGTCATATTGCTACCGCCGAAATCCAGTTTATAGACATTTTCGCTACCGTTACCGCTAAGTTGGATAACTTGACCAGCGTTATCGCTCACATTAGTGATCGTCGGAATCTGAGGCTGATTGGGTTCGTTATCCGTTACGCTCCAGCCATCAGTCAAGCCATCTTCGGCATCTTCATAAAGCCTTATACCGCTGATGCTATCGTCCAATGGTGCTGGATCGTGCCAGTCATCCACAGCGTCACCGTCCGTATCGGCTACTTGGGGATCAGTGCCCATAGCCGCTTCTTGAGTGTTGACCAAGCCGTCACTGTCAGGATCAGCTACGGCATCATGGGGATTGTCTGGATCAAGCCCATTCTCCGTTTCATAACTATCCGACAAACCGTCACCGTCTCTGTCGTCAGTACCGTACTCCACATGCAGCAACGCAGCGGCAGCAGCCTCGCCATCGTATGCCTCAGCCGCCCGCCGGCCGGTACCGCTGATAACGAACACCATACTATTGTTGGCACTCCAGCCCGGGCGATCCATGATTTCCTGCACGATGACTGACAAATCTGGAGAGCGCTGCTTCTCGTTCACCTTATTCCAGGCCGGGATATCGTTCCAATCGACGACGGCTGCCGTCAAGGGCCGATTCGTCAGATCATAAGCACCGGTGCCAAAGGGGGCGGCGTTGTCAGCAGCCTCTCCATGGAATCTCACCGAAGTCGGCTCACTGTCAGTCTCATCGGTCTCGAACTCAATATAGGCGGCGGTGATGGTGGCACCCTGCGGAATGGTCAGGTTCTGGAAGCGCAACCCAATGCTCTGTTCGCCCCAGTGGCCCAAATCGTTCCCCAATTCCATGTCGCTGCTGTCCAGGTACATGGTGCCATCGCTCAGGCGCTGCTCCACGTCGTCCGCGCTTTGGATAATCCGCACGTTGATACTGTCGTCCGTGTGATCAATATTGTAATTGTAAGTATCGATCACCCCCCCGGCGCGATTGATGAACTGAAAGTTGATGTTGCTTTCGTTGGCCTCGATCAGCATGGCACCGTAATCGTCGTCGTAGCATATCTGGCTACCAGTCACCCGCGATCTGCAACGGTACCTGGATGCCCCCCCCAGACCGTTGACGAAGTAAACGATACCATCCCTGTTAATCCGCTCATAGGTGTGATCGTGGCCCGTTATGACGGCATCAGCACCCCAGGCTGCGAAGGGCCATTGCATGTAGGCCGTTGAACCATGATTGCCCGACGAGTAGGGCGCGTGATGGAAGTAAACGATTTGCCAAGGTGTCGTGGAAGCGGCAAGCTGATTTTGGAGCCACTGAGCCTGGGCCGAGCTGCTGCTGGTCCCATCGGGTTCATTGCGGTCGCTGTTAATAGCAAAAAAGTGTATGGGACCCCACACGAAATCGTAGTAGCGTTCGTTGCCGGGCAAGCTAAAGTAGCTCAAGTACTCGTTGACACCGCCGCCGTCACGGTAGTCGTGATTGCCCAGAGAGGGGAAGAATGCGTTAGTGGTGCTGGTGCCGCCGGCGCAGTAGCTGCCACTGCCAGCATCCTTGAGGAAATCGCAGTAGAACTGACCCACAACCTGATCGAAAGTCGTGTTGCCGTAGCGATTGTCGCCTGCGGTGATCACAAACTCCACATTCCAACTGTTGAGCAGGCTGGCCACATCCGCCTCGTTCTGGCTCCCTGAGCCATAATCGCCAATCGCGGCAAAGCGCACATTGCCAGATGTGGTGCCGACACGATGGGGGGCAGAGTCTGTAGCGGCAAAAAGTGATGTAGAAATGTAGAAAAAGATGAGTAAAATAGATTGTTTCATGTTTTATCATTTATAGGCTTTCAGTTAAGGAGAATGGTAAGTTCGTATATGAACCTTAACTAATAGCATATTTGCTGATCGCTTCCAAATTAGAGTCGATGAACGGTTGTATTGAACGGATAATCGGTAGTTTTAAAAGAATTCAAAGTGATACCCTACCGTAATCTCGTCACCGTCGATCATATTAGCCATCTCTACCAAATCTAAGCTGACATGTACAGAGGCTCTCGCTTGCATTTGATCATGCGGCTGCAAATATTCGGAAGCTTTAAAACTGCGTTGTGCAATAGGTTTACCATTAATATTTTCAAATGTTAATTGTAAATCGGGATAAGGTTGGGGAAAGGTGGCATTGTTGATAAATGTTAATTCAAAATGTATAGCCTCGGGGTGGACTTGTGCAACATGTTCCAGCATCTGAAAACTGTTCAAGTCTCGTGTCGGCGGTAGGGACATGAAAAGGTATGACAAAACCACTCTAGCCAAGGCCGCACTTGAGGATTTTGCAAAACCCTATCACGTTGCAAAAACCACTTCGCTTGGCCAAAAAGCGTCGCTGATAGTAATATAACCATTATCCCCCAAAAAAGGAATGATACCCAAGAGTGACTATGAGGCTCTTCTTGGAAAATTTCGTAATCTTCGACGGTTAATGCATAGCATATAATTTATTAACAAAACTTAACAATACATCATAATTATACAGCGTTTGAATCCAGATCAACCGCACGGTAGTTAGCACTTGAATTTTGGGAGTGTCCCCTTATGTGCTTGTTGAGTTGACACGCTGGCTTGAGCGTGGTAATATATACAAATAACATAAGCGTATAAATGGGTACCAAAATAAAAAATGCTTGACTTCTAAATTTAATTGTGAAAAAATTAGCATCAGCTTTTAATAAAAAAAAATCAATAAACCGAGAGCCAAGGTGAGATTTTTGTTAAAAAAAGCAAAGCGCTCGTGATGTTTGCGAGCTTTGAGAGATACCTCCCCTTCGGGGCATGTTAGCGAATGGAAACGTTTGTTAATAAAAATGTATCGGTATAATCATCAATGCGAAAATATTCTGTGTGCATAAGATTAGGCATGGGAAAGTTAAGGGTTCGTAGTAGGCGATAAATTGCCTACTACGAACTTGGAATTTTCCTTACCTTAACTTAATGGCATTGAGCTTAAAGTGGATTTGCTTGCGACAATACGCATCCAATTGTCACGTTCCACAACTTCCGTGACAGCAAAATAGGGTGCATAAGCCGCTATCACATTATCACATTGCTCCTTGAGAATGCCTGACAGCAGCAGCGGCGCACCGGTTTTTAAATGCGCGGCGAAAGTAGGAACTAATTTTGTTAAAGGCTTTGCCAAGATATTGGCAAGTATGCCGTCCGCCTTAAAATCTGGCAATTGCTCAGGTAAAACTGGGCTTACATAAGTTTCTACCTCATTTTTTTTAGCATTTTCTTCGGTAGCCAACAAGGCTTGTGGATCATTATCCACCGCCCAAACGCGAGCGGCACCCAATTTAACGGCAGTAATGGCTAAAATACCAGAACCGCAGCCATAATCAATCAGGGTTTTACCCGACAAATCGTTTTGTTGATCTAACCATTCTAAACACAAAGCCGTTGTTGTATGTGTCCCCGTCCCAAACGCGAGTCCGGGATCGAGTAAAATATTGATAGCTTGTGGATCGGGCGGTGTTTGCCAACTGGGGCAAATCCAGACTCGCTCCCCAAATTGCATGGGATGAAAATCATCCATCCAGACGCGACTCCATTCCTGATCTTCTAGCGTTTGTATTTGATAGGGAGCCTGCATCGCTTGCAATTGGGTTTGTAACTGAGCACGATCAATATCGCCTTTGAATAAACCGACTACCAGTGTGCGTTTCCAGAGGGGTGTGCTATTTAAAGGCGGCTCATATAACGGCTGTTCCTTTGCATCTTGCAAAGTAACGGAGACTGCTCCGACGGCGAACAATCCATCAGAAATATGATCAACTGTGGCAGCGTCCGTCTCTAGGATAATTTGTAACCAAGGCATAAGTAATGTGATATTTGGAGTCTTCTGTGCTGGACGGGGTTGCAAACCCCGTCCAGCATAAAGAACTTTCAGTCGATGGTTTCGGGAAATCCGCTCCGCTCCATTCCCGAAACAACAGAATCCCTTATGGTATAAAGCGGGTTTATCATACTGGCATTGGGTTGCAAACCCCGTCCAGCATAAAGTCCAAGATAAATCTTGGACTCCAAAATATATTCCCTTACTTTTCTGAAAAATACTCAGATTGATAAGTCGGCCAGTCCAAATCCTTCAATTTAAAGCTAATACCGAATCTTAATTCTTTTTTATTCCGCTCGTTGACGGTTCCACGAGTGATCTCTACATTATAAATGTGGGAGTCATTTGATAATATCTCTACGAGTTCGCTCGGATCAGGGCTATAGCCTTCAAATTTGACAATGCCCATTTCAATGTGAAAATTGGTAATCCAACTTTTTTTGGGAATCATTGCGTTCAACGTATCAAGAATGAGGATCAGATTTTGATGAGGAAACTTTTTGACTGGCCGACTCATTTCTTCTGTTTCGCTCACCTGGGCACGTAGTTGACTGATCGTATCGGCGTTTTTCAAATCTGCTAAGCGTTGTTCGAGACGTTGTTTATTCAACATCGCAAAAGAGATCCCCCCGATTAGAACAACGATCAGCATACCGATAAGGGCTTTGATGTGACGCCGCTTTTTTTGCTGCGCCTCTTGCGCCAGACGCAATTCTGCACTGGGCGGGATAAAAGCATAACTATACGCGCTCTGTGACGGTATGGGCACTCCTTCCCAATCGCTGGCACTGGTTTTCCGCTCTTGTTCGATGTCAGTGGAGAAGATTGAAAATGCTTTATCCAATTGTGTTTGAAACTTGGGCTCATCACAATCCGCTTTAAGCGTATGCAACCAGTGTTGGATTACGTTGCCTGACCATTCCAGATAGGTGATAGTCTTGTCATCTTCATCATACACTTGAAAGGTTTTTTTGGTGTGTGGCAAGATAACAAGGGGGCGCGGTAAGATACAATTTAAAAATAAACCTACTTTTTCAAACGCTTGAAATAATTCATCTGCTCGTTTGGCAGGCATCCACAATGCACAAGTATGCTCCCCATCAGCGGGTGCTTGCACGGAGAGCAATAGTTGTTCCGTCACACCCGGCAACAGCGTTGACTTTTGCAGATTGACGACTTCTTCGAGATTTTGCGCGGCAACCGGAGGTAATTTAAGGCTGGTGGCAACAAATTCTATACTGGGTAAAGCGAGCGAAACCCGCTGTTTTTTGGTGGTGTTGGGTAATAAGCGTCGTGCGGCTTCTGCCAATTCTGTTGCTGTCAGTAAGGAATCCTCAGCTTTTGCAATGTCTGTCTGCTGTTGAGCATACAACAACACCCTGCCATGCATAATTAGGCAAATGTCGCATGAAATGGATTTTTTCTGTCGTTTTTTTAAAAACCATTGGGGAGATTTTCTTTTCATTTTTTAGGTACTATCATTTCAAAGAACTACAGCGCACAGACGAAGAACATAGGGGCAATCCCTTGTGGTTGCCATGCCATACCTAATTCGCTGTACTATTTTCAGAGTAAGTCTGAGTAGTAAACACTTTAAATTTTGCACCTTCTTTCCAAGCATCCGGGGGCAAACCTGCCTTTTTCGCCAAACGAGAAAGCGTCTGCTCACGATTCCAGCCCTGCTCCACTGCCACTTCAGGCAAAAAGACAGCGCCCCGTCCATCCTTTTCGAGAATGATGCCATGTTGACCAACTATAAATTTATCATAAGAGTCAATCGGCAGCGGTTTGCTCAACACGCTGATTTCTATCTCAAGCTTTTTAAGCTCAGAAGGCTTGACTGGGGAAAAACGGCGATCATGGTGCGCGGCTTTGATAGCAGTGCTTATCACCGCCCGATAGAGCGGCTCTATCGGTTGGATATAGCCAATACAACCCCGTAATTGCCCATGCTTTTTCAGGGTAACGAAAGCCCCCGATTGCCTTTGCAACACCTCTGGCAATTTCGATGCCAAATCGATCCACGCTTCCATGTCTTCATGCGCTGGCTCTACCGTTGCTATGATCGCATTATGGGCGATTTGATACAACAACTTTAATTGTGACTCGCTTAACGCTTTCACCTCTTTGTCGCCGGCAGGCTTAACAGTCTGCGCTTGAGAAAAAGGCAACTCGTTGGTAATAGCCACTGTCAGATAACTGACAGAATTATGATAATCATTAAGCACTTCGCCGCTGGTGTAGTATTTTACTAGGGTGGCTGTGGCACTTTCAGGTAATAAATGTAAAAGCACCATTGTTGGCCCAAAGGCGCAAGCGGTAATGCCTGTCATTTCGCGGTATGCCATAAGGCCAGCGGCATCGTGCGCTGCAATTTTTTCATGGGCGCCCATATCGAGCCGCTTGATCTTGTCTTTAACTGATTGCGTTAGCGGGAATGGGACATAGCGATAATTTGGCCCGTAGTGAGTAAAATCGCCTGATACTATAATCAGGGTGTTGTCATCTGCGTATGGGCGGAGCAATTTTGCGGCGTTGCTATAATCTTTGTCATCCATCCGTCCCACTAAGATGGAAAGCAGCGACCAGCCGGGCGCAAGCACTCGTTGCAATAAAGGTAATTGCATCTCAATGCTATGTTCGCGCCGATGGGCACGGGCGCGTTCCAAGGTTTCCGTGGGTGTCTGCGGCAGATTACGCATACGGTACATGGGACGATATTGACTAAAGTGCAACGGTGTCCCTGCCCCTAATTCATCGCGTATCCAACGCGCCATGCGCCGGATCATCGCCACCACGCTGAGAGAGTTGCCAGTTTTGACAATTGCGGCAATGCAAATTACAGCCAGCGGTGGCGATGGATAAAATGGGCGTACCGGGGTGGAAATGGTAAAGCGGCTTTTTTTCCATCGGATCGATATGCACCGCCGATGGTCGCCCATAAGTGGTGGCACATAATTTACCATCGAGATTGACGCGCACTCGACAATCTCCGGCTCCCCCTTGAGGGATCGTACAATATCGTGGACATAATTCACAAATAACATCGTTCATAGTCGTGGTATTTGGAGTCCAAGATTTATCTTGGATTCCAAAACTCCTATTGTTAAGGATCGCGCATGAAATAACTTCTTCAAGTCAAAACCAAAGTCAAAACAAGACCTGCCAAACCAGACCTGCCAGGTTAAAACCAAACCTGGCAGGTCAAAAGCGTAACCAGGTCTGTATTTGACTTTGACCTGGCAGGTTTTGTTATGATCAGCCTGCCAGGTCTGGTTTTGAAGTTGACTAAATTATTTTATGCACGTTCCTAAGTTATTTACCACCGGGGTTTTCATGCCGCCGATACCAAGCAGCTTCATGATTAACCAGATCGCCAGCGTTGATGCGTTTTGTCAATGCCTCAATATCGATACGCCGCCAGCCTCCGTTTTGCTCTGAAGTGGTCTCGGTGCCACTTGATAGAAATCCGCCGACACAAATCAAAGTCGCCAGAATAAAGGCGGCAAATTGGATATCCCTGCGTTGCGGTTTTGTTAGCCATCTTTTCATACATATTAGTATAACCTCTTGACTGAGATAGAGTACTTTCGATGATCAAGTTTTTTTTGAGTTGACAAATTGTGTATAATTTATAGATAAATTTATGTACCCGAAGAGAAAAATAAACATGGACGATTTCAAAATTGCACTAAAATCCTTTATTAGAAACGAGCTAAGGTTCGACGCCTTGACTCAAGCGCTTGAAAAGGTGCTAGCACGAACACCTGAACAGGCGGATGCACTACTTTCTCTGCTGACGAGTTTACATCAGGCAAATCAGCTACGGAAGGAGGATTATTCGGCACTAAAATCAAAAATTGAGCATATCGATGATATCACTCGATTTCGCTCGCAATCAGATGTTATACAAGAACCCATCAGCGAGCCTGTTATCACTAAACCTAAATCTATTCAAAAAATTGATTATGGTATTAAACAGGTTTTGGGTGATGTGGATTCTACCGCCGTTGATTCTCTCGTGAGCAAATCCGTCAGTAGCACTATTCGTAGGCAAACCTCTGTGAGCGATAATAACCCCTTGCCTCTTCCTGATAAAGAGGTGCTTAAACCGGGTGTTATCATCCGAGAGAATTATCGCTTGGAAGAAATCGTTGGCAAAGGTGGCATGGGTGTCGTGTGGAAGGCACTCGATTTGGTCCAGTACGAGGGGAAAGCGCGTGAGCCTTATGTTGCTATCAAGTTTTTAAGTGCCGATTTTAAGCAACACCCCGACTCCTTAAAAGCATTGGTACGTGAATTTGCGCGATATAAAAGGTTAAGTCATCCCAATATTGTCGATGCTTATGAGTTAAGTCGGACTGGCAATACCCATTTTATGGTCATGGAATTCCTTAACGGCATTTCATTAAAAAAATTTATCCAAAACCATCCAAACGGCATACGACTTGAAAAAGCAGAGCCTATCATTAGGGGCATGGCTGATGCGCTGACTTATGCCCATCACAAAGGTATCGTCCATTTAGACTTTAAACCGAGCAATGTGTTTTACGATGAAAAAGAAAAGCATTCAAAAGTCATCGATTTCGGTATTGCCCGACTGCTTGATCCGTCTGAACGTGATCAAACAATATATGATCCGGGTGGCTTAGGGGCATTAACTGAACCGTATGCTAGTTATGAAATGTTAATCGGCTCTGTTCAAGATCAGCCTGATCCCCGCGATGATATTTATGCATTAGCTTGTGTGATTTATCAGTTACTTTGTGGGAAACATCCCTTTAATAAAAAAACGGCAGTTGTCGCTAAACATGAAAAACTTTCTCCAGAGCCGATTACGCATCTTAAACGCAAACAATATCATGCTTTGTTGCAAGGTTTAGCGTTTGAACGGCAAAATAGAACGCCCACGGTTGAAGATTTTTTAGAGGCGCTGTTCAGAAAAAGTTTTCTTTGGTTTTAAATGTAACGAACAGGGGGCAAATATGCCAACTTTATTATGGATACAAACGGGGGCGTGCAGCGGGGATTCTATGTCTTTGCTCAATTCAGAAAACCCCGATTTATTGGAAACTTTGGAAAATTATGCCATTGAACTCTTATGGCATCCATCATTGTCAGTGGAGTCGCCTATTGAACTGGACACGATTATCAATCAAATCATTTCTAATGATCGAGACTTAAGCATTTTATGTATTGAAGGTGCTATATTGATGGGTCCAAGGGGAACGGGCATGTATGATCCATTTCTTGGGCGAGCCAAAAAAGATGTAGTGGCAGCCTTGTGTGATAAAGCGACTTTTGTCGTCGCAATGGGGACTTGTGCTTGTTTCGGTGGTATTGCCGCCGCGCCACCGAATCCAGCCGCAGCGGTGGGTTTGCAATGGGCTGGTGAAAGACCAAAAGGTTTGCTTGAGCCGGACTGGCGATCAGCGGGCGGTTTACCCGTTATTAATATTGCGGGTTGCCCTGCCCATCCGAATACGATGGTGCAAACCTTTATTGATCTTATTTTACTGGGCTCTTCAGTTGAACTTGATGATCTCAACCGCCCTAAAGATTTTTATAATACGATGGTTCATCAAGGTTGCACTAGAAATGAGTACCATGAATACGATGTAGAAGAGTCCTCCTTTGGAAAACTGGGCTGCCTATTTTTTAATCTTGGTTGCCAAGGTCCTAAAACGCGGGCAACTTGCAATTCCATTCTTTGGAACAATCAAAAAAGTAAACCGAGAGCCGGCGTTCCCTGCTTTGGTTGTACCGCTCCTTCTTTTCCTTTGAGTAAAGATCTTTTTCAAACTGAAAAAATCAACGATGTCCCCGTCGAATTACCTTTGGGCGTTAAGCGCCCTGATTATATGGATTACAAAGGGCTTGCTAAGGCGGCAACTCCGCAGCGTTTGAAAAACAGAATAACTGAACTATAGCCAAGATAAATCTTGGACTCCGAATGCCATAACTATGAGCTGATCAATATGTCTTCTAAAAAAGTTGTTAATCTGGCTTTGAACCGAGTCGAAGGTGATTTGGAAGTAAAAATAGAATTTGATGGCAAAAAGGTGACTGATGCTTGGTGCGTCGGTACTATGTTTCGTGGCTTTGAGCAAATCATGACTGGACGGGCTGCGATGGATGGTTTGGTGATCACGCCCCGGATTTGTGGCATTTGTGGCACTTCTCATCTCTACGCTGCCGTCACTGCCTTAGAAACTGCTTATCAATGCCCAATTGCGCCTAACGGCACCCGTATCCGCAATCTTTGCCTCATGGCTGAAGAAGTCCAAAGCGATTTAAGGCATACTTTTTTGATGTTTACTGTCGATTTCTGTAACCAGCGTTACGAGGAACATCAGGCTTATCCTCGTCTGCTTGAAGCCTTTCAACCTTTTAAAGGCCGCTTTTACCGTGAAACCATTCAACATTCTAAGCAAATTCTAGAAATTGTTGCCATCTTTGGCGGACAATGGCCACACTCTTCCTATATGATTCCCGGCGGAGTCACTTCGGTGCCGAGTCAAAGGGATTTAATTCGCGCCCAATCTATTTTAGATGCTTATATTAAATGGTATGAAAATGCGATTTTAGGTTGCACTAGCGAAGAGTGGCTATCTATACAAAGTGTAGATGATTTCAATAATTGGCTTGAAAAGAGAAAAGCACTGCAAGATAGTACGACTAGTGTCGGGTGGCAGACTATTCTGGGTCGTCGTAAAGAGAAAAAAGCACCTCAACAGAGTGCTGTTGATTTGTTTACGCATTTTGGTCGTTCTATTGGGCTCCATAAACTTGGCAAAAGTGAAGGCAATCTATTGAGTTACGGTGCTTTTTTCGATCCAGACAACTGGCAACCTCCTTTTAGCAAAAGGCATTGCTTACTAGCACCGGGTTTTTATGACGCTAAAAGCGGCGTGATAGAAACTTTTTCATCGGCTGAAATCGAGGAACATTTAAAATATTCGTGGTATAAAGGTGAAGAGGGTGGCTATCATCCTTGGGATGGTGACACTATTCCCGATTATGCGCCGGATTCTGAAAAATACAGTTGGGCAAAAGCCCCTAGATATAAGAACACTGTGGTAGAAGTTGGACCATTGGCGGAAATGGTGGTGGCGGGTGATCCGTTGATCAGCGATTTTTTCAGACAGGAAGGCTCTAATGCTTGGCTTCGTCAGTTCAGTCGCTTACATCGTCCCGTTGTTACTTTGCAAATGATGCGGAAAATGATTAAGGATTCTTTGACAAATATTAAAGAGCCCTTTTACGAAGAACCTTTAATACGCGGAGAGGGTGAAGGCGAAGGGCTGATACAAGCGGCGCGGGGATGTTTAGGGCATTGGATCAAACTTAAAGATAATAAAATCGAGAAATATCAGATTATTACACCGACGGCTTGGAATGCTTCCCCAAGGGATTCGGCTGCAAAACTCGGTCACTGGGAAAAAACTTTGATCGGTACAGAAATTCGTGACATTGATAATCCTGTGGAAGTGGGACATATTGTGCGCTCGCATGATGCTTGCCTTGTGTGTACTGTCCATTTTTTGGAGACGGGTAAAAAGATGCGTTTGGGGGGGGCTCCATTAGTCAACGGTTAGTTTCGTAGAAGATAAGTACAACTAATGTGCAACAACGAATAAAAACATTCAACATTTTTGAACATGAGTCTAAAATGAATTTTGGAGTCCAAAATTTATTTTGGACGAGTGGTAATTGGGGGTAAGACAGAGGCGTAGTACATCGGATTGACGGAAATAACGGATAAACAACATCTTAAAAAAACGGACAGATACAATACGATCACCCCCCCCCAATCCGTTCTTTCCGTAAATCCGCTGTACTATCCAAAATAAATTTTGGACTCCTCACTAATATAGACAATTCGTTTGACTTTCATCCCAACCCGGATTGAACCCATCAAGCCATTTTTTCAGTCGTTACATGTCCACCCTGACAATTGACTCCGTTCCAACTACAAGGGCTAAACAACACCATCACTCTGCTCTCCGTCGATGATTTTAGCGTGGGTACTTAGCAATGCCATTAAGTTAAGACAAACCTGACAGGTGTCAAAAACATGTCAGGTTAATTTTTCCTTTAATTTACAACGACCTGCCATGTTTTGGATACCTGGCAGGTCTGAATTTTAGGGGTTTATCATACTGGCATTGGGGTACTTAGGCGCCTTAATAGCATATGGACAACTTGGCCCTGATTATTGTGCATAACTTTGGTTATAAGAGATGCCCAAACGAAGTCAGCTTAAGTATTTTGAGGGCAGTTTGAGTTTTAGGACTCGCTCCGCTTTCGTCGCGGGGAGAAATCCGATTTTTCCAAAAAATCTGATTTCTTTAATTTCGTCACGGCGAGAAATCCGATTTTTCCAAAAAATCTGATTTCTTTAATTTCGTCGCGGAGAGAAATCCGATTTTTCCAAAAAATCTGATTTCTTTAGTTGCTTAGAATAATAAGATTTTGAGGATTTTGACTTATCCCTGTAGAAATCGTGCCAAAGTCACTCGTCCAAAATTAATTTTGGACTCCAAGAATATTAACTCAGATTATGTTTTGGGGATTGCAATGGTAGATTAGGAGTCCAAAATTTATTTTGGGCGAGCCTTGGCGATTATTCCACCACCCGAAATATATGAACACGGGGACGGAGACGATATTTTTCTTTATCCGTTCTTAAATATAAGGCGATAAATCGCCTACTACGAGCCAATCAACTTATTTCCGATAATGTCTACCATTCAAATATCTTCTGAATTGGTAAGCGGATATCTAACACCTCATCAACAATCTCAGCATCAGGAGTGCTGAAAACAGCGAATTTTGTTGGCGCAGAATAGATTGTTACTCTTACTTTAAAACGCCAAAACTACCAAAAAATCAGTAGAATCAGTTATGTTTAAGGGGCAAGCTCCCCACGTCACAAATAATTCTTATGACTTTAA
>JBDLJY010000067.1:0-24261 GCA_039714115.1 Pseudomonadota bacterium | reverse complement strand
TATTAATCGATAGTTGTCCCCTATAATGGTTCTATTGTACTTATTCCATTATTGAAGACGGAGAAATAGTGATGC
This sequence comes from Pseudomonadota bacterium, assembly GCA_039714115.1. Taxonomy (GTDB): domain Bacteria; phylum Pseudomonadota; class Gammaproteobacteria; order Beggiatoales; family Beggiatoaceae; genus Thiomargarita. Next base: position 24,186 of record JBDLJY010000067.1, on the reverse strand, counting down.
TTACCGTTAATTTGGCAAATGCCAAACTATCTGAATTGGTGAAGAAGGTGATAAACGGAAATGAGTTTTTGATCACGCAAGAGGGTGAACCCGTTGCGAGGTTATTGCCCCTCGCGGGAAGACTTAATCGTTTTCCTGATCTCAGTGATTTTCGTGCTTCAATATCACCTAGTAAAACGTCAGCGGGGGAATTTGTCTCACAGATGAGGGATGAAAAATTCGGATGAGCCATTGTATTTCGATACCAGTGCTTTGTTGCCATATTATCGGCTAGAAGTGCTGACTCACACAGTACAAGCTGTGTTGAATGCTGCTCGAAGTGATGCTTTGCACTTGGCTTATGCCGCTAGATTGGATGCTGTTTTGGTGACTGCCGATAAGAAATTGGGACAAGCCGCTGGGGATTTTGGTGTCCGTTACCAGCTTTTGATTGCTAGACTTCATTGATAAAAACTACAGGATAAACAAAAATATGTTAGGAGTCCAAGATTTCTCTTGGACTCCTAAGTTATAGACTCTCCCTGCTACTGAGAATTTGTTAGATAAAAATTTATAAATTCTTAATCCGCTTTTTAAGCACCGCCGCCTGTGCAAAATCATCTGCGCTTTTGAGCGGTGGCATACGCTTTAATATATCACTTGCCTCTTGCACAAGTCCTCTATCTATCAATAATCGCGTCATGCTTAAATAAGGTTGAACCGCCTCATTTTTTTGCGGTGTTTGCTCAAATATTGCCATGACTTGTTTAGCGAGCGCATCGTGATGGAGAATAAAGGCATATTCTATTAACTGATTCGCTAAAGCACCAGAACTAGGTTGATTGTCAAAGGCCCGTTTTAAATGATTGAGCCCTTTTTCTAGTTCGCCCGTTGCCCAGAGATAGCTTGCCTCTTGTAGAGCATGTCGCTCCGTAAAGCGTGGATGAACCGGCAGCGTCACTTCAAAATAGCTACGTTGCTCATCAAATCTAAAAATTGCTTGAGGTGAAGCATTTTCACGCATTTTACGTTGTATTTTAGGTATGCCCGTACCTCGACGTTCTGCAAGTTGTAAATCTTTGAGAAATTGACCAATACGGCGATTTCTCGCTCGAATATGAGGTAACATCCGGCCTTGTTTGATATTTTCTATTTCAATACCAGGCATCGGCCCTGGATAACTGGTTATGACCATTTTGTCGGGATAAAGATAAATTTTTATACCTTCTCCAAATTCAGGTTCATAGCTCCGGTGGTAAACGGCATTGACGATGGCTTCTTTCATTGCCTCATAAGGGATGGCTACTGTCCGTTCCACTTCTGCCTGCCCCGGCATTTTCTGCATTAAAGTACCATTTAGGCTTTCTAAATAGTCAAGTACACTTTTGATTTGAGCCAATAAAGGCCCTTTAAAATATCTCTCTTCTATTAAATCACCACCAGCATCATCAGCAAACTGGACAACTTCGATTTGTGTGCCCGGAAAAAATTTCTCTGGGGTTTCATTAAAAAAGAGTAAACCGACATTACGGGGTACTTTATGCGCGTTGACTGATTTAAGAAGTTCCAATTTCAAATATAATTCTTCATCAGTGTAATTTTCTGTCACTATATCACTTCCTACTTCATGCAAGAAGCGGCGTACCAAAGTCGGTGAAATGTCTTCTATTCTTGCTTCCAAACTACGCCTATCATCATAAGGAATTTTTGCAGTGAGTTCAAATAATTGGCGTAATATGTCCCCGGTTGCCACCACCGTCTGAGAACCTTGACGGACAAAATAATCGCGTTGTTTATTTTTCCGCCGATTGGGTGCTTGATAGGGACGAATATCTCCGCCGGGTACCCAAAGAACCATAATAAATTGTTCTTGATAATATTCAGGAAAAATAATGGGTTGAAATTCTGGCATAATACTTTTACAAGTGCCATAAATTTCCTTTTGTATTTTATCAAGATGCTCTTGGTTAAGTCCGCGTGGCGGTAAAATGGGTAGCCCATTTTTTTCTTCAATGCCTAGTATTATATAACCACCATTGAGATTGAGGAGATCATTCGCATACGCACACACTGTTTCGCAAACAGCGGCGGCTGTTTTATGATTCCAGGTGGCTTTAAATTCTACACGATGATTTTCAATGATGCGTAGATTGATTAAATCATTTAGGTTAAATGGCAATCCTGATTTTATTTTCATTAAAGTGTAATGCTCCTTAAAATAACTACACGCCACGATAAGCATGGGATTAAATATAATATGGTGTTATAAGTCGCCGGGGCAACCTCTGCGTTAGATTGGAGTCCAAACCATTGAAAAGTACGCGATCAACCCATAAATAATTAAATAACTGAACCCCAACTGACGCTCAACTCTGAAAAAAACACCAAAATCCTCTCCAAAACAACAATGCCATTAAGATAACTCTCCCCAAATCAGACCTGCTGGGAGACCCATACCCAGCAGGTCGTTGTAAGTTAAGGTAAAAATTAACCTGACAGGTTTTTGACACCTGTCAGGTTTGTCTTAACTTAATGGCATTGCTCCAAAACAAGGAACACCCACCGTCATTGATTTGCTCAAATTATTGACTGAAACAAAGCTTTCTAAAAACGAGCAAGGCATCATCAAAAGACGACTCCTTGAAAATCGTGAACCATTTGGAAAATTTTTGCAACTTTTGCTCCGCTGGGGCTTCAATCAAAGCATTGATATAAGCCATATTGAGAATATTCGTCAGCAAATTGATAAGAATGAAGAGGCGCTGACAGAAATGATTGAGGGGATCACTGAAGATCAGCTGGAAAGTTTGCGGACAATTGTTGCATATTTGTGGGAAAGATCTTATAGTGGTGATGTGTTTAATAAGTCAACTTTATTAAAGCTTATGAGAGAACAACTCAATTTACGGCAAGATGATATTCAAAGGGGGATTGCCGTGGGAATAACCACGGGAATAACCACGGGAAGAGCCGCAGAAAGAGCCGAGAGAATAGCCTCTGAAAGAGCCGTGGCAAACCGGATGGTAGAACAAGGAAAATTCACAAGAGAACAAATGGAAGATTTTTTGAGAGAGATGGAAAATTACAAGAAGGATTCCTAATAATTTTCATCAATTTCTAACGGCTATTCACATTTAGCCGTTAGATTTTTTGGTTTTGACATTTGGGTGCAAGGTACGCCTTGCACTCCAGAACGATTTCTACCGAACCATCATAATTCTATCATTGAGGCTAGGTAAGCGTTCTTTTCGCAGCTTCAAGAAATCTACTTCACCGGGCAGAAAATCTTGATAGCCACGTCCATGACTATTATGCCATGACAGATAGAGCATCCCTTGTAACTCATTATTGTCCAAATCTTGCTCCAGTTTGACACCCCATTCCCAGCGCGATAAATTCTCACGCCAAATATCCCAACTCAAATCTAATGACAACCAATGACGATTGACACTCAGTTTCCGATCATCATCTGACCAATAATGATAAAAGCGGTAACCCAGATTCAATTGCGCCTCTCCCAAGAGTTGTTGCCATTCCGCTTTTAGACGTAAATAGTCTGGCTTGTATATCTTTTCATTGCTATTCAGTCTCACTCGTCCAACCCACCGAGTATCTCGCCAAGGCTCATAGATGAATGAGTCAGCCAGCGCGATTCCAAATCGATGATCGGCTTTATAATCACTATAGACATCATTGTCCAAGCGATCTGCAAACTCGTCTGGTGTTTCATTCAAACTCAGCCAACGACCAAATACGCTGAAACTGGGAACGTGGTAGGATTTTAAATTAATTCTCCAATATTGTGACAGCGAACCTTTTACTAATCCGTGCCATTCTAAGTTGCCACCCCACACTTGTTGGGCATAAATTGACCCCGAAAGACGCATGGCAAATGGACGTCCCTCTGCCTGCTTATAGTGCAAATCTCTTCTCGCACCCAGCGTTATGTCACCCTCTTCATTAAAACGCACCAGCCATTTTGATTTGAGGTAGTCTCTTGAAACTTCATCAAATGAGCGATACGTCGTGCTTATTTCAAAAAAATCTTGGAATTGGATGTCATCTTCTTCCACATTTTGTCGCCGTCGCAATGAGGCTGTAAAGCTTCGGCTATCCTTTCTTTGCTCACTCAGGGGAATGCCATCTCTCATATCCAAGCGAAGTGGGAAGTCACCTTTTATGGTAGGTTTTGTCTCTTCATAAACATACACATGTTGTTCTGGTAGCGATTCTGCTACAATACGAAGTTGTCGTAATTGCACCTCTTTTTGTTTTTCATCTTTTGGCACCATTTCCTGTAAACGTAGTAAAGCCATCGTTTGCCCTTTGGCGGGCGGGAAAGTCAGTCTGTGCCAACCCTTGCCCACTTGTTTAAAACGAGTATCAATGTGAGTGGGATGCCATTCATTAATCCGTAGCCAATTAGGTCCTTGCACATTCACAATCATCGGCTCTTCAGGCGTGGAAACATGATAACTACGCTCATATTTTTGAAACAAGGGTGCCGATTCTTTGACCCGAATACGCAAAAATTGATTGGCAACAGGCTTTTCAATCGCAACATAAAGGATGTGCTCTCCTTCGGGTACTCGAACCTCTATGGTTTGAGACGCTTGCATGGGTGTTAGTCGTAGCCGCCGCTGGGGTTCATTATCCAACCAATAAAGCACTGACATGGGTATCGGCTTGAAAGAAATCACGTCGTCCATACGCAGCGTCAACTTGAGAGTAGTCGCACTTAAATTCAGCATGGATAAAGCCATGGGATTGTAACCGGTGATGATTTGTTCAGCTTCAGTCACATTTTTCAAGAGTGCCTTACGGATACGCATACTGCTGCTCTCTGGTTGCCAACCCTGCATCTCGACAAAATGTATCCCCGCACTGCTTTCAATCGTTTGCAAACTTTTCCACTGAGTATTGGCACGTAAAGCTGCCCATAAGGAACGTAATTGTGGAATCTGAGGATAGCGCTTAAAAAGCGATTCAGCTTCAACGACTAAGGCTTGTGCGGGTTGTTGTTCTGCTATCCATAATAATAAGGTCATACGCTTGAGAATGTCTTTGAAGGGCATTGCTAAAGCAGCCGTATAATTTTTCGCTGCGATGTATTGAGCGATTTGGGCTTCTGCTGTATTATCTATCTGCCCCTTTAATCGCCACTGATGCAAATGTTTTTGGATAATAGGTTTGTCCCCAAAAGACTTCAGAGATCTGGGCCCGGAATGGATAGCTATACAACGCGGAATGAGTAAAACACAGTTAAGACAGCCGCATTTTTCAATGGAATTCTTGGGTACGGGCTTGTCATTTTTTAGAGCGGCAACCAAAGTCTCTCCGTTAATGGGCGGTAGCACTGCTAGCGGTAGCCTTGGTTTTTCTGCCTGCACTTTGATGGCGATGGGCAAGTTGACGGCAGACACTTCGACTTCATGGAGCCCTGGACCAAATTCAAATTCGTGCGTAGTTTGATGACCTAACTTTTGAGCTTCTCCCACGATGCGTAGTCCATCACTAGGCAAGATGTTATTCAAGCGCACGATATGTAGCTTGGGCGCCGATGGATTGCTGATTTCCTTGACATGCACCCAAGCATCTAGCGGCTGATTATTGTTTGGCTCATGCAAGGTGCGGAATTGAAGGCGTACCCGCATTGGTCCCGGAATCTGTAGCTTGACCGGGCGATTAATTTGATTGATGAAGACATTAAAAAACAAATCTTGTTCGATACCGTATATGAATTGACTACGGGCATAATCTTTGACCAATGTGGTGGCAGATTTCCATTCTCTTGGTCCTGGGTGTGCTGCTTGCCAACGTTCCCAAGCGGCAATGGCGGCTTTTTGTTGTTTAAATTGAGAAGAATGCTGTAGTTGTTGACGAATCTGCAATCCTTTCTGCAAAGCATTCGCTAACTCTCTCCCCTCCGCACCGGCATCGCGCCAAAAATCAAGAGCACCTGCATAATCGCCTTGTTTTTGGGCACGATAGCCTTGCCATAATCGTTGTTTTTCTTTCGACACCCTCGGCAACAATTGTTCAAAGCTATGCCACCAACCAAAACGATAACTGAGTTCCAACATCAAAGCATGAGGGCGCGATGCGCTGGGCAGTGCCATACCTATCATAAAAGCATAGTCATAATAGCGATTTTCCACTAAAACATGAGCCAGTTGAGTTAATATGGCTGGTGTTGGGTTACGGAGCACTTCTGTCGCCAGCGGCGGTATTTTCGCAAAGGGATTTTGTTCTCGACTGAGTAATATCCTAAACGCTTGTTGGGACAGGAGCGGATCAGGTGAATCGAGATAGAGTTCTTGTAATAGGCGTTTTGCTAAAAACAATTCGCCCAGTTGTTCAAGTGTTTTTATGCGTGCTAATTCCGCCTCGCGCTGCGATTTCCCGCGAGTGCCTTGTGCAATACGTGACCAAAATTCTAGGGCCACTAACCAGCGTTTTTCAGCTTGCGCTTTCTGTGCTTGTTGCAGCAAGTTGTCTAATTCTTGCGAACTCAGCAATTGAAGTTTCTCTCGATTTCGAGGGCTAATGGCAACGCGAAAGTGTTTTTTCCGAGCCCCTAAAAATCGGAATAACGGCAACCAATGGTTGTGCAAATAACATGCCTGCGTTTTGCGTTGTTCAGAGCGGCAGGATTTTGGCAACTCCGCATAGCGTAATGATTTCACAAAATATTGAAAGAAGTGTTGATCCGTTTTAAATTGTGAAGTAATACTTTCATATTCTGACTCATCGAGGCGGAAAGCTTTGGCGGCACGATACTGCAAGGCAATCTGCAAGGATTCTGTGCCACAACTTGGTTGCCAGACTTTGATTTGTCGCACTTTGCTAGGCAAGTCTAAAATAAAATAACCAGCGTTAATCAGACTGGCGGGAGAATGCCGACTGGCAAACGGGCCGCCCAAAGTAGAAGCCTCGGTGCCGTGATCCAAGGCTAACATGCTCAACCCGGCTTCGCCCTGATTAAAGCGATAAAATTTTTTATGTAATTCAATATGTTGTGGTATCACTTCCATCATCATCGGGGGGCTGTTATCAAATTGCACCCATAAAATTTGCGGTTTTTGTAAACGGTTTGGCTCTTTTACCACTATCCGCAATAGGCTAGGCACTGTGCGTCTTGGCAATTTATAAAGCTGTTGAGCTGTGCAGCCTTTTTTGATAGAAAGCGGCGCGAAATAGGCCTTAGGGATGCGTTTTAGATAAGTCTCTTGATGTTGTTCGGCGACAATGAGGGGCAAGTTGGGCTGTTCAGGCGGGCGCAACTGGTAAGGTATAAATCTTGCCAGTGATGGTGCTGTCTTCCAAGGCAGTAAATCCCGATAAAAGCTATGTTTTCCTAAGAAACTATTAGCCAGTTTGCGGATTTTGGATTCAGAGGGATATCGCCTAAAGGCTTCACGCATGATCATTGCGCCTAACAGTCCACCTTCACGGCGGCTATTGTCCTGTGCGATACGCAAAGCTATTTTTTCTATTTCCTTCATGGTGTTAGGTCGCTTAGACACAAGAACACTCAATTCTTTTTCCGTTAATTGCCAACTGGCGCGTTTAATCCATTCTGGCAATTCGGGTTTATTATCTGGATCAGGACGATTGAGATCAGGAAAAAGATAGTCAAAGCTTTGTTCTCGTAACAGGCGGATATAGAGATTGGCGCTGCTGGTTAATCGTAATGAATGCTCTCCTTTTGGGATATCCAGATATCCGACTTGGAGACTTCCTAGCACGGCTGCTTTGCCATCAATGGTTAACTGTTGTTCCGTTTCTGCGCCTGTCTCAAATTCTAACATTTGTATTAAATCACTTTTTTTATCTAATTGTGCAGAGATTTGATAATCTTGTGCTAATGCTGATTCTGTGGGTGGATAAATCAAGCGACTTTCCAAAGTGATTCGTGTCGGTCCTTGCAATTTCACTTCCAACGGCTTGCTGCCTGCTTGAATAAACCAAAAGTCTTTGAAAATCCGTTGAGGCATCAGCAGTAAGGATTGTTTGTCAGTTTGAACAGGAATGACAGTCTTAGGCGAAATGACTGGTTTATAGCGCGAGCTAAATAAAGCAAAAGTTTGCGCTTGTTTCTGTTGTTTGCCACGCTTGATGCGTACTAATCTTGGTAGTGTGGGATCAGGCAATATAAGTATAGAATGGCCTTGCTCAACAATATGCACGGGCAAATAGGCATACAAGCCGGTGCCGGTTGACATTGAAATTTCAAAGGCATTGTTGGCGAAGGCTTCATCGGGATTATGTAATCGCAGCCATTTTCCGGGCATCAGTTGCACCGTCACAGATTGCTCATGATTGAGCCGGACTTGGTGCATACCCCAATCGGCGTTTGATTCTGGGGCTTTGCCCCTAACCCATAAGGGGATACCTTTGATATTTTCCCAGTGTAGGGGAACTTCTATGGGTTGTGATAAGTTTGTTGGTATCTCGTCAAGTATGGCGTGGCTTGCGACAGTCCAGAGTATAAAAAAAACTGAGCAATAGTGAGGTAATTTCATATAATTCTCAACAAGTTTTTTCAGGTTCCCACGCGCCGGCGTGGTGCAATGTGGGTGATAACATTCATCAGGAGTGCAAGGCGTACCTTGCACCGCTTTTTTTAATGCAAATTCCGTGCCTGTGTCCGCAACGTTTATATTTTTAAGGCTCGTAGTAGGCGATTTATCGCCTACTTAATGGTATTGCGCCGGCGCGTGGGAACGAGGACGTCCAAGATAAATCTTGGACTCCTAAACTTAGTACTCTCATTGCAAACACGCACCAAACTGCCTCCGCAGTTGCTTATTCTTGCGAAGTCGCTGGCGCAGCGGCTTGCTCATTTCAATATGAAAAAAGTGATTAAAACCACGTTTACGAAGATCTTTAGCGTTGCTATTGCTAGTTCCTCCTAAATCTAAAATTTCATAAGGATAAAGGCGTACTACAAATTCTGTCAGTTTTGTTTTCAAACATTGACTGGTATTTAATACGCGCTGATAAGGCGTTATAGTTGTATTACTGAGAATCAGATCGGTGGTTTTTCCAACATTCGTTTTTCGTTTTTCTTGGGCAAAGCTGTGTAATTGGACAATTGTCCCCGTCGGGTATTGGTGTACAAATGCCCGCCCAAAGGCTTGGAAAATGGTGTCCTCAAGATGTGCCATATCAGCAAAATTATCTTGTTTATTTTTTCCGTAACGTGGCACCGTATTCCAGCCGGCGGCAACATAATTGCCTTTCTGCATTAATTGGCGAGTAATTTGCAGCGTGTATAAATCTTTAAAGCTATGTGGTGCTTGTAGCGCAATTGGTAAACCGCCGTTCTGACGGAATAGATAAAACCCTCGCCCTGTGCGCTTTTCATTGATTTCTTGCACGATGGTAAAATCAGTGAGTGTCCGCATGATAAACCCTTGTGCTTGCCAAGCTTTTTGTAAGTCTAGGCTTTGCTCGCCTTTTAGGGTGCGTATAAATAAGGTTTCTGCTTCGCGCACTTCAGCGGTGCTGGGGGCAACATATTTTCCCCCCTTGGCGGCTTTGAGTGCGTCTTTTATGGATTCGGCGGATACTGATAGGGTTAAGGTAGTGGCTATCAAAATCGCAATTAATTGATTCATTGAATTTTTTTCAGTTGTCAGTTTTTAGCGATCCCACGCGGTGCAGGACGCGGAGCGTGGGAACGATAACAGAATGTTAAAACGGCATTGTTTGAGTTTCCCTAAAAAATTGTCGCAGTTCTTCCTGTAAACCCACCGTCATTTTAGTCAAGGTGAGATAAGCGCCCACAGATTTTTGAGGTATTAACTCGATCTGATATTTTCCAGGTGGCAAATCCTCATGTAAGGGAATGGCAAAAAATTGTCCGGCATCAACAACATTGTCGCGTGTATTTAACACGACTACTGGCTCCTCACCCGCAACAGGGTGTAACTCATAAAGGCGTTGGCGAAATGTCCAGCCAGTGTATGTCTGCATATCTATTTTGGGGGCGGCTGTCATTTTCACTCGTATTTGTAGAGGTGCTTGCATACCCTGCGGCATATATACCCGTACAGACAATAACTCTTTATCATGGCTACGTTTTTGATAGGTAAACCGCTGCCCTTTTGAACCAAAAACATGGGCTAAGCGTTTTACATAAATCGCTTGTCTATCTTTGGGAGTCGCATGGTTAATAAAAAATTGCCCCTCTCCCTTGACAATCAGTGTATGTGTCCTCGTGGTGAGTTTGGGGAGTTTTATTTCTCCATGTTTTCCAATGATATAGCCTTTATAATACAATTTGTTGTCTAGCAAAATCCGTATCTGAGCCGGACTTTTATCAGAGCGCCGATAAATCAGCGTGGGTTGTATCGTTTTTCTGGGATTGAGAAATTGTAGTGTAATCGGGCGGTTTTTGGGGATTGGCTGATAATGAGTCCCCAATGCTTGGTTGCGTAGCGGCAATTGACTTTCTCTTTTCGTCAATAAATAGCGCGACCGATATTTGCCCTCAGGCTTGAAACCTTCCCAAAGATACTTGCCAAGTAGTATTTCTATCTTTTCGGGCTCACTACGGGGTGGGCGGCGTTGAATCCTCAATAGTGGGGTACGATTTTGTTGATACAATGTCTCATAATCCTTGGGGCGTAGCCTAAACCAAGCCGGAATCCGCTCGCGCTTATCATCCTGCGTGTAATAATAATCTTCTGGTATGCGTTTTTTGAGTAACATACCCGCCGGTCGATTATAAGCTGATACCAAGACAGCACAGGGGCTTTCTAAGCGTAGCGTTGCTATTTTTGCTGGAATAGAAAGGTAATAACTATCAGGCTCTGAAACTTTAAACTGTCCCCACCAGATGCCGGTCATTCTATCATAGAATGAACGAGACTGTGTTAAAGGCATCGTCCCTGTGTATTGGACGTGCCCTTCTGCATCCAATAGTGTATAGGTGACGTTGTTACATGCCAATTTAAGATCAGCGGGAATACCTTGAGCGACATGCGGGGTTTCGGCAACGCCGTTCTCTAACAATCGTCGAATATTGACACGCATTGGTATCGCTTGTTGATTAGGATGGTTGATCTGAAATGCCACTCCCATGTCTCCTTGTATTAGCACAGTACTCGAATGCACTGGGGCTGGCGTTGTTTCTTCTTCTAGTGTCTGGGCTCGCATGATGACGGGTTGGGATGCGCTGATCTCTAATAATCCTGCGGCAAATTCATGCTCAAAACCGTTTTTGCTCCCATCCCAGATAAATGAAAGCTCGCTACTGTCTGTTGACTGTCGCCCATGCCATTTAATCTTTATTGTCACTGGGCTTTGCTCTACTTCGCTAAAACTCAAACGCACTAATCCCCCCTCTACTGGCAGGGTGAGCCAATGTTGTGCATCAACAAAAACGCCATAAGCTTGTATCGTGGGAGGAATTGTTTCCCTTTCAAATTCTCTGTCTCTGCGAATATAAAGCGGACGGGGGTAATACTCACTGCCAGCTACACCTAATGGCCCGATAACGCTCCATCTTTCCCACAATAGATTGCGTTTTTCTTGCTTAGAAAACCACTCATGCTCATAGACACTAGCCCGTGCAAAAGCTTTTTTCTTTTTCTCATTCAGACGGTGCCACATATAATCCAACTTATCTTCCGCCATCTTATTTCGCCAATGAACACGAATGGCGACATCAACGACATCAGGATCGGCAGACTGAAGGCGAACTCGCAAAACAGCAGCATTTTGCAGAAGATGGATAAACATGTAGCGACCATCCGTCGGCTGCTCAGAACTCAGATAAAACACGGGCCGCAACAGTTCATTGTTATCCTGATAAACCGTCGCCTTAGTGCGGTGATGATAGTTGCCCTGATCCAAGATATTACCTTCTTTATCAAGGAGTTGATATTGTAACACATACCGCCATTCCAATTCGCTATTAAGACTTAAGGCTTGGGGCACAGTGACATTACTCAGCACCTTGATGAGTTTGTACTTAGGCAAGAGGGAAAATTCTGTCCATTTTTGCTGATCCAATATATAGACAGTCGTTTTCCGCACCCTCGCTAGATTTTTCAGAGAACCGTCAATTTCTTGACTCGCCTGGCTTATGAGCCAAGCGTCTACATGAGGTGCCATCTGCCATAACAAAATTGGAATAGTCATGAGCAGGGCAATCCTAAAGGGAAAACTCACTCGTTTTTTATGTAATATTAGGTTTTTCATATCATTATTTTCCAAACTCAAGTTTGGACTCCTAGCGAATGCTGAAATGAGACGATAAGAGGAAAGTATAAATAAAAAAATCGCTACAGCATATTGGATAACCGACAAACGGTAATTTTTATTTGATAAATGGTTAGCAAGCGTAGGGTTAAGGCTATATTAGTTTAATAACTTATTGATTTTATTATCTTAAAATAAGACGTTTGCAATTTATAGTTTTTATGAGGAAGGATAAGTCAAAACATAGTACAACGGATTTACGGAAAGAACGGATTGGGAGGGGGGTTGTTTTGAGAACAAGTCATGAAGAGAGAGTCGCTCCGCTCAGAGCATCTTAATTTTAGTTATTTCGCACAAACTAAAGTTTGGACTCCTACAACCGTTTATCATCTGTAAATGACCATTCGTCAGTAATCTTAGATCTGAGTGACTTTATCAGTGATACTTTTGGAGTCCAAGATTTATCTTGGACATTTTGATAACTGATTTTAGGTCACAAAAGATGAAAATAAAGATTACAGATTTGATAAGTTTTGTGCTAGTAGGTTTTATTTGCACATCCCCCGCTCATGGTGATTTATTAGAAGGTACCGTATTGGATGACCAAGGCAATCCTCTAGCGAATGCTGAAATAAGCCTGCTGAATCAAACCACTACAACAAATGTTGAGGGTCAGTTTTTGTTTGAAAACTTACCACGTCAAAACGCTTTGTTGCAAGTTAAACGACAAGGATATCATAGTGAATTGATTCCTGTCTATTTATTCCATGCAGAATCTATTGTACATAAACAAATAAAGCCTATCCTGTTGGCGCCTAAACCGGATAATGAAATCCGTTTTTTGTTTGGTGGTGACACTTCTTTTGGGCGGCGTTATCTTGATCCAAAAGAGGTGACGCTTCGAGATCAATTACCCAAAGATGATCCGAATGCACTTATTCTGGCATCTGAGCCATTACCTGGCAGCCAATATGTTGGGAGTTATGTTCGTCCTTATTATCAAGAAGCTGATTGGGGGGTGCTCAATTTGGAAACGGCTTTGACTCGCGATCCGTCAACGCCGCATTGGGAAAAGGATTATGCTTATTTTACTCTCCCAGAATCTGCACCCGTTTTGCATTGGTTAGGTGTGGACTATGTGTCTTTAGGCAATAACCATCTCTATGATTATTTAGATATTGGAGTTGCTGATACTATTGCGACGCTAGATGCTATCAATATGCCGCACAGCGGCGCTGGCATGAACAGCGATGAGGCGTTTCAGGCTTATCGCACCGTGATTAAAGAAACGCCTTATGCTTTTCTCTCTATGAATGGGGTGAGCGGTAGTAAACATAGTATTAGTTATGTTGCTGATGAAAACCATGGGGGTGCCGCAGATTTACGTGATAAAGAACAGGTTGAATATGCGATACAAAGAGAGTTGGAGGCTTCTTATATTCCTATTGTACAATTGCATGGTGGTAAAGAATATACTTATGAGCCAACGGCACCTATTCAAAGAGATATTAAACATGCCGTCGAATCTGGTGCCAAATTAATCGTTGCTCATCATCCTCACGTTGCTCAGGGCATAGGTAAAAAAGATGGCATTGTAACTATACACAGCTTGGGTAATTTAATGTTTGATCAAGCGCGGCTAGAGACTATGTTGGGATTGTTAGCGCGTGTTGATATGCAAGGGGAAACCGTCAAAGCGGTGCGCTTTTTGCCGGTTTATGTTGAAGACTATGTCCCTAAGCCCATTACTGGGCGTTTGGCTGATGTCTTTTTGCGTCGTATCGGTGAATTTTCACTCAATTATGGTGCATTAGTTTATCCTTATAACAATCAAGGATGGGTGGTTTTTGAGGATGAGGAAACGCAAGTTCAGGCGATGGATCGTATTTTGGAATTGGATGTAGAAATACCGGATTCAGGTATGACGATTGTGGATTTAAGAATGTTGGCAAAAAGTAGTGAATCTTTGCTGAAGGCTTATTCTAATAGCCATGATTTAAATGTAAGGCTAGGGCGAGACGTGCTCATCTACGGTGATTTTGAAGATTGGGATTTGGATGACGACATTTTGGAAGCTTCCCGTTGGGATACAACAAGTGCATCCAATAGTATTTGTGCGCTGGCTTATTCGGGAGTGGCAGCCTTGTGTAGTACACGCAATAGTAGTAATCAATCGGATTCGGTGACAGCGTTTCGCAACCGTACTCGTATCATGGGTGAAAGCACCGGCACGCCTAATAAAGATTTAAGTCTATTTGCTTATGTCTATGGTAATAATGCCGGTGCTCTTAAAATCATTACTCGCTATTATTCTAGTGTTGGGGATAAAACTTTTGGCGAGTCGGAGTCGTTTAGTCACCCAGGCGGTAATTTTAATTGGCAACCGATTATTGCTGATCTACACATACCAGCAGACGAAGCCGAGATAAAAGATGTTGAAAACAATCCGCGAGCGGTGCGTTTTTTTGTTCGCCAAAGCCCTCCGTTGTCAGGCGATGGTTTGGCTGTTTTTGATGAATTTGCTGCTATCAATTGGGAAAATTTTGTGGATGTGGTTTCTGGTGAAGAAGTGATGACTCCACATGCCCGCGATTTTTTGCGTATAGAAGGAGAGCCAGGTAAACACCATTTATCATTGACATTTAGAACTTATCAACCGGCAGCCAGTCCTTTTGTTTCAGTTGATATTAAGGCGAATGGGCAAGATTTTTTGCATACAGATACTCAGACAAACATTTCGCTTGCGGTTAATCTTAAACATAATAGTGATAGTCAGCAAGCTTTCGATTGGTGGATTGAAGCGGTTAGCGATTTTGGCGTTTTTTATTATGTGTACCCTGATGGTTGGGTATTGGATAGGCTGCCTACTGTTTCGTTTCCTTTGATCAATCTGTCGCCATTTGTCATTTTTGAGAGTGCATTACCGCAGGGTACATATCGTGTTAATTTTTGCATAGATGGTGAAATAGATAATAAGAAAGATTGTACTTGGAAAGATAGTGTTAGTATTTATGTTGAATGACTGATATTGGAGTCCAAGATTTATCTTGGACTCCGAATACACGTTTGCCCACCCTGCTATGGGATGTCTTCTACCCAAAGCAGCCTTGAACCATAATCACCATCCTTTAAAGCGTTATAAAGCCGCAAATCTGCTGTCACCATTTGAGCATCCAACGACACGGCAAGACTGAGGTAAAGACAATCGTACAGGCTTCGTTTTGTCTCATTAGCAATTTCAAAGGCTTTTGAAAATAATGGTTCATCCTTGTGCCATTTCAACAATATAGTCTGCACATCATTTATCATAGTGTTACTTAATTGCCTGGTGATATCACCTCGTCGCAATTTTTTACAGACAACATTACCAAATTCCAGCAAAAAAAAGTCAGGTACGTGCAAGCGATAAGCAGGCTTACGCAACCGTCGTGCAGCCTCACTATGTATCTCAGGCACGTACCATTTAATCACTACACTGGCATCAGCAACATAGATATTTACCATCCTCGATCCTCCCGAATAAGTTCTGCACTGTCACTGAAAGTGCGTCCAGAACGCACTAACTCTTCATAAATCTTATCAGTCGTTTCCCAAGGATCAGCTTTACCTTTCTCTTCCACAGGTAACACAATGATTTCGACCTGTTTACAAGGAAACATTTTTTTAATTTGGATTGTTACAGTATCCGAGGTAACATCATGGATTTCACGTAATGCTTGCATAATGGACTCCTTTGATTGAATGAACATAATTCATTTATTTTTAAATGTTAACAGATCACGTTGATTGTCATGGACAACTTTTAAAGCGCGTACATCGACTGCTTTCAATTTTATCGGTTAATTAAAAATACCAACGTATTGACATTCTATATTATATGTATCGTATTTTTAATCTCAATACTTTTGAGAATATAGTTATTATTTATTTATATATCTTAATAAATTAGGATAATAAACAAGATTGACCCGTCCTTTCTTTTTGGCGGCAACGCTCCCTTGTCTTATTAATTGATTAATATGTTGTGCTGTATACCCGGTTTTTTTTGCGGCAACTCTAGTTGGTAAATAATCCCCTTCTGGTTTGGTTTTAGGGCAACCTTGGTGATCCCTGGCGTCTCTAGTTTTTATATGCTGTTCCAAAGTAATACCATCAATCCACGAGCCAGCCCCTCGCCCTTTTTTCTCCGACCGATGCCCCGCGATAGCCCCTTTATCCAACAACTGATACAGCCGCGCCCGCGACAACCCAAACCGCTCCGAAGCCTCACCGATACTTAATTTTTCCATTGTCAACTCCTTTAATGTTAAGTAATTTTTGACATTATACTAGAAACGCAGAGCGGTTATCTTTGTACTTGATTTGCAAATGTCAAGTGTTTTTAATATTTTTCACCTAGTCCAAAATAAATTTTGGACTCCGACATATCTCAGTTCATCGAGCTACCCGCATGTATTTATTTAATTTAATTTCATTTATTTATTTAAATTAAGAAATTATATAACACTTTTAGGAAGCAATGACCGTTTATCTGATGTAAATGACCATTCGTCAGAATTCCTATAACTGAGTTACTTTATAAGTGATAGTCTTTCAGCACGAATTAAAGAGCTACGGGTCAATACATACATAAAGCTCCCCGTAGTTATTGAATTTACTTAACTTAAATTAATAAGTTATATAAAACTTTGAGGAAGCCATAACCGTTTATCTGATGTAAATGACCATTCGTCAGAATTCCTATAACTGAGTTACTTTATAAGTGATAGTCTTTCAGCACGAATTAAAGAACTACGGGTCAAGACATACATAAAGCTCCCCGTAGTTATTGAATTTACTTAACTTAAATTAAGAAGTTATATAAAAATTTTAGGAAGCAATGACCGTTTATCTGATGTAAATGACCATTCGTCAGAATTCCTATAACTGAGTTACTTTATAAGTGATATTCTTTCAGCACGAATTACAGATTAAGACATTTTTAGGCAATAGGATAGAATTATGAACATAAAACAAGCTTTAAAGGTAGCCATTCCGTGTTTAGGAATGGGACTATACAGTGGATTAGCGCATAGCGGAAGTTGCTCCGATGCTATATTAGCCAATCCGGCTTATAACCCTCAAGACAACACTCTCACAGTTCCCTTAGTGACTACCGAAAACAAAAGCTTTTTGGGTGCCACACTTCAAGTGAGACATGAACAGGGCAATTGGTTTGCCGATCTCGGTGAAACGGAGAATCTTGAAAAGTGTACATGGGATGATTCATCTTCTGCATCATTTGATTTTACAACAAATATTTTATTTTTGTCAAATGTGCAAGTGGCAGACAGCGTAGAATCTTACGATCTGGAGTTGGAGTGGGATGGGAACACTTTCAAACTTGGTTTTATCGCTGAAGGTGAAAGGCGCTTTGCTGGTCGCATTTTTAACAGTAGCAACGGAGAGCCGATTGCCGAAGCGGTGGTGACAGTTGATGGTGTAGAGGCCGATAGCCCCACCACAGAGGATGGACTTTTCCAAGTGACCGGTATTGGTGACGAAAGTTGTTTGATGATGACAGTCAATGCGCCGGGTTTTGCACCGATGTCACTCGACGTGGATACTCGCTATAGTGGTGAAATTCGGTCATGTACCCCCTAAAATTTGATAACTGATCACAGGAGAATTTTCAAACATGTTAAACAAATACTCAAAAAATATCTTGAGTGTCGGCGTATTGACGGCATTAAGTGTAAGTAGCAGTGCTCCTTTGGCCCAGGGCCTTGGAATGACGCAGAACCCAGCACCTAAAGTTTTGAATGTAGCATCACCTGCTGATGGCTCCGTATGGTCTCGTCCAGACGGCTGTCTGGCACCAGTGCTGGATGTTAAGGGTAAAACCTCGATGGAGGAAGCACAGCCGCTGGATTTGCTATTAATCATCGACCGCTCTGGCAGTACCCAGAAGATAGTCGATGGGACTGATACTGTGTTAGACATTGAACGTCAAGCAGCCAAGGCGCTGATAGAGCTACTTGAAACGGCGGGTGATGTTCACCGTCTGGGTTTGGTGAGCTTTTCGCGTACAGTCTCGCAGGAGGCTTCCTTAGGCAGTGCTTGGGATGAATTGCATACCGCTTTGGCTGGTCTGGATAATTCTGAAGGGGCCACATATCCCGCTTTAGCGATTGAGTATGCCCTAAGAGCCTTGGAAAATAAAAGGCCGGAGGCACAACCAGGCATCATTCTGATCACTGATGGCATACCGACTCTGTGTAAACCTGATGATGGTTCTAGTATTTTGGACCCGAATGGCATACCCCAAGAGTGTAGTAAGGCGACTGACAAAGATGGTGGGACTCAGGAACGAGATGATCGTTTAGTCACATTATCGGCGGCTGAATTGGCTAAGGCAGCAGGCGTACCGATTTATCCCGTTATCATTGAGCCAGAAAATCAAATTGATCGGAAATTGACCACGATGCCATCGGTACATGACATCACGGGTGCGGCCGGTCAAGTCCCAAGGCTCAATAAAAATAATCTGGATCAGTTGAGCTATGTGGTGACGCATCTCCCCATAACGGGTGTCACTCAGGTTGATGCCAGCAATTTGGATGCGACAGAAAGCGTGGAACCCAATGTGCTTGGGGAATTTGAAGCCAAGGTATTTGTGGGGACGGGTGACAATGATCTGCGGATCAGTGCTCATACGGGTGATCCGGCAAACGCTAAAGAGGTTAATCTGACAATAAATGTTACGGAGGATGCAGCGGCCAACGTACTAGCTTGCTCCGATCTTGCTCCAAACTCGGTCATCATTGGTGTTAATAATGATGAAGATAAATTTAAAGTCTCCTTGGAGAGCCACAATGGCACAACCTGGACTTACAGAGTTGAAGAAATTGAAGGCAAAGATCTGAGCCATTGGGTATTGGGAACTTCAAATTTCAATTATTCTTGTGAAGGGAAAATCGTGTCTTCCTCTCCGCAGAGCACGGGTATTGGTAAGGATGGCAACCGCCCATTTTACGGTATAAAGTGGGATGTGGGTGGTGGATTCAGCAACTCGACATTTTCCTTTACACTGGACGCGGATTACCCAGAAAGTACTGTTGAAGTCCTGATAAAGACGGGAGGCAAAGAACAAACCAACACGGGGCTGATTATTGGCCCAGATTGTAGCTAGCCGTCCAAAATAAATTTTGGACTCCAACCTATATGCCAGCGCATTCCCAGTTCAATGTTGGAGTCCAAAATTTATGACGAATGTTAATCCTTGATAAAGGCGCGTGGGAACCAAAAAAAGTTAGGCAATAAGTGGATTAAGATTGAAAGGCATTTCTTGGTCAAGATGTTCTAAATCATATAGCTTAATAACAGTTCCCAATTTGGCTTGCAAAATACCGTTGAACAGTGTTTCTAAGCTAACATTGTGGTGAAAGCGAACTAAATTATATCGTTGTGTAATCAGCTTTTCCCGTTCTTTCTCTTGTGTTGCATCATAATAGCGGTGGCAATAACCGTTGCATTCTAAAACCAACATTAACTTTGCCACAAAGAAATCGACCTTGTATTGACCAATCGGATAGTTGAAGTGCAAATCAAAACCTTCAAAAACTTTGGAAAGAACCTCTCGCCATTGAACTTCTACTGAAGTATTTGGTTTGGCAAAATGGCCTATTTGACCAAATACATTTTTCTTGAGTTCTATGCCAACGACACTATCCATTCCCAAAGCAATTTTGGTGACATCATCAAGGTGATAGCCATTCATGCGTGATGCTTTACCACCGAAAGAGCGAATGGTTGCCGAATCCAGTTGAATGGGTTTAATGTCACTTTTGTGTTTTCTGAGGAAACTGTTGAGGGTGCTTTCAGGAACATTAAGGAATTGGATAATATCCTTTTTGATAGCAATGTCGTTATCAACGGAGCAAGTAAATCCAAATTCTTTAATGAGTTTGACTACATCTATGTAGTTCTTTTGGGCGGTTTGCTGAATATTGGGAGAAAGGCCACAGGCTTGCTTGATTGCGGTATCTAGTGCTGCTCTTACGAGAGATTTTAAAAGAATGACACATCTTTCTCCGATATGCCTTTGATTTTCTCTTAATGCACGATGTGCTAATGATAAGGCATAGGCAGAAATTAGTGTTTCAATCGTCTCGGCAGCACAAACAAGAATGTTTCTTCCTTTATGAGGACTGTTTTTAGCAACGACTTCCACTGAGTTAGTCACCACGCTCGAACCCTTATCAATAAAGGGTTTCAGTGTTTTTGGATACCCTTTAGTCACCACGCGATGCAAAGCGGCATGATCCACACTTAATAAGTCTGCTGTTCCTCTTAAACTCATAACAGCAGTATCGTCATCCAACACATAGCCATCACAAACAATGCCGGGTATTAATTCGACTTGTCCATAATAGACTGCTTTTCGTTCTGTCATTTTATACTATCCTCCTGAGCAAAATCATGTTTGGGATATGCATGCTTGTGTTGGCACACAAGCGCATGGTTTTAAAAATAACAAGTTGTAAAAATAGCACCACCTAACCTAATCAGAACGGATTGTATCAACTGTTTTTTAGATATTTTTAATTAAAAAAATACCAGCGCGTTGATGGCTGGTTATTATATAGTAATCCAATCCTGTGTCAACTGTTTTTTAGATAAAACGGCATTGTTTTATTTTTCCTTATATTTCAACAAGCTAGGGTAGTAAACTAATATCCCCCCTTTGGCTTTTTTAGCTGTAATGCTCCCCATTTTCACCAGATAATTAACATGTCGTGTGGTATAACCCGCCTTTTGTGCAGCCACCCTGACTGGTAAATAATCACCATCCGGTTTTGCTTTAGGCCGTCCTTGGTATAACCTTTCATCTCTTGTTTTTATATGTGTGTTTAAACTGTCGCCATCGATCCATGAGTTTGCTTTACTACCATTTCTTGGGGCCAAATATCCTTCCACAGCACCTTTATTTAAGAGTGAATACAACCGCGCCCGCGAAATCCCAAACTGCTCAGATGCCTGCCGAATGCTAAGCCTTTCCATAATCGCCTCCGTAAATGTCAACTTTACATCCCAAGAATTGAAACGAAGTAGCCCAACTGAGTTCATTTTTGGACTCCAACATAGTTCATCTCGCGCCAAAATGTGATAAAGCCTAACCGTTTATCAGATGTAAATGACCATTCGTCATTCTTATTATAACTGAGTTACTTTATAAGTGATAGTCTTTCAGCACGAATTAAAGAGCTACGGCTCAAGACATTGAGCTAACTGCATGTCTTTAATTTATTAAAATTAATAAGTTATATAATTTTTTTCGGAAGCACTGACCGTTTATCGGATGCAATTGACCATTCGTCGGTATTATTATAACTGATTTAGTTTATAAATGATAGTCTTTCAGCACGACTTAAAGAACTACGAGTCAATACATTGAGCGAACTTGCTCAGCGGTGTGTGGACAACGCCGGTCAATTTTAATTGTTTTTTTTAGGAAAAGGTTTGAATTATGAACATAAAACAAGCTTTAAAGGTAGCCATTCCGTGTTTAGGAATGGGACTATACAGTGGATTAGCGCATAGCGGAAGTTGCTCCGATGCTATATTAGCCAATCCGGCTTATAACCCTCAAGACAACACTCTCACAGTTCCCTTAGTGACTACCGAAAACAAAAGCTTTTTGGGTGCCACACTTCAAGTGAGACATGAACAGGGCAATTGGTTTGCCGATCTCGGTGAAACGGAGAATCTTGAAAAGTGTACATGGGATGATTCATCTTCTGCATCATTTGATTTTACAACAAATATTTTATTTTTGTCAAATGTGCAAGTGGCAGACAGCGTAGAATCTTACGATCTGGAGTTGGAGTGGGATGGGAACACTTTCAAACTTGGTTTTATCGCTGAAGGTGAAAGGCGCTTTGCTGGTCGCATTTTTAACAGTAGCAACGGAGAGCCGATTGCCGAAGCGGTGGTGACAGTTGATGGTGTAGAGGCCGATAGCCCCACCACAGAGGATGGACTTTTCCAAGTGACCGGTATTGGTGACGAAAGTTGTTTGATGATGACAGTCAATGCGCCGGGTTTTGCACCGATGTCACTCGACGTGGATACTCGCTATAGTGGTGAAATTCGGTCATGTACCCCCTAAAATTTGATAACTGATCACAGGAGAATTTTCAAACATGTTAAACAAATACTCAAAAAATATCTTGAGTGTCGGCGTATTGACGGCATTAAGTGTAAGTAGCAGTGCTCCTTTGGCCCAGGGCCTTGGAATGACGCAGAACCCAGCACCTAAAGTTTTGAATGTAGCATCACCTGCTGATGGCTCCGTATGGTCTCGTCCAGACGGCTGTCTGGCACCAGTGCTGGATGTTAAGGGTAAAACCTCGATGGAGGAAGCACAGCCGCTGGATTTGCTATTAATCATCGACCGCTCTGGCAGTACCCAGAAGATAGTCGATGGGACTGATACTGTGTTAGACATTGAACGTCAAGCAGCCAAGGCGCTGATAGAGCTACTTGAAACGGCGGGTGATGTTCACCGTCTGGGTTTGGTGAGCTTTTCGCGTACAGTCTCGCAGGAGGCTTCCTTAGGCAGTGCTTGGGATGAATTGCATACCGCTTTGGCTGGTCTGGATAATTCTGAAGGGGCCACATATCCCGCTTTAGCGATTGAGTATGCCCTAAGAGCCTTGGAAAATAAAAGGCCGGAGGCACAACCAGGCATCATTCTGATCACTGATGGCATACCGACTCTGTGTAAACCTGATGATGGTTCTAGTATTTTGGACCCGAATGGCATACCCCAAGAGTGTAGTAAGGCGACTGACAAAGATGGTGGGACTCAGGAACGAGATGATCGTTTAGTCACATTATCGGCGGCTGAATTGGCTAAGGCAGCAGGCGTACCGATTTATCCCGTTATCATTGAGCCAGAAAATCAAATTGATCGGAAATTGACCACGATGCCATCGGTACATGACATCACGGGTGCGGCCGGTCAAGTCCCAAGGCTCAATAAAAATAATCTGGATCAGTTGAGCTATGTGGTGACGCATCTCCCCATAACGGGTGTCACTCAGGTTGATGCCAGCAATTTGGATGCGACAGAAAGCGTGGAACCCAATGTGCTTGGGGAATTTGAAGCCAAGGTATTTGTGGGGACGGGTGACAATGATCTGCGGATCAGTGCTCATACGGGTGATCCGGCAAACGCTAAAGAGGTTAATCTGACAATAAATGTTACGGAGGATGCAGCGGCCAACGTACTAGCTTGCTCCGATCTTGCTCCAAACTCGGTCATCATTGGTGTTAATAATGATGAAGATAAATTTAAAGTCTCCTTGGAGAGCCACAATGGCACAACCTGGACTTACAGAGTTGAAGAAATTGAAGGCAAAGATCTGAGCCATTGGGTATTGGGAACTTCAAATTTCAATTATTCTTGTGAAGGGAAAATCGTGTCTTCCTCTCCGCAGAGCACGGGTATTGGTAAGGATGGCAACCGCCCATTTTACGGTATAAAGTGGGATGTGGGTGGTGGATTCAGCAACTCGACATTTTCCTTTACACTGGACGCGGATTACCCAGAAAGTACTGTTGAAGTCCTGATAAAGACGGGAGGCAAAGAACAAACCAACACGGGGCTGATTATTGGCCCAGATTGTAGCTAGTGAAGTAAATAGGCGATTTATCGCCTACTACGAACCATGCCATTTACGTTCGTAGTAGGCGAATTATCGCCTACTTCTGTGCCACATGCGCCCGTATCACTCGCTCCAATTCCTCCACCAAATCTTCATTCTTAACTTTGTGATCAGCTTTGCCACCAACATATAAAAGATTATTTGGAGTGCCGCCCGTTAAACCGATATGCGCTTCTCGTGCTTCCCCGGGCCCATTTACCACGCAGCCTATCACCGCCACATCCATCGGTTCCAAAATATCTTCAAGCCTGCCTTCCAATTCATTGACCGTTTTTATCACATC
>JBDLJY010000066.1:0-24502 GCA_039714115.1 Pseudomonadota bacterium | reverse complement strand
GAGTTTCGGGAAATACGCTTCGCTCCATTCCCGAAACAACCGAGTTTCGGGAAATACGCTTCGCTCCATTCCCGAAACAACAAGTTAAGGGCAACCACCCCTGATTGCCCCTACGAGAAATCACGAACCATGTAGGGGCAATCCTTTATGGTTGCCCTTAACTTAATGGCATTGACGCTCTGCGTGGGAAAGCATGTTTGCGGAGCAAATTATACTGCCCCGCAGGTCTGATTTTTAGTTATTTCAAAACCTCAGATCTCTGGGCCCAAATATTGATCTGAATAACTATAACGCACTGGCCACACATAGCTGAAGTAAGTCTTATCGGTGATGTCCACGTAACCATAATAGAGATACACATACCATGCAAAGCTCCTGAGATCAGCGTCCGTGGTAGACGACCAATAGTAGCTCGCCTGCACACCCAAGAACGCATCACCTTCCGTCCATTGACCGGTTTCCGCAGCGTTAACGAGTGCTGGTTTTTCATATCTCTTGTCCACCATCGCCTCCCACTCCTCTTTAGTAGGCAAACGCCACATACCAGGCATTGAACCATCACTGAGGCCATATTGTCCATGCGCTAGATTGGCTGCCGTTTGCAGAGCAGTTTTCCAATTTTGCCGACCAAAACAATTCGCATTTTTCAGCCAGACTAACCCCGTTTTATTATCTGTGACGGTGCCATCGCCATTATCTATATAGCGGCACAACAATCGCTTTTTCAGCCTCTGACTCTCTTCAATCGCTTTTAAATGACTAAACAATTCCCGCTCAAGCCCATCTTTGCCCTCAATACAATCAAACAATAAATCACGCAAAGCAGGCAGATCAGGCAATTTTTCTTTAAAAAAATCTCGCGGATTCAATCCTGTCAACAAACGATACATCGTCGCTCCAAACGCAAATATATCATTTATCACAGTCGGCTTGTCATGCTCAGGCGGCACATAATCCAAGCTGCCAAACACCGCTTGACCAAATTTGCTGGCTTGACTTGGCTGCGCTTGTGATCGCAAAGATATGACTGCCTGTGATAAGCCAAAGTCAGTGATTTTGACTGCTATCCCAATCCCTGTCTGTTTTAGTAAAACATTCGCAGGCTTTAAATATAAATGATAAATGCCCATCTCATGGGCAAACTGTAAACCTTTAGCGATTTGTAAACCGACAGCTAAGCCCGTTTTTAAATCCATCGGGCCGTATTTTTCTAACCACGTTTCACCATCTATCGCCCCCTCAATGTATTCAGTCACAAAAAATGCGCGTTCCTGTTTAAAAACATCGAGATAACCAAAATCGAGTGGCTCAGGGACACCCGCAATATCGCGCATTGCAATGGCTTCTTCAAACCCCTTGACATTCTCCCAAAAACACTTCACCACCACCATTTTTTTTCTGATGACAGGGTTATTGTTTTGGCACAGGAACACGCATCCCATGCCGCCCGCACCCAATAATTTTTCTATGGGATATTTATATATATCATGTAAAGCATACTTTTCTGGATCGATAGCAATAGCGGCTTGCAAATTTTTCAAGGCTTCGCTGTAAGCTTGGCAACGCAACTGCACTTGAAATAGATTAAAATAAGCCAATGCCTTTTCAGAGTCTTTGCTATTATTTTCAATAACTTGCATAAATAAATGTTCCGCAGGTTCCCCTATCGAAGATAAGGCACTGCCCAGCATGAGAAAGAATCGACTATATTTAGATGCCGGTGGCGACAACTCTTTTAATTGTAAAGCAGCTTTCCGAATCAGTTGCAGACTGGCACTATTGTGCCGGGTAAACTCGTCACGCGCTTTAATTTGTGATGATAAATCATGACGCGCCATCATTTCGGAGAGTTTTTGTAAAATTTTCTCAACCAAGCTTTTGACTTCATCTTCATAGATTAGCGTTGAATAAAGGTCTTTTGCCCACTCAAGCATCTCCTCTAAATGATTTTCAAAACAATGGTGAAAACGTATTAATTGGTCATGGCGGATTTCCCAAATGCTTTGCGCTAGTTGCAACTGTGTTAATTGGGGCGCGATTTGTTCACCCAGAAAACGAGAATTTTCTTGTATGGCTTTGAGATGGTCGAGGTTTTCTTCAAGTTTTCGCACTTCAAGACATAAACCTTCACGCAGCAAAGCCGCTTGCGTTTTTTCGAGCCGCTCATCTTTGCGGACGATCTCGCGGAAGAAAAATAAAACGCTATCGCCTAATTGTCCCTCATAGCGGAGAAAAGCGGCTAATGTATCATCCAGCGGAGCAATGCCCTGCATTTGTTCTAGCACTAAATCGGTGAAAGCGTAGCTATCTTTATAACTGATTAAAGCCATTAAATCTTCATCGGTAATTTCTTCAATCTGAAATATTTTATCCTTGTGTTTGGCAAAATATTTAATAGATTCAGCGGCGCTCGCTCGAAAAGCGGACAATTCTTCGCTCGATAAGGCGTACTGTTTAGCGAAAGCTTGCAAATAGTGGCGTTCAATTTGTTCGGCAAATTTTTTGTCGGGCGCATGCAGTCCGACGCTGATGACAACGAGGGCATAGCGATATGCATCTTGATAGGCGCTGCTCATTTCAGAGGGGCTAAATGTGAAATGCGCCTTAATAATAGAGATCGCTTTGCCGGAAAGGGCATCCACGAAGGGAACGTCCAATAATGAGCCGAGTAATGTTTGTAGGAGTGAAGGTGATGGCATGGTATCTTAGAAATCAGAACACGGGAACGAATTTAAAGTGGTGTTACAACAATTATCAATATTTTTTTTTGTGGACTCCAAAAAATTTTTGACATCAACAATTTTTTGGTCTAGCCTAAAAATTAAGACCTGCGGGGAGATAAATTATACTGCCCCGCAGGTCGTTGTAAAAACTAAAGGAAAAATCGGATGTGAAAAAATCATTTTGGTATTATTATCTCACTATTAGGATTATGCCTACAAGCGCAAGCGGCAACTGACTGCGCGATAGTCACTGAAATCACAACAGCGGAGTGTGAAACCCTTATCACCCTCTATAATAGCACTGATGGAGATCACTGGAGTGATAACATCGGGTGGAATGTGACAAATACGCCTTGTGATTGGTATGGAATCACCTGTGACGGTGGACATGTAACAGAACTTGAGTTGGATGACAACCAACTCAACGGCTCTATCCCCGTAGAGTTAGGTAATTTGAGCAGTTTACAATATCTCGGACTGTCTGAAAACCAACTCAGCGGTTCTATCCCCCCAGAATTGAGTCATTTAAACGATTTACAGTGGCTCACTCTGGATGGAAACCAACTCAGTGGCTCTATACCCCCAGAGTTGGCTAATTTGATCAACTTAGAAAATATCTATCTGAATGACAACCAACTCAGCGGTTCTATCCCCACTGAATTGGGTAATTTGATCAATTTAGAAAGGCTCGATCTGTCTTTCAACCAACTCAGCGTTTCTATCTCCGCAGAGTTAGGTAATTTGAACAATTTAAAGTATCTCTGGCTGAACAATAATCATCTCTGCGGAAACCTCCCAGTTGATTTGATGAATCTTAATCTGTTGATATTAGACATAAACGATAACCACCTAGTCGCTTATGATCCTGCACTGATTGCTTGGCTTAATAACCACGATCCAGATTGGAATACCACTCAAACCGCATGCCCCATACCCAATAGACTACAATTCACATCAGCCACCTATAGCGCAATAGAAAACGCAGGACAAACAATCATCACTGTCACCCGCGCCGAAGGCAGTAACGGAGCCATCTCCGTCGATTATGCCACCAGCGACGATTACACCGCCACTTCAGGCACCCTAAATTGGGCAGATGACGACACTGCTGACAAAACTTTCATAATAAACATCAATGACGACAGCCTAGTGGAAGGCGATGAAACAGTCACTCTCAGCCTAAATAACGCCACTGGCGGCGCTGAACTCGGCACACCATACTCTGCAATATTGACGATCACAGACAACGATTCAACAGTCAACTGCGCGACAGTCACCGAAATTCCATCGACGGAATGTGAAGCCCTTGTCGCTATTTATAATAGTACTGATGGCGAACAATGGAGTGACAATACAAGATGGACTGTAACAACTAATCCCTGTAGTTGGTATGGAATAGAATGTCAGAATGGACACTTAACAAGATTGTATTTACACTACAACCAACTCAGTGGTTTTATCCCAGAATAAATTTAAAATTTGAGCAATTTGGAAGTTTTCAACCTGAAGAACAACCAACTCGGGGCGAATTAAACCCAGTTTCTTTGATGAATCTGAGTCATTTGTGGCATCTAAATATAAGCCACAACCATTTAAGCACTTCAAACTCGGCTCTCATTGCTTGGCTTGATAACCTCAGCCCTGGTTGGGATACTAGCCAAACCCCATGTCATTAAAATTCGGAGTCCAAGATTTATCTTGGACGTCCAAAATAAATTTTGGACTCCTAAATCTATGAGCGTTTATAAACAAATATGAGCACTAGAAGTATTATAAGCGTTTTATAAATCGCGCTATTTTATATATATTATTGAAAATAATACATTTTATACTTGGCACACTTATTGTATCTAATACTGGCAAAGCCATTTGAGATGACTTGTAGTTACTCAATTTACAATAAAGGAGTGAGCCATGAATAATAAATTTAAAATATTACTGATATTAGTCATTGTTAGCGTGCTTATGATGGAGCCGGCACTTGCTCGCCCAGGTGGAAGAATTTCGTCTGGGAATGGTGGAGGTTGGCTCGGGCTGTTGCCGTTTTTGATTTATATTGTTGTCTATGTTTTTACTTTGCCATACGCATGGTATGTGATTGAACAAAGAAACGCGGCTGAAAGTCGCACTTTAAAAGACTTGCGCCGATTGGTACAGCGCCACGATTTGTTTGATTGGAGAACATTGGAAAATCGCATTGAGTCTTGTTTTCAAAAAGTACATCTCGCCTGGAGTCAGGAAAACCTGGATGATGTCTCTGAATGTATGACTAACAAGTACCGGCAAGAACAACAATCGGATTATCTTGATAAATGGGCGAAAGAAGGACTCATTAATCACTGTGAAGTCGAGACTATAGATGTTCAGAAAAATAATTTCACACTTTAAACCTGCCAGGTTTTGGAAACATGGCAGGTTTTTGGAAATTATTTATCTGAAAAACTATATTACTCTTATCCAACCGCTATTTTTAGCTCATCCAGAGCAAGAGATGGAACATGAAGGTTCTAAGCTTGTGGTTGCGATTACCGCCAAGATGGAAGATTATCTGGCGAAACGGGATAGCGGTAAGATCGTAAAAGGCGAGAAAGGATTTCAGAATGTAGACACCATTTGGACTTTTGTCGTTCAAAATGGAAAATGGGTGCTAATATTGAGGATAGTAGTTTCTCTTTGTTATTAGATTATGCGCGAACCCACAATGAACTGCCTCTAAATTTAGAGCAGAATGATAAGGAACGTGCATAAAATAATTTAGTCAACTTCAAAACAAGACCTGGCAGGCTGATCATAACAAAACCTGCCAGGTCAAAGTCAAATACAGACCTGGTTACGCTTTTGACCTGCCAGGTTTGGTTTTAACCTGGCAGGTCTTGTTTTGACTTTGGTTTTCTCGTTCCCACGCTCTGCGTGGGAACGCCTGCCAGGACGCTCCGCGTCCTGCTGCAACTGATGCTCGAAAATTGATACTCTTCCATTATGAAAAAAAATATTTTAGGCAAAATTCCCATACGGCTCTTCCTGATTGTGCCGTTTGTTATTCAAATTATCATTGCAATGGGCTTAACCGGCTATCTATCGTTTCGATCTGGACAACAAGCCGTCAATGAGCTTACTATTCAATTACATAACAAAATCACTTCCCGCATCCAACAACATCTCAATACCTATTTAGAAACTCCTCATAAAATTAACAAAATTAATGCTAACATCAATGACTTTTTGCAAAAAATAAGCCGCTTTGGAAAAACATTCATCATAGAACGCTCAGGACTAATGGTAGCCTCTTCAAGCACGGAAAAACCATTCAATGGAAAAGAACGGCTCAGAGCCGATGAAAGTCAAGAGCCACTCATTCGCTTAGCCTTTCAGCGTTTGACTGAACACTTTACTGATCTCAATGAAATATCCGATAGCCACCAACTTCAGTTTTAAATTGAAGGAAAGCGTCACCTCTTGCAAGTCTTGCCCATTGATCAAAACCTTGAGTTTCAACTCAAAGCAGATGACAAACATTTACAACTATTATTTGAGCGTCAAGCCTCGGTACCGCAATATATCCGCACTGATGAAATCAAATTGCGTCAAGTGCTGATTAATTTGCTGAATAATGCCTTAAAATTAACAAATGAAGGGACTATCTATGTAAGAATTAAGCCAGTCGAAACCGATAAACTTATGTTTGAAGTGCAAGACACTGGTCCCGGCATAGCACCGACAGAATTAAACAATCTTTTTAAAGCCTTTGTGCAGACTCAAACCGGTCAACAGACACAAGAAGGCACCGGTTTAGGTTTAGCGATTAGTCGTCAGTTTGTACAATATATGGGCGGTGACATACAAGTTGAAAGTGAAGAGGGGCGTGGCACGACATTCAAATTTGATATTCGCGTCAAACTCATTGAAGCCGTTGCTGAGCCAGACGAACGTTTACAGCGCCGAGTTATATAGTTTTTCAGATAAATAATTTCCAAAAACCTGCCAGGTTTCCAAAACCTGGCAGGTTTAAAGTGTGAAATTATTTTTCGGAACATCTATAGCACTTGAACCGTTTACAAGACGTAGAAAAAACCAGTGTTTTGATACTTGGAGAAAGTGGCACAGGCAAAGAATTGATCGCCCGCGCTATTCACTTTAGCAGTGCCCGCGCCAAAAACCCATTTATACCAGTCAATTGTTCTGCGATTCCCGAAGAATTAGCGGAATCCGCATTTTTCGGTCATGTGCGTGGCGCCTTTACGGGTGCCGTGAACAATCGTAAGGGTTATTTTGAATCAGCACAAAGCGGTACACTATTTCTGGATGAAATGGGTGAGATGCCACGATCATTGCAAGCCAAACTTTTGCGAACATTGGAAGACGGCACATTAATGCCAGTGGGCAGCAATCAGGAAAAAAAAAGTGGATGTCCGCATTCTCGCGGCAACCAATGCTAATTTGCCCACGAAGATTGCCACTGGAGAGTTCCGCGATGATCTCTATTTTCGACTGGCAAGTTACATTATCCATATACCTCAATGCCATTAAGTTAAGCCTTAAAATCAGACCTGCTGGGAGACCCATACCCAGCAGGTCGTTGTAAGCGCCGATTAACCTGACAGGTTTTTGACACCTGTCAGGTTTGTCTTAACTTAATGGCATTGCCATATACCTCCCCTGCGCGAACGCAAGGAAGATATTCCATTGTTAGTAGAACATCTATTATCCCAATTCGCGGTAGAAATGGGCCGCCCTAAAGCGGTGTTAACAGCGCAAGCATTAGCAACTTTAGAAAATTACCGTTTTCCCGGTAATGTCAGAGAATTAAAAAACCTGATTGAACACGCATTGATCAGTAGTGGCGGCGCACCGATCCAGCCAGAGCATTTTCATTTTCTTGAGATGGTGCCAGTCGCACATAAGCCGCCTCCAACCAGTACACCACCTTTTTTACCAGCCAACCATGAGAAACAAATTCTAGCTTATGTGCGCGAACACGGCTTTATCAACAATACCCAGTGCAGGGCACTGCTTGATTTGGATTATCATCGAAGTTCTTATCTGTTGAAAAAGATGACTCGGGAAGGAAAGTTAGTGCGAGAAGGTGAACGGCGGTGGTCTTATTATCGATTGCCTTGATAAATCTGGGGCAAAGTCAATGCCATCTCGTGCCGCCTCAAGTTTCGGGAAATCGCTCCGCTCATTCCCGAAACAACTAAATTTTGTGCCGGACGGGGTTTGCAACTCAATGCCATTAAGTTAAGACAAACCTGACAGGTGTCAAAAACCTGTCAGGTCAATCGGAATTTACAACGACCTGCCAGGTTTTGGATACCTGGCAGGTCTGAATTTTAGGGGTTTATCATACTGGCATTGGGTTTGCAACTGGGGTGTTAAATTTGAATTAATTTTGATCGGTATGAGTCTGGGTTGGGGATTTCTGGTTTTGAGGAGGGGTGTTTTGTGGATGGTGAGTTGGGGGTGGTGAGTGAAAATAAGGGGGAGAAAAAATGTGATGATTAAGGTGTAATTGTTGGTGGGCAATCTGCGGCGCTATCGTTGATAATTAAGTTGTCTGCCCAAATATATAAATAAGCACACCCAAATCTTTTAACTTGTTAGCTTAACTATTGATAAAGGCAGTAAAAAACCCCGCCTTGGAGCAGACAATGTCACATCATGACCAGTACATGGGTATAAGCGAGCAAACATCGGTTGGATGATGCATACGCCTTGCTGAACGCAGGCAGGTGGCGTGGCGTACACATCATCTAGAGTTGTTGCTTCGACTAACACAAACTTTTGACCGACTCCGGCAGAACCGAAAAATTTGGCCACAATTTAATATTGTCAACCGTTGGATGCCCGCTTGGCGATATAGTTCTAATCTCGCAAATCGTCAAGATACCGACGTTTTTTTGGAGGCGGTTGAAAATATTATGGATTGGATCGACAACAACATGTAAGGAGTTTTTATGGCAGACGAACAACTCAAGAAAAAAGTTCACGACGTTTTAAAAACTGGCTACTTCACCAGTACCGATGATGCTGTTGATGTGTCTGATGGGCCAGAAGATAGTCTTCATCTGGTCATTTTCAGCCGAAAATTTGATGGTAAATATCTAAAAGAAAAGAATGATTTAATTTGGTCTGAACTCATGCAGCATTTGAGCCAAAATGAATGGAGTAAGGTTTCTTTATCAATTGGGGTAAGCCCAGAAGAAATAAAGGCTACCTAATTCTACTTTGTCATATTACAGCTAAGCTTGTAGGTTGGGGTGACTTTAGTCCCCCTAACAATTACAATCAGTTGTTGGGGTTACTATCGTCACCCCAACCTACGAGATCTGGCAACTTTAGAAAATTACCGTTTTCCCGGTAATGTCAGAGAATTAAAAAACCTGATTGAACACGCATTGATCAGTAGTGGCGGCGCACCGATCCAGCCAGAGCATTTTCATTTTCTTGAGACGGTGCCAGTCGCACCTATACCGCCTCCAACCAGTACACCACCTTTTTTACCAGCCAACCATGAGAAAAAAATTCTAGCTTATGTGCGCGAACACGGCTTCATCAACAATACCCAGTGCAGGGCACTGCTTGATTTGGATTATCATCGAAGTTCTTATCTGTTGAAAAAGATGACTCGGGAAGGAAAGTTAGTGCGCGAAGGTGAACGGCGATGGTCTTATTATCGATTGCCTTGATAAAATTTCGTCGCGGCTAGAAATCCGATTTTTCCAAAAAGCTTGTCGTCTCGACGTAAGGAGAGAACTTACTGAGGGATCGGATTTCTTTAATAGACTTGTCCCTTTTTAATTGTAACCATCATGTAGGGTGGATACGCTATCGCTTAATCCACCCTAATTTATATATTAATCATGTGGATACGCTATCGCTTAATCCACCCTACATATATTTAAGTTATTTAGGGACAAGTCTAATTATTAAATTTTTCTTGATTTCAATCATTTTTTAGTCTAGAAATTAAATAGGTTTAACAATGACAGGAGAAAATGATGATAAAAACAGTAATTTTAATTTTAGTATGTTTAACAGTGAGTACAAGCTGCATTACCGCTCCTAGTGATGAAGAATTCCTTGAAAGGGCTTCTTTTACGCCAGAGAAGGCCCGCTATGCCCATGAAATTAGCCAGCACTTGAATCTCACGACTGAATTCCTTGAAAGGGTTTCTTTTACGCCAGATGAGGCCCGCTATGCTCAGGAAATTCGCCAGCACTTGAATCTCACGACTGATGAAATGGCATTGTTGCAAAACAATGGCTTTGTCGTTAGTGAGCGTTTAGCGTTTGAAGATTTTTCCAACGCCTACGCCTACATTTACTGGAAAGATTTACCAGTGCTCATCACCACCGATTCCATTTTACAGGCGATCCACAAAACCTACGATGACTTACTGATGCACCTTGAAATGTCAGTATTTGCGCCGCAAGTGGTCACTTTTCTGACCAAGGTACGTCAACAAGTGCGTGTGGAAAGCCGTGCCAACACCAACCCTGCGCTTGCCCCGCTATATGCTGATCTCGATACTTATCTCAGCGTCCCACTGGCCTTGTTAGGGGATAAAAGCACAGAAAAGGTAACAATTTATCGAGAACTTGCACAGCAAGCGAACAGGACAGCCGACGTAACTCTTTTTGGTGGAAAGCGCAAGATTGACTTTACTCTGTTTAAGCCACGCGGTCATTATCTTAAAGAAGAGCAACTCCAAGACTATTTCCGCGCCATGAGTTGGCTGGCTCACATAGACTTTCGTCTGCTTGAATATGAGCCGAATGGCAAGCCGCACTTGAATCTTAATCATATTGCTGCGGCTGCCTTGTTACAAAAGGCGATAACTAAAGCGAATCAGCAAACCACTTGGCAAGAATTTGATAACTTAATCAGTGCGTTTGTCGGGCAGAGCGATAATACAACTTTATCGGATTTAGGACATTTTCTAGCCGATGCCAAGATAGAAACGGCTGGCGACGTTTTTAAGGCTGATCAGGCACAATTGCTCAGCTTATTGACCACTCGTGACTATGGCCAACAACAGATTACTGGCCAATTGCTCACCGTTAGCCCAAACAATTCAAAGCCGCTGCCACGTCCAATCAGCTTTATGCTCATGGGGCAAAGGTTTGCCATCGACTCTTATATAATGAGCAACTTGGTATATGATCGATTATTAGTAAAAGATCGCAAAGTCCGTCGCGCACTGCCGAGTCCGCTTGATGTGATGTATGCATTGGGAAATGACCGGGCAAAAATTCACCTGCAATCTGAATTAGCAAAGTATGGTTATCAGGACAACCTTGAATCGCTCCGCACCACGGTGGAAAAGTATGATGCCCCTTTTTGGGTCAGCAGCACCTACAATCGTTGGCTTAGTCTCTTGCGAACTCTGAACGTAGATACCACGACTTCAGCGTATCCACAAGCGATGCAGACAGCCGCTTGGGCCGATAAAATGCTACAGACTCAACTGGCATCTTGGACGCAATTGCGACACGACAATATGTTGTATGTCAAGCACTCATTTACAGGCATGGTTACGTGTGAATATCCCGCCGGCTATGTAGAGCCGTATCCTGCATTCTACGCGGCGGTGCAGGATTATGCCCGTGTCGGACGTGAAGCTATCATGGCAACCACCTTTTTTGAAGAGAATGCCCCAGGATTGCGACAAACCGCTTTGGCCTATTTTGAGCATCTGGAAAGTGTGGCAACCATGTTACAAACGATGGCAGAGAAGGAATTGCGCTTAGAACCGTTTAGCCCTGAAGAAGAAGCCTTTCTCAAAGATACAACTATTCTCCAGAAAGAGAGCATTGGTTGTGGTCAACTTCGTGAAGAATGGAATGGCTGGTATCCCCAATTATTTCCTTGGAAAGACGACAGCCCCGCGCTGATTGCCGATATTCACACCAATCCCGATCCACGACTGGCACCGCCTAGTGTCTTGCACGTTGCGACTGGCTCGGTGGCGGCTCTGATTTTGATTGTGGATACGGATGAAGGGCCGATGATGTATGTTGGCCCTTCGTTTACCTACTACGAAGTTGTAGAAGAGGGAGCGCCACCTGTCCGTTTGACGGATGAGGATTGGAAAAGACGGCTATGGGCGGGTAAACCAAGGCCGATGCCGCCTAGTTGGTCCGGCAGTTTCAGGCTCCCAGTTTCACAGCAGCCTCGCTATCTATCGGTTCCTGCTCGATGAGTGGTGAGAGTGCAGGAAAGCGGAAGTTTCCGTACCATCCAAACGGGTGTGACCTCCATTAAGGCAAACCAGCGGGGAGACTAATACCCCGCCGGTGAATTTTTAGTATAATTTACAACGTCATGGGTATGGGTCTCCCATGACTTAATTAACGGCTTAACTTAATGGATATGGTTTGCAACGTATTGTCCAGCCGCTTCGTTTTCTAAATCTAATCTTATCAACTCCCCATCATCTAATTCTTGGATAACAAAAGGTGAGTGCGTCGTGGTAATAAATTGTATCTGAGGAAATGTCCTCTTTAAATTATGAACACTTGGTTTTTGCCATGACGGATGGAGATGTAAATCTAGTTCATCAATTAACACCACCCCCGATGTTAGCGTAGCAGCCTCTTCTCCCAATTTTGGGTTTAACAAGGTGCAACGGAAAGCTATATCTGCCACCATCGCCAGCATATTTCTCGCACCATCACTTAATAACCTAAAAGGTAAGACTTTCCCTCCTTTCAATTCCATCATTAAAGTCTGTTCTTTATCCGGATTTAATTCATAATAAATATTAATACAATCAGCAACACAACAACTAACGGCTTTTCTTACAACTTTAAGTGCCACATAGTCTTTTCCATGTTGTATAGCCGCCATTTCTTTCTCTTTAAACCATTTTAGGAAAAATTTTAGGCTAGAAGTTGGTCGTAAACCATTGTAATATCCGCGAAACCGAGAAGGTAAATCAGTTTTACCGCTATCTAAGCGTTCTTTCCAAAGTCTTTCGGTAGCATAGTAAACTATGATAGGCAACTCAATGCCTTTGCCCCCGCGTACTTTTTCTTGAATATCCTTTGATAATTTTTTGATATTCTTAGCTTTTATAAAAGTTGTCTTGTTGTGAGGCCCAGTCAATTCTCTTTGCCAATTCAAATCTTTACCAAGCACTGTTCCCCAACAATCAACTTGTACGGGGAATTGCTCCTGCATATCGTATTCATAATTGACAATGCGTATATCATCATTTTGAATATGACGATTTTCGGCATAATCATTCCCTAAAAAAAAAGAACCGATTGCCACGCAAAGCCCTTCAAGTATCGCGGTTTTACCCGTTCCATTAACGCCAATAATGACGTTAAAATGAGGACTAAAATTGATAATTTTTTCCTCAAAGCCTCGAAAATTTTTTAATCTAAGTTTATTAATTTTCATATTTTTAAATCTGAAATAGGAGTCCAAAATAAACTTAGGAGTCCAAGATTTATCTTGGAGCATAAAAATCCCGCACAAAACGCCCTAAGCGTTTCTTAGCAATTGCACTCCGCAAACCCTGCATGAGAGTTTGATAATAATGCAAATTATGCAACGTATTCAAATGTGCCCCCAAGATTTCTCGCGTCTTATCCAAATGATGCAAATAAGCGCGGGTATAATTTTGACAAGTATAACACTTACAATTAGGATCAAGCGGCGCGAGATCGTGCCGATATTGACTATTACGAATCCGTACCACGCCAACACTGGTGAATAAATGCCCATTCCGCGCATTACGGGTAGGCATCACACAATCAAACATATCAACACCATAACACACCGCCTCAACAATATCCGCCGGCGTTCCCACGCCCATGAGATAATGTGGTTTATTTCGCGGCAATTGCGGCGCTAAGGCAGCCAAAATGCGTCGCTTATCTTCTTTAGGCTCGCCTACCGATAAACCCCCAATAGCATAACCATCAAAACCGATGTCTATCAAACCCGCTAAGGAGACTTGCCGCAAATGCTCATACATCCCACCCTGCACAATACCAAATAAGGCAGCAGGATTATCATCATGTGCAGCCTTGGAACGCGCCGCCCACCGCAAAGAGAGTTCCATAGAATCAAGGGCTTGCTGTTCAGTGGCCGGATAAGGCGTACATTCATCAAATATCATCACAATATCAGCACCCAAAGCCCGTTGCACCGCCATAGATTCTTCGGGCCCTAAAAATACCTTGGCACCATCTATCGGAGAACGAAATGTCACCCCCTGTTCGCTAATTTTCCGCATTTTCCCTAAACTAAACACCTGAAAGCCGCCCGAATCGGTGAGTATAGGTTTGTGCCACTGCATAAATTCATGCAAACTACCATGAGCGGTAATAACTTCAGTCCCGGGGCGCAACATCAAATGAAAAGTATTGCCCAAAATGATGTCAGCGCCGGTGAATTCGACTTGTTCAGGTGTCATGGCTTTGACTGAGCCATAAGTGCCGACAGGCATAAAGGCGGGCGTTTCTACAGTCCCGCGTGGAAAATGTAAACGGGCGCGACGGGCGCAGCCGTCGGTGGCGAAGATTTCAAAGTACATTATCAGTAAACAAAGGTTTAAACCGGTTACGTGGTAGAAGGAGTCCAAGATTTATCTTAGACTTACGCAGGATTACTGATAAAGCCACACCCGCATCAGCGACAATAACTTCTCAGTGTCTACAGGTTTAGAGAGATAATCACTCGCACCCGCCTCAATACATTTTGCCCTGTCACCCTTCATAGCTTTCGCCGTCAACGCAATCATAGGCAATTTTTGGAATCGTACTTGTTCCCTGATTTTTCGCATCGCCTCATAACCATCCATCTCCGGCATCATAATATCCATTAAAACCAGATCAACATCAGGATGCTCATCCAATAACGCCAGAGCTTCTTTACCATGACTGCCGACGATAACTTCCATCCCTTTTTTCTCTAACACCGTTAACAAGGTAAAAGTATTGCGAACATCATCATCCACAATCAACACCTTTTTATTCATCAAGAGAGTCTCTTTATCATGCACCATTTGCAGTATTTGCTGTTGCTCTTGAGGTAACAGAGCCTCCACTTGATGGAGAAACAGAGTCGCTTCCTCTAACAAACGTTCTAGCGAGTGAACAATCTTAACCGTGATACTATCCCCATATTGCTGCAATAACATGTTCTCAGTTGAGTTCAACTCGCGATCAGCAAACAGGATCACCGGTATCTGGGAAAGGCGCTCATCCTTGTACAATTGCTCAAGCAGTTTGATGCCCGTTCCCGATTCAACCGCCACATCAAGAATGAGACAATCAAACGAAGCCTTTTTCAGAGATTCCAGAGCCTCTGCCACCGTAGCCACCAGCGTGGTTTGGACATTCCCACCCCCGACTAAATCCACAAACTGTTGTTGACGCGAACCATTCTCGACGACAAGCAACAAAGGTTTCTCCGTCTTTTCCATAAATTGTTCTATCTGTTTTAAGAGCTCTCTCAGTCGCTCTATGTTGACCGGTTTATGCAAATAACCTATCGCACCCATTCGTTTGAGTTGCAAATGGTAGTCATAGGCTGATATCACATGCACGGGAATATGTCGCGTTTCCGGGTTAGTCTTGAGTCTTTCCATGACAGTCCGACCATCCATTACGGGTAAACTCATATCAAGAAGAATGGCATTTGGCTGATATTGCTTAGCCAATTGCAAACCCGCCTCGCCATCGTCGGCAACAAGACATTTAAAGTTCTTTTCCAGTGCCAATGCTATGATAATGCGTGAAAAGATAGAATCATCTTCAATAATTAAAAGAGAGCGATCATCGGCAGTCAAATTGGCCCTATCATCAGCAATCGCGGTTAAGGTTTCAGTCTCCGTGACAGGTGCCTGAATATTGCCTTCAGAGAGAGGGAGAGAGAGCGTGAAAGTACTCCCCTTGCCTTCTTCACTGTGCAATAGCAAATCACCACCGAGCCGTCGGGCTAAGTGGCGAGAAATGGACAAACCCAATCCCGTTCCACCGTAGTGCCGGCTGGTGCTCCCATTCGCTTGCCGGAAGGCTTCAAATATCGTTTGTTGTTTGTCTTTGGGAATACCGATGCCCGTATCCTTCACGCTGATGGCAATCGTCCCGTTCACCGGACACCGCATCCCTAGCTTAATTTCACCCTCACTGGTAAACTTAAAGGCATTAGATAACAAATTATTGATGATTTGTTGAAGCCGCAGCTTGTCAGTATGCAAGAGGGGTGGCAAATCCTCTGCAAGAGTGACGTAAAAATCCAAGCCTTTATCTTGTGCAATCGGGCGGAATTTCTGCTCAATCTTGTCCATCAAGCTTACCAGTGACACTTCTTCGACGTGGATTTCCATTTTACCCGCTTCAACCTTGGATAAATCGAGAATTTCATTGATCAATGTGAGCAAGTCAGAACCGGCACTGTGAATGGTGTGGGCATATTTGACTTCTTCATCATTCAAGTTGCCCTCATCATTGTCCACTAACACTTGTGTAAGAATCAGCATACTATTTAAAGGCGTGCGTAATTCATGGGACATATTGGCGAGAAATTCAGATTTGTATTGATTTGCCAATTCCAATTCCTTGGCTTTCGTCTCAAGAGCGGCTTGCGCTTTTTTCATTGACTCTTGCTGGTTTAACAGTGCGAAATTTTTTTGACGGATTACGATGCCTTGCTCCTCTAAGTTTTGAGTGCGCTCTTCAAGTTCTTCATTGACTTGGCGCAACTCTTCCTGTTGGGCTTCTAATTCCTCAGCACTCTTTTGCAGTTCTTCATTGGAGTGCTGAAGTTCTTGTTGTTGACGTTGCCGTTCTTCACTCTGCCTCTGGCTTTGCGCCAAGAGCACTTGCAGTTGGGTGCATAACTCAGCAGTATTCACTGCTATAGCAATACTCGGCATCGTCTGCCTTAAAAAGTCCTGTTGAAGGCGCGTCGGTGTTTTGGAAAAACCGATTTCAATCACACCTTTCACGACATTTTCATATAAAAAGGGGATAATTAATACATAGTGGGGGACAGTGCAGGCGAGCCCCGATTGAATAATGTGGGTATATTCATCCTGTGTATAGGCGCGAGCGAAGGTTTTTTGTTCCAGTGCCGCCTGACCAACCAATCCTTCACCGAGCCTAAATTTATCGGATCGATTGTCACTTGCAGTATAGGCATAACTGGCGATAAGTTGCAGATAGGTAGAGTCTTTCAGCAGATAAAATAAGCCAACCTGTGCCTCCTCCAGATAAGTGGTCAAAAATGAGATGGTTTGCTTTGCCAGACTCTCGATTGCCTGCTCACCGCTCATCCGCTCATTTAACTGCGCCAGCCCGGTTTTGAGCCAATCTTGTTCGGCATTATGGGCTGTAGTTTCACGCAACTTACGAGTCATATCAGACAGTGCCAATCCCAGTTGTTCTTCGTCAGAACGCGGTTTCATTTCGATGGCATAATTTCCCGCTGCGACGGCATGAGCCAGTCCTATTGTCTTATTGATGCTATCTTTCAAATGAGTGTTTATCAGTAACAACGGTGTCACTAAGCTGCGGTTCAAACGGTTGGTGAAAAACAGCACAAATAATCCAATCAACAAGGTTAGTGTGATGATTGCCCAGAAAGCTTGTTGCTGTGCCTTGACTGTGTTATCGCGCAGCGTTTCCATCTGTTCTTCAATCAGTTCGCGTAGAGTAATCAAGTGCTGCGCCTCTTCTTTGTTAAGAGCTTGAAGGGTAATCTGGTCAAATTGTTGCCAATGGTTCATGAAAATATGCAAGAGTTTGACAGGTTCGGTAGCTACATGGTGGGTAACAAATAATCCTGTCCCGCCCACTATAATTAAGCACACAATGGCGACGATGGTGTTGAGCAATAACTTAGAACGAATACGCATCCTTGAATTCTCCTTTATGTGCAAGGTGCGCCTTGCACAGTCATTTTTCCTACCTCATATTGGGCACCAGCATATCATATTGTTGATCAAGTCCTGCAACTGTTTACTCTCCCGGTGAATTATTTGAAGGTCTGGGAGATAGTCGTTATGGGCTGAGTAGAGGGCTTTTTTCTCAAGCTTTTCAGTACAAGCAATCATTGTATCGAGCGAACTCTGTAGAGCCTTGAACGCTTCTGCTATCTGCTTGTTCTTGGCAAGTGCTTGCGAATTATCTGACAATTCATTCTGCTCTTGCTGATGTTTTTGTTGGATAAAGCGCAAATATATCCTCAGTTTGTCCGTTAATTCAGCGGGATCAATGGGTTTGGTGAGGTAGTCGGCTGCCCCAAGGGCATAACCTTTCTCCTGAAATACTTCCGACTTATAAGCCGCTGTCAGAAAGACAATCGGGATATTTTCCATTTTCGGTCGCGCTCGGATCATTTTCGCCGTTTCAAAACCATCCAGCTGGGGCATTTGTATATCAAGGATAATTAAATCCACTGTCTCTTTCATCAGGACGCTTAAGGCAGTGAGGCCCGAGTTGGCCTCAATCACATGAACATCAGGAAAGTTTTTTTTAATGAGCGTATGTAAGCTCAGTAGATTATCTTTGTTGTCATCGACAATGAGTATCTTATATAATTCTGACATATTTTTGTCCATTCAAATTCAGTCATGGGAGACCAATACCCATGACGTTGTAAATTAAACGCAACGACGTGGTATTTGGAGTCCAAGATTTATCTTGGACGAGCACCCGCCCAAGATAAATCTTGGACTCCAAAATACCTTAACTTTATATAGTATGCTTAATCAAAATATCTATAACAAACCGAGCGTTGCCCACTTCCACTTGTGAGCCAATTTGCCCTTGGAGAATTTGCTTAGGATCGTAGGGTGCGAGTAATACATCGACTACCCAATGTTGGCGTAAGTCGTTCACAAAGGGCTCGAATATTTGCAAAGCATTTTGGTCATCGCCTTTGATTCTACCATGTACTTTCATCTTTTCAATGAAATGTTTGCTTTCGTCTAAAGGATTTTCGATGTCCCATTCTAGCCGTTCAAGAAACAAGTCGGGATGGCGGCTCAAGACGTAACTGAGTTTTTCCCACGCTGGGCGCGGTGATAGCTGGCGTACTTTAAGGTGATCGCTAAGTTCGACGAGACTGCGAATAAGCAAAATATCAAGGGGCAAGTTAGGCTTTTTTTTGTTTAATTGTTCTAATTCTGCTTGACGTTTAACCGTTTTATCAGCAATTTGATAACCTTTTTGCTGGATAACTAAAGCCTTTTCTAAGGTTTTCAAACTGGCGATTGCCGCTCCTGAGAGTAGAAGCACGGAAATGAAGTAAAGAGCCATACGCACTTTGCGGTAGATAAGATAGCGGGTATCTACGGCGTAATGCGTGTGCCAATTGCGCGACAAGGCGACAAAGTGGTGCAAATACCAAGCCCTTTGTCCTTGCAAACCCAATTGGTGGG
Organism: Pseudomonadota bacterium; assembly: GCA_039714115.1. Classification (GTDB taxonomy): domain Bacteria; phylum Pseudomonadota; class Gammaproteobacteria; order Beggiatoales; family Beggiatoaceae; genus Thiomargarita. The sequence goes on along the minus strand of JBDLJY010000066.1, from coordinate 5,376 downwards.
CAAAATCGCGGCTATCTAATAAATATAGATTGAAAGAAGAGGTATGGGTGTTGAAGGCGCTGGGAGTGTCGGTTAATATCAGTACTGAGAGCGACTCTGACAATTTCTGCACATTGTCTAAATAGTGCTGAGTTCTGGTGATTTGTGTGAAAATTTCGTTGGCATATTCTTGAGGATCGTGCGTATTTAAAGAAGTCAAACGACTAAATTGCAATTGTTGGTTGATAAAAAAGCTTTGGCGCAGCCCGGCGGGCGTATGTGCAAGCAATAGCGTATAAGGTGCCTTAGGTAGATGTTTGAGTAAGCCTTGACTTAATAAGGGCAGTGAATAAATACCTATTAGGGGCACTTTATGAGCCCCGATCAAATTTAACCAAGGCTGCAAAAAGGCAGGATTGTTGAGTGCCATAAATAATACTCGATCATCTCGCCGCCCTTGCGTTTCGCGTCCTTGGACAACGCCATAAGTGTAGGGAGTGTTTTTGAACAGACGGCTCATTTTTTGGGTCATCGAATGGCGGTGATCTTTGCCTCGCACATGGGGCAGGGCTGTGATTTGGTAGTCTTCTTGTGTGGTATCAACTAGCCAGTATATCGGCGTTTTGGGTTCGCTGCTCAAATAGTTGGCAAATTCCCTATCGTCACTGCTTTGAAAACGTTGAACTTCTGTTAAAGTTTTGCCTTTTACTAGAATGACCTGCAATTCATAATCCGATAGGTAAAAAATGCGTTTGCTCATTCGCCTAAGTGGAAAAGTTAGAGATGGTATCATAAACAGGCCCCAACACGGATAGTATAACCCAAGCGAGTAATAAACCTAAAATCACCGTCAGAGTCGGTTCAATCAAAATTTGGATTTTTTCAATGGATTCTTTGATTTCACGATCATAAAAATAGCTGACATTTGATAGGGCAATATCCAATTCACCGGTGCTTTCGCCAACTCTGATCATGCGTAACACCAGCGGAGGAAATAAATGCACCTGTTCAAAACTTTCACTAATACTGGTGCCCTCTGCAATATTTTCATTCACCTGTTGCAAAGCATTTTCAATCACTAAATTGCCCGCCAGCGTTTTGCAGAGTTCTAGACTGTCTAGTACCGTGAGACCAGAACGATATAACAGGGCAAAAAAGGTGACAAAGCGTACCAAAATTATTTTTTCGAGAATGGGACCAATAACCCATACGCGCAATTTTAAACGATCAATAAAAAAACGGAAGCTGCGACTGATTCGCATCGCGGCTTTGATTGCTAAAAACGCTAATATGGGTACCATCAGAATGAAATACCAATATTTAATAAACACATTAGAAACGAGAATCAGGAGACGAGTGTGCAGGGGCAATTCTCCGCCGATGTTTTTAATAAAGTCGATTAACTGTGGTACCAGATATGTCATCACAAAAAATAGTACGCCGATGATAATGATCCCCATGAAGGCTGGATACATGAGTAGTTTTTTAGTTTTGGCAATCATTTCATCTTGCCATTTCAACGTCTCCGTTAAATGTTTAAAGACGATACTTAAATTACCGCTTTTTTCCCCGGTACGAATCAGGCTCACAAACACTTGATCAAAAATATCTGGAAAATCCGCCATTGCCTCCGATAAACTCGCTCCGCCTTCTATACTTTCAATTAAACTTGATACCACTTCACGAAATCGTGATTGCGGTAAACTGTCGCGCAAGTCACCCATACCTTCTAGCAGGGGCACACCGGCACGGGTTAAGTTTTCCATGTGAAAGCAAAAGGTAATCAATTCGTGGCGGGTGACTTTAGCGAGGGTGAAATAACGTGATTTTTTGGTGTGGCAATGAATAAGATCCAGCCCCATGCGTTTTAAACGCATTTCTAAGTCATTGATATTATTAGCCACCAATTGGCCTTGAACAATACTTCCTTGATTGTCCATCGCCTTGTAGAAAAATTGTTGATTATACATCGTGTTTAATGTTAATAGACTGACAAAGCTCCCTCTGGACGACGCTTAAAACGCTTATAACTCCATTGATACTGTGCCGGACAATCTTGTAGACATTGCTGAACCCCTTGATTAAGCGCAGCCACGGCAATTTCCAAATTTTCCGCCGCAATGTCTGCCGGTGCCTCTAAAAAATGGAGATGAAATCCCCGCCCTTGCGGTAAACGCTCGGCATAAGTAAAAATCACGGGTGCCCCAGTTTGACGCGCTAAACGGTACACTAAAATCATCGTATAAGCGGGAATACCAAAAAACGGGGCAAAAATGCCGCTGCCCGCGTCACTGGGGACTTGATCGGGCAAAATGCCGACCACTTCCCTTCGGCGCAAGGCTTTATATAAGGCTCGAACACCTGATTGATCCGTCGGCACAATGCGCCCGCCTGCACGTTCACGGGCGGCATGAATCAAGTCATGTAATCCAGCCAGTTTAGGTGGACGATACAAGGCGGTGAGCGTATAACGCGAAGAGACATACAGTCCCACTAATTCCCACGCCCCTAAATGCGGAGTCAGAAGCACCACGCCTTTACCCCGTTGTAGGGCTTGCTGTAAACAGGCTTCGCCGCTGACTTCACGCACTAATCCCAACACCCTGTCTACCCGCCATAACCATAATGCTCCCAATTCGCTAAAGGCTTTGCAGGTTTCAATTAAGCTTTGTTTGATTAAAGTCTCTTGGTTTTCCCCGGGAAAACATAAGCGGATATTGGTGCGCGTCACTTGAGTGATGCGTAGCGAGGGGCGCTGTGCCACTATCCGCCCTAAGAGTGTGGCGATACTCTGCACGGTGCCTAAGGGCAGTAAGGCAAATAAGTGCAGTAAGCCTTTAATAAGTAAAGTCCGCATTTAATTTTTGCTAGGAGTCCAAGATTTATCTTGGACGTCCAATTTTGAGCAGCAACAATAGCGGAAAAGCACCGTGCATGAGTAAATCAAAAATGTCGATAGGGCGGCTTAATGTCCCTTGAAATAACATGCTGAGTTTTTCGATGAGATGCGGCTCTGGAATAAAGGGTGCTAAACCTAAAGTGAGTGAGCCGATGATGAGGAGTTCCCAAGGTAGTTTGTCTAACCAACGCATATATTATAACCATAAATTTTAGGGTATTTTGGAGTCCAAGATAAATCTTGGACTCCAATTTGAAAAGCATGAGAATCTTCTTATTATTGGTCAATTGTGAGGAGGATATTTTAACTATTTATAAAAATAAAGTAAAGATAATCCTTTTGACCAGTGCGGTAACAATCCAATCAATATAGGGGCCTTATGGCATTAGTACAACTAATTAATAAATAAACTAATTGAATTATGGCTCAATTTCCCACTTCACAAATCTTAAAAACAATCCATAACATAATTGTATTGTAAAGTAAAAAACGAGGCATTCGGGTTGTACCGCTGTTAAACTTGGCACCATCCACAAAACAAAGCCAAATTAACGAAACGAAGTAACGGAACGTTCAATTTTGGTTGGTTTTCTTGCCCAAGTTTATTTTATTCAGTGACTTTACTTTAGATATGCCATGTTTTACGCAGGTTTTTACAACATAACAAGTGGCTTTGTGTATGTACTCATTCACCACTGCATTACACCAATCAGTTAGTTATACTTTGGAGTTTGCTAATTGCTCAAAAAGGATAAATTGCACAATTTTGAAACATTTTCCGTAATTTTTGAAAAAATGGCTATTTGGCAATGTTAACTCTACTTTTTACCTTTGGGTGGCCAGGATTCTTTTTGAAGTCCTGATGACACCTGAAAAACGACTTTAAATTTTTATCAAGTATGTTTTGACGAAAACATTCTAGGGGTATTATTGACATATTTAATATGACTCGTGCAAGCTACGCTACGCCTTGCACGGACGTTAACGATAACCAGTTGAATTGTGATAAAATGACAAAATTATGAACACACAAACTATTAAAACCCGTTTTGCGCCCAGTCCCACCGGCTTGATTCACTTAGGCAACGCTCGCACCGCATTATTTAATGCCCTATATGCCTATCATCATGGTGGAATATTTTTATTACGCATTGAAGACACCGACTTAGAACGCAGTCAGCCTGAGTTAGCTCTACAATTAATGGACGATTTACAATGGTTAGGCTTAGCTTGGCAAGAGGGCCCAGGCGGCACCGACGCGCCATCCTATTATCAATCTAAGCGCGGCGATATTTACGCTAAATATTATACACAACTGGAACAACAAGACAAAGTTTACCCTTGTTTTTGTACACCACAAGAATTAGCCTTATCGCGCAAACTGCAACGGGCATCGGGACAAGCCCCCCCGTTATGCCGGCACCTGCGCCCATCTCAGCCATGCAGAGGTGGCGGCTAAACTTGAGCAAGGATTAAAACCCACATTGCGTTTTCGCGTACCGCGTGGACAAGCGATTGATTTTAATGACTTAGTAAAAGGCAGCCAGCACTTTGTCGGCGATGACATAGGCGATTTCATTATCCGCCGCGCCGACGGGACACCCGCCTTTTTCTTTTGTAATGCCCTCGATGATGCCTTAATGAGCGTCACACATGTAATATGGCCATATTTCCTTGATTTTAGGCAATGACGGCTCGCCGCTGTCAAAACGCAATGGTAGCCAAAGCATCCAAGGCTTGAGACAAAATGGCTGGTTAGCCGATGGCGTGGTCAATTATTTAGCGCGATTAGGCCATACTTATACCCAGGATGGCTACTTATCGCGGCAACAATTAGTCGAACAATTTTCGATAGAACGCTTAGGACGCGCCCCTGCCCATTTTGATGAGCAACAGTTACGGCATTGGCAACATTTGGCGATTGCAAACACTGATGAGGCTCACTTATGGGCATGGATGGGCAATGCAGTGCATACGCTGGTCCCCGACGCTGCGCGTACTGAATTTATCACCGCGATTCAGCCAAATATCACTTATCCCGACGATGCGTTACACTGGGCAAAAATTTTGTTCAGCGATGAGATGACGCAACAGGGGGAAGCCCAAGCGGTGATTGCTAAGGCAGGCAACGAATTTTTTAATCATGCCTTAAATGCCTTAGAAGCCACTCAAGCGGACTATAAAGCACTGATTAAACAATTGAAGCAAAGCACTGGAAAAAAAGGCAAAAATTTATTTATGCCCTTACGCGCTGCCCTGACGGGTGAAACGCATGGCCCTGAAATGGCGCATTTATTGTCTTTGATGGGAATAGAGCGGGCGCGGGGGCGGTTGCGAGCCTAATACTATTAGTTTAGGAGTCCAAACTTTAGTTTGGGCGCTCCGACAAGACATAATCCAGATAACAATTCTATTGACAACTATTGACATGTCCACGTCGCCGCGGACATTTCAACAGAGTGAATAGGGGAGCTATCAGCCCTTTATCCACTCGCCAT
>JBDLJY010000065.1:0-24813 GCA_039714115.1 Pseudomonadota bacterium | reverse complement strand
AAACCTCATTATTACGAATCCTACGAGGTGAAAAATTCAACCCTCAAGAACCAACCACACATGGTCTCAAAACCAAAAGCTTGAAAATCGCACATCCCACCGAAACCAATGTTCGAGGCAAAAGTTTTCCTATAGGCTCGACGAATTCCGTCGCAACTACCCCCTCTAGGGGATTTACCGAGCGAGAACCAAGCTTTTTCTGTTATGCTATCTCAGGGCAGAAACCGAACCGTGGACATTTGTCCACAAATCGGAGAACGGTAGCTCAAAATTATCAAGAAGCAGTAAGATGGTATCGCAAAGCCGCTGAGCAAGGAGACGCGAAAGGACAATCTAACTTAGGGTTAATGTATCACTATGGTCTGGGTGTGGCCCAGAATTAGCGGTGAGGGGGTGGCACCCGATTACCAAGAAGCTATGAAGTGGTTGAGTAAAGCCGCCCTTTGGGGCGTCCAAAAACAAACTACAAGTGATCGGATAAACCTTGTCGGAGTTTGAGTGTATTTATTATCCCTGTAGTTATTGGACTGTTTTTCACCGCGACGAAAGGCACATTTATTAATGCAGTTATAGATTTATTATATAGGGTATTTTGAAAGCGGTTGTTGTCTAAGCTTGTTTTTATTCGTTGTTTTACATTACAAAATAACTTGACAAAGTTGTGAGTATAGTCTATATAAATACATGGATTAAACAAACAAAAATACGCCAAAAATTTGGCGGTTTTCGGAGTCCAAGATTTATCTTGGACAAGGAGTAATTTGATGAACATTAAACGAAAATCAACCATAGCGATTATCGTCGCCATAGCATTTGGACAGGTGACAGTCGCAGATACCGACGCAGTGGTAGCAGATAACACCGCCTTTGCGTTTGAACTCTACCCTCAATTGCAAGCCGAAGGCAATCTCTTTTTCTCCCCTTATAGTATTTCAAGCGCCCTGGCGATGACTTATGCGGGGGCGCGAGGAAATACGGCGGCACAAATGTCTCAGGTGTTACATTTTGCGCCTGATCAAACACAGTTTCATCCAGCTTTCGGGGATTTGCAAGCGTCCGTCAATGCGACGCAGGCGAAAGGAGACATTGCACTTAATGTAGCAATTACTACCTATAGAGGTCCTGAAGAATCATGGATATATGTTAAATCAAAAAATAATAAGAAAGCATATATATGGCGACTTATTAGATTAATGGATGCATACCTCAATCTATCAGGTTATAACACTTATAATTATGAACAGATTGATATGGAGATTCCACTTAATATACCTGCCAGTCGTTTTCTTAGGGCATATAGCGTCCCATTAAGTGTGTTTGAACCCTTAAAGCTTAGGCGTGCGTATCAAACAAAAAATCCATGAAGTATGCGGCTAAAAATGGACAAATATTCCATCTTTGGTGGCATCCCCATAACTTTGGGGCCAATCTTCATGAAAATATTTATATGCTATATGAAATTATATATTATTACAAATACTTAAATAAAGTATCTTGTTTTAAATAATTAAGCATGATATAAATATATTAATACATTATCACTTTATAAGTGAGGTGTTGCGTTTACCATTTTTTTATTTATCAGGTATCTCAACAATGAATGTACATTTATCAAAAAAAATTAAATTTATTTTATTCCCTACAGTACGTAACCTTATGGTAAGGCGGCTGATGTCTGCCCTTGATTTCAAAGGAATTGAATCAGTACTCGTCATTGGTGCCGGAAATGATCCATACCGCTCATCATTTAGAGAGGCTACTCATTATATCTGTCTGGATTCTAGGAAAACACAAGGCGTTACAGATGTTATTGCGGATGGCATGTCTCTTCCTTTTGTCGATAGTTATTTTCATTGTATTGTTGCTACAGAGGTTCTTGAATTTATTAGGGAACCACATACATTTGCCCGTGAGATTCATCGGGTACTCATGCAGGGTGGAATTGCCATTTTAACGATACCATTTATGTTTAATATTCATAACGATAGGGTTAGATTGACTCAATTATCTCTAATTGAGATATTTGATGAATTTACAGAAGTTACAGTGATTACTCAAGGTAACCGATTACACACTATATGGGACTTGGTAACCACTTCTTTCTGGCCATGGTCAATCTTTTTGCCATTAAGAATATTATCCAATTTATTCTTTTTAGTACCGTCTTCATTGATGTTGAAAGATAGTAAAAGTTCCGCACCTACTGGATACTCTATCATTTTAAAAAAATAGCGAGCGTCGGGTGCGTCCTACGCATCATCAATCCACTTAAAAACTTGAACATCGAGTATCATCTCCTTATCATTCATTAACGCCAGGAGTGCTGTAAATAATCGTCCTCGCATTTCATCAAACGGTTTTTGAATTTCAAGGTGCAACTTTTCTCCAGTCAATTCACCACGTAATCTTTCCACCGCCCAGAAAATCTCATAAATTTTATCGTCATTAGGACTAACAGTCGTATTGACAAGTTGCATGAAAGAAGCGTAGGGTGGGTAAGCGGGCGGTACGATATTTACATGTCAATAGTTATCAATAGTTTTGTGTACTATATCCATACCACTTTCAATCAGGGCAATCCCTTGTGGTTGCCCAAAAATAGGTTCAATTCGGGGACTTGTAGGGGCAATCCCTTGTGGTTGCCCTCGCTCCGCGACGTTCAAAATTACCAAGGGTATTAGTCTCCCCGCAGGTTTGCGGTTTATCATAATGGCATTGAGTTTGCAACCCCGTCCGAAACGTTTTCAGAGTCTCACTAAAACGTTACACTCGATGATCAAGTTTTTAGCACTTGACATTTTTTATTTCAGTGATCGATGTTGTAAAAAAGTAATTTTATCATAATAAACGTAAAAAACTTGATCATCTCATCGAGTTACAAGATTTATCAAGAACCATCCTCTCGTCCAATGCCATTAAGTTAAGCCAAAACGTAACAGACCTTTTCATGGCCTTCAGTGGAATACACGATATTTTCACAGAAATAGTCAACTCCTTTAGCTTTTATTTCCTCCTCAATTGAGGATGTCCAAGATGAATCTTGGACTCCTAGCTAGCTATACAAGTTTCATGGTTCGGTACTTACACAATTGTTAACCGCGTTTTGTTTGAGAGTTTACTTTCTAACTCTCTAATAATTTGTACTAGCTCTACTTTTGCCTCAGCCTGTAAACCAAGGCAAGTAGCCATACCCTCAGAATCCGTGCTTAATCTGCTATCCAGTTCAATTTTGTATGCTTTATCATTATTTCTCAACACATAAGAATGTATATGCATAGAGTCACCAATTTTACTTGGCTCTGATAAATGAGCAAAATTGAATTCACGCTTCATGTATTCCAATAAACAGTCTTGAATGACAAGGACAAGATGCTTACCAACATATTCAAATGTTTCAATTTTGTGATGGAGTTGCACAAGAATCGTTTTTGCAGTCATTTTCCAATTCATTCCAAATGATTTGGTAGAATTAACGGCCTTTTCATCAACCTCTATTTTGTATGCTTTAAGAAATCGCTGGCGTTCAGGCCAAACTGTCCCGGTTGTATCCAAAGTCTGAAACTCAATACCAACAAAGTCTTTGACTTTTCCATTTTTAGCTGATGCTAGAAAATAATCGACACTACCACCAGGGATACTGACTTCCGAGATAACATGGAATTCATTTCCCGGTTCGTGTCTGGTAAGCAGGTGCATACAATCCATAAATACCTGTTTATTTTGGAGCAATCTATTTGGACAGATAATTATATTGCGTTTTTTACGGCCATAGTTTACTGTGCATGTGCCAATTGATATTTCGGGTTCACTTTTACGAACCTTAAAGCACTTGCTATTTGTATATGGACATTCCTGAATTCTTTGGATGTTTTTAACGGTTGTTTTACTCACTGATAGCGTGGAAACACCAAACAGTTCACTCACTTTAGTCATGTTTTTCCTTTATAAAGTCATACAGCAACGCTCTTCTGCTATTTCTATATATTCCGCTGAAAGCTCTATCCCAACAGATTTTCTACCTAATTGCTTTGCAACCAGCATAGTTGTGCCAGTGCCGGAAAATGGATCTATAACAATTCCATTTTTAGGACAAGTTGCCAATAAAGGTATTTTGCAGAGTTCTTCCGGATAAACGGCAAAATGCTTTTGACGTTTTTGTGTATCCTCTGGAAGAATATCCCACACATCACGCGGTTTACTACCATTAGGATGATATTTGAGAAAATAAAACCCCTTATTATGAAGTTCCTTTGCTCTACCTGATACTTTCTTGGAATCAGAATGCGTGGTTCTTTGTTGGCCTCTAATAATCATACGAAAATCAGATAAGCTACCTTCATAAATCTCTTTTAGGACATTGTTAAGTGCCTCGATGGCATTTTTCTTTTCTTCGGGTGTGAGTTCAGTTGAGAGTTCTATTTGTCGCTTATACCTAACACCGCTAACGCCCGTTGCTGAGACAACCGCACCGTTAACGACTTTAGTCTGCGAAGGCTTAGAACGAATTGAATTACTATCGTAATAATACCCTTTTGGCTTTTTGACAAAATGAAAAATTTGTTCGTGGACATTTCCTAATTTGTCTTTTGAGTTGTCGGGGCTACCTTTAACCTTATTCCAAATAATTTCATTTCTGAGAATCCATCCTTGATTATCTATCAGTTCAAAAGCGACTCTCCAAGGAATGCCAAGCAAGCTTTTTGATTTATATGAATCACCAAGATTCAACCAAAATGAGCCAGTATCTTTAAGAACACGCTTTAATTCCAGGAAAATAGTTGTTAGATATTTGATATAATCAACATAATTGGCTTCAAGCCCTATTCCTTCTTCTGCATATTGGCGCTTGCCCCAATACGGGGGAGAAGTCATACAAAAATCGACTGAACTCTCTGGCAATTGTTGTAAGACTGACAGCGCATCTCCTTTAATGAACAACGGTGTTATATCATGCGACTGAGTATATTCAGTAAATTTATCAGCCACACTTAGCTTATGATTTTTTAATGCTGTTAAAGACAAGTTATCACCTCTGTCAATAGAGATTATCGGAAATAAGCATCATTTGGTGACATTGCTGTGTCAAAAACCTGACGAGCAATGCCAGTATGATAAACCGCAAATTATTGAATGTTTAGTAAAAAATCTGTGCAGGACGGGTGAACGTCGCAAAAGTTCTCTACGAGACTACTGCGTTGCAGAGTTTGCTTGTTTTTGCTGAGTCTCGACGTAAGGAGAGAACTTGGAGCAAAAACAAGCAAACTCTGAAGTTCCCTACGGGATCCCCGTCCGTAACGTTAAACTCTCAGGCAATGCGTCTGATAAAATACAACAAATTGGTAATGCTTGCAAGGATTTTAGCCGAGCACATTAAAGATGATTCGTGTTGTGCCGGACGGGGTTTTTAATGCAACCCCGTCCGAAACGTTTTCAGAGCTAAAACGTTACAAGATTTCTTCTAAGGTCGAAAGGCTTTAGACTATTTGCAACAATCGCTGGCGATAATACGTGAAATCGGCGATAACAGTGGTTTGTGTGTCACCTTATTTAATATCGCTCATATTCACTTAGCCAAACAAGAACCAAAACAGGCAATGGCTACCTTTGTTCAAGTCTATCAAATAGCTACTAAAATCGGTGAGTTTCAGGTATTACAGGCATTATAAAATCTGGCTAACGATTTGGAACAAGATGGTTTTAATTACTGGAAAAAGAAAAAGTTAGCTCGTAGATTGGACTCATCACCGAACCTGTGACAAAATCAATGCCATATCGTGCCGCCCAAAGTATGCGACTTCATAAGCGGTTTTTAAGACTTCAGTTTGTTTAGCATGTTTGGGTACCACTTCAAAATCTTCGGCATGTTTGATAAAGTAAATCCATTTGTCTAAGATGGTTTTCAGTTCACTTTCCTTTTTGGTGAATTTGGGCAATTCAATAAAGTTGTATTCCATCTCGGCTAAGTCTTGTTCAAGCGTTTCACAGTTCAAGGTTTGGTGACGACTCAAATAGTGTTCATTATTAAACTCGTTAAACCCATCAAAGATGCCTATGAAGATGACTTGGTTGAGTTTTGGATAATCGACGGCTCTTTCGATTTGTGACGAGTAAGCTTTGGCGACATAAAAGCTAAAGCGTTGCCGTAAGAACTGCTTTTGCTCTACCTGCATTTCGATAATAAAAGTCACACCACGTTTATCAGTTGCTCGTACATCTAAAGAACTTTCTTTCAAATCTACTAAATGCGGCATTTGGTATGGGTTTAAAATGTGAATGGTTTGAATTTCAAAAGCACCTTTTAAATCCAGTACGGCATTTAAGAAGGAAATCAGAATTTCCTTTTTATTTTCGTTGCCGAAAATCTTTTTAAAGGCAAGATCGTTTTTGGGGTTGACGAATTTCAGTTATCAGTCGTAGTTACAATGAGTAAAAACTCTCCGCTTTAGGGGTTTGCAACCCCCGTCTGCAAAATGAGTGAAGTGGCGCGAATAGTATCCTCTATTTAAACACCCAATGTCAACCTTATGGTGGACTTTTTTAGCCACGCTTTATTTTGTTTAAGTTGCTACTCAGGATGCCGTGAACAAATCTCCATTTTTTCATCCACGACTCGGAGCATACCGAACCAACCATTGACAAGCAATTCAAATGAAGAGCGGCTTAGCTTATCAGGCGATAATCCTGAATTCTTTAAAAAACTCCGTAGGGTAAATCTGGGATCCATCTCATAAGTCAATACCATTAAGCCTGTCCCTTTGCGCCGAGGGATCAAGGGCAACCACAAGGGATTGCCCCTGTCCCGTAGGGAACTTATCACGGTTCTTGTAGGGGCATACCCTATCGGGTTTGCCCTTAACTTAATGGCATTGTCTCATAAGTGGGGTTGACTATGCCATCGTCGGAGGCATTTTTCCACAAAACAAATAAAAGTGGTCCGGTAATGCAATGACAAAGAAAGGAGTCTTTGGCAATTCAGTATTGACGTAAAGATTGTGTTTATAGTAAGGCTTCATTCTTGCTCTTATATATATTAATATTTAACACTGGTTAGTTGGCGTCCAAAAACAAACTACAAGTGATCGGATAAACCTTGTCGGAGTTTGAGTGTATTTATTATCCCTGTAGTTATTGGACTGTTTTTCACCGCGACGAAAGGCACATTTATTAATGCAGTTATAGATTTATTATATAGGGTATTTTGAAAGCGGTTGTTGTCTAAGCTTGTTTTTATTCGTTGTTTTACATTACAAAATAACTTGACAAAGTTGTGAGTATAGTCTATATAAATACATGGATTAAACAAACAAAAATACGCCAAAAATTTGGCGGTTTTCGGAGTCCAAGATTTATCTTGGACAAGGAGTAATTTGATGAACATTAAACGAAAATCAACCATAGCGATTATCGTCGCCATAGCATTTGGACAGGTGACAGTCGCAGATACCGACGCAGTGGTAGCAGATAACACCGCCTTTGCGTTTGAACTCTACCCTCAATTGCAAGCCGAAGGCAATCTCTTTTTCTCCCCTTATAGTATTTCAAGCGCCCTGGCGATGACTTATGCGGGGGCGCGAGGAAATACGGCGGCACAAATGTCTCAGGTGTTACATTTTGCGCCTGATCAAACACAGTTTCATCCAGCTTTCGGGGATTTGCAAGCGTCCGTCAATGCGACGCAGGCGAAAGGAGACATTGCACTTAATGTAGCTAATAGACTGTGGGCTCAGAATAGCTATCCATTTCGGGAATCTTTTTTAGAGGTGTTGCAACGTTATTATCAAGCCGAGCCCAAGTCAGTGGATTTTATCACAAATCCTGAAGACGCACGCCAACAAATTAACGCTTGGGTAGAGGAACAAACCAACGATAAAATCCAAGAACTCATCCAGCCCGGAATACTCAATGAATTAACCCGCCTCGTCCTCGTCAATGCCATTTACTTCAACGGTGACTGGGCGGCACCATTTGAGGTGAGCGCCACCAGAAACGCGCCATTTTGGGTAACGCCAGACGAGAGTGTTGAAGTGCCGATGATGTCTCAGAGTGGTTTATTCAAATACATGGAAAACGACACACTTCAAATGCTTGAACTGCCCTACAAAGGAAATGAAGTTTCCATGATTGTCCTACTGCCGCGTGACGGGCTGGCGGCATTGGAAAGCTCGCTAGAACAGCTTAACGATTGGCTAGGCGATTTACAGGAGCAAAAGATCGACGTGCATCTGCCGAGATTTAAGATGATCACTGAATTTGAGTTATCCGACACCCTGAAGCGGATGGGAATGCTAGATGCGTTCGATCCCGACACTGCTGACTTATCCGGCATGGCTGAGTTACCCCCAAGTGTAAAACTTCTTATTGATAAAGTCATTCACAAAGCCTTTGTGGAAGTGAATGAAGTTGGGACGGAAGCCGCAGGGGCAACCGCCGTGGTTGTTATGGAGATAACTTCTATAGATGTAGGGCCGCCCATACCCATATTTCGCGCCGATCACCCGTTTCTATTTTTGATTCGTCACAATCCCACTGGCAGCATTCTCTTTTTCGGACGGGTGGAGAATCCGCCATACGCTCCGCCACCGACTACTGAAGCAAGCTTGTCACCGGAATTGAAACTGCACCTGCCGATGGTGCATTATCTACCGCCCAATGATAACGATATTTATATATTTTGGGCTGACTTGGAACTTGTTCTTAGCGACCAGATATTGTTTGAGCTGGTTGATTTCCAGTTGGTGAAGGAAGTTAGGCTTGGGGCTAGTGAGGAGCATGTACCTCCAGCTTCTGAAGCCATTTTCGACATACCTGCACTGTGCATTCCCATAGTGCATTATCGCTCGGCATCGGGTCATACTGAGAAGTTGTGGGCTAAATTGAAATTGGATGGCTCTGAGAGTATGATACGGTTTTATGTGGTTGATTACGGTGTTTGGGATTGGTTTGAGCCAAAGTGCCAACACCCCGCAGGTCTGAACTAGGGACGCAAACAATGGGGACGTGATATAACTACAGGGATTATTGATTAACAGGGATACTTCAAAACCGATTTCGTTAGGGCAATGGGCGTTTGCCGGATGGGGTTTGCAACCCCATCCCCCGCTCCGCGGGGGAAACGTTTATGTTTGGGGAACTTGATAAAATTGGGTACCAGTAAAATTTTATGTCAACCTCTGCCAAAATCCAAACACTTATTGAACGCTTCACCGCTCAAATAGACACTTACAGCGACTATAACGAAGCCCAAACCCGCATTGATTTTATCAATCCCTTTTTTACCGCTTTAGGTTGGGATGTTGATAACAAGCAGGGATTGGCAGAACCTTATCGGCAAGTTGTTTATGAAGACGCACTAAAAATCGGACGAGCCACCAAAATGAACAGGGATTTCTTACCCTATTACAGTTTTCGTGTCGGCGGTGTACGAAAATTTTTTGTCGAGGCGAAAAAACCGTCAATCAATCTGAAAACGGATCGAGAACCCGCTTATCAATTACGCCGCTATGGCTGGAATGCTAAATTGCAATTAAGCATTTTAACCAATTTTGCCGAATTCGCCGTTTATGATTGTCGTGTTAAACCCCAAAAAGATGATGCCCCCAGCGTAGCGCGTGTTTTCTATCTCAAATACACCGATTATCTTGAACATTGGGAAGAAATAGTCGCACGGTTTTCCTTTCAAGCCGTTTGGCAAGGACAATTTGATCAATATGCCAAACAAGCCGCGATAACCAAAGGGGCTATCGAAGTCGATGCCGCCTTTTTAGAAGAACTCTCACAATGGCGAGAAAAATTAGCACACCATCTCATTTCAAATCATGCCAGCTTAACGCAACGTCAACTCAACTTAGTCGTTCAACAAACGATTGATCGCATTGTTTTTCTGCGGATTTGCGAAGATCGGGGGATTGAAGATTATGGGCGTTTATTGAGCCTAACCAACGGCACCCAGATTTATAAACGCTTATTGGCGTTATTTTATGAAGCTGATGAGCGTTACGATTCGGGTTTATTTTATTTTAAGGCGGAAAAGGGGCGTGAGAAGCCAGACACTTTAACTCCTACTTTAAGCATTGCTGATGGACTTCTCAAGGAGATTATCAAAAATCTCTATTATCCCAATAGCCCTTATGAATTTTCAGTTTTACCGGCGGACATTTTAGGGCAAGTCTATGAGCAATTTTTAGGTAAAGTCATCCGTATAACTTCCAAACATGAAGTTGTTATTGAAGACAAACCCGAAGTCAAAAAAGCCGGTGGCGTTTATTATACGCCCTGCTATATCGTTGATTATATTGTTAAACAAACGGTAGGGCGGTTATTAGAAGAGAAAAAAGTCAAAGCAGCAAGCCGCTTGAAAATTTTAGATCCCGCTTGTGGCTCCGGCTCATTCTTATTGGGTGCGTATCAGTTGTTACTTGATTGGCATTTAGAACAATATTTAACCGAACCTGAAAAATGGCTCAAGGGACGAAAACCACGCCTTTATCATGCCCGTGGCGGCACTTGGAAATTAACCATTGATGAGCGCAAACGCATTTTATTGAACAATATTTACGGAGTAGATATTGATCCACAAGCCGTCGAAGTCACCAAACTGTCTCTACTACTCAAAGTGTTAGAAGACGAACAGAGTGTGATTTCGCAACTGTCCCTATTTAAAAAGCGTGTTTTGCCAGATATAGATAACAACATTAAATGTGGTAACTCACTTATTAGCAACGATTTTTATCACAATCAACAATTGGGGTTATTGGATGAAGAAACCTTGTATCGGATTAATGCCTTTGATTGGGAGAGTGAATTTGCCGAAGTCATCAAAGCGGGTGGCTTTGATGTCGTGATTGGAAATCCACCCTACGTGCGACAAGAATTATTAGGTGACTCAAAATCTTACTTTGCTGATCACTATCACGTTTATCATGGCGTAGCGGATTTATACGTTTATTTCATTGAAAAAGGCATCTCCCTACTACGTGACAAAGGACGATTTGGCATGATTGTTGCCAATAAATGGCTGCGAGCCAATTATGGTAAACCACTGCGTCAATGGTTGAAACAGCAACAGTTAACGGAAATCACTGATTTTGGTGATTTGCCGGTGTTTCAGCAAGCCACCACTTATCCGTGTATTTTAAGAGTTCAGAAAGCTTTACCTCAAGCTACCTTTCAAGTGGCAGCCATTAACACACT
This sequence comes from Pseudomonadota bacterium, assembly GCA_039714115.1. GTDB lineage: Bacteria > Pseudomonadota > Gammaproteobacteria > Beggiatoales > Beggiatoaceae > Thiomargarita. Next base: position 13,623 of record JBDLJY010000065.1, on the reverse strand, counting down.
GGATTTTGAGGATTTAAAAACTGAGGTGGACGCTCATGCTTATCGTCTTGAACAATCAAAATTAAATGATGAAGGTTGGTCATTAGCCGATAAAAACACCCAAGCACTTTTGGATAAATTGCACCAAAAGGCTATGCCATTAAATGAATATGTTGAGGGCAAAATTTTCTATGGCATTAAAACCGGACTTAATGAAGCCTTTGTGATTGATGCTAAAACACGAGATAAGTTAATTGCCAGCGATGCCAAAAGTGAGGAATTGATCAAGCCGTTTTTATTGGGTAGGGATATTAAACGTTATCAGCTAGTTAAGTGTGAGCGTTATTTGATTCTCATCCCCAAAGGATGGACAAAACTCAATTCATCAGGCGCAAAAAATGCGTGGACATGGTTACAGCGTAACTATCCAAGTCTAGCCAATCATCTGCAAGCTTTTTCTAAACTCGCTCAAAAACGTTACGATCAGGGTGAATATTGGTGGGAATTGCGGGGGTGTGATTATTATCAAGAATTTGAAAACCCCAAAATTATTATTCCCGCTATTGTTCAAAAAGCTTCATATACCTTTGATAACTTAGGTTTCTATTCTAATGACAAAACCTCAATTATCGCCAGCGATGATTTGTACTTATTGGGATTGTTAAATTCTAAAGTATTAGATTTTGTACTTCATTCAATAGCCTCAACCAAACGAGGCGGATATTTTGAATATAAACCGATGTATGTCCAAAAACTGCCTATCCGCCCAACAGACAAAAGCAACCATGATAAAATGGTGCAACTGGTTGAAATCAGGCTAAAACTCAACAAACAACTCGCTGCCACTCAGGAGCCACAACTCAAAAACATTTTGAAAAGGCGGATTTTGGCAACTGATAAACAGATTGATCAATTGGTTTATCAATTGTATGATTTGACAGCGGATGAGATATCGATTGTGGAGAAAAATTTTTAGTGATTTTTTTTCAGCTAATTGTTATAATTACAAACCTATTTGGATACGATAAATATTATCCGGGGGTAATCCGTTGTGATAGGGAACCATTGTTAAATTAAAATGAGGTAAACTATGTCACAGAAAAGCAAAATTGAATGGACACAAAACACATGGAATCCTACCACGGGGTGTACAAAAATATCATCGGGGTGTAAGTCGGGGCTGGTGGGCAACAAAAACACGTTGCCCACCCTACAATATCTCTTAACTTAATGGCATTGATGTGCTAGCTGCAACATAGTTGAACACTCTAAAAAAGAAAAAGAATATGAATAACCAATCCTTTTTTGACGAAGAATTAATTAAAAATGGACAAGTCTAATATTAGAAACTTGCAATCTTTTTAAGGCGATCTAACTTTATTTAGCAGAAACCGATTTTAAATCTTATGAACAATCCAACCCATAACCAATTAATTCCCCCTCAATCCCCTAATTTTTTATTTGTCTATAAAAAAGAGCAACTCGTTGGCTATCTCTATTTTGAAAAGGGACAACATCAGTTTGCCTACGACAGCCACTATCTTTGTCAAGAAGAGGCTAAGCCGGTGTCGCTAGACTTGCCATTGACTAAAATGGTTTTTGTCAGCGAAAGAATGTTTAATGTGTTTGAACAAGTGATACCAGAAGGGCAGGATAGGAAACTTTTGGAAAAAATAGCCGGTTCAGCCAATGATTTTGAACTGTTGCCACTGTTAAAAGATATTTATGGCGATTTACAGTTTTCTAAAACCGCGTTGCAATTTGATGAGAAAGCAGACTCATTCACTTATGCCAATGTTAAAGCTGAAATCCTTGGCGAAAATGATTTTCCAAATGTGTTAGACATGGCACTCAAAATAGAGGACAAAACACTGTTTCCCCCCAACAATAATCAATTGAAACATTTTCGCCCCTCTGGTTTATCAGGATTTCAACATAAACTTTCTGTGGTGATGGATAACAACACCATTCGTCAACCGAACCAAAATGAGGAAAGTCACTATTTTGTTAAACCTTATCATCCTTCAAGGGCTAATCCTGAAAGTGAATATTATTTACCCCATCTAGCGATTAATGAACATTTGTTTATGAGCTTTGCTAAAAATGAATTAGGCTTTGATGTGCCTTGGAATGGGATTATTAAAAATCCAACAGACAAAGAATATCATTACATTGTGAAACGTTATGATAGATACAAAGGCTATAAATTTTCTTATGAAGAATTCGCTAGCCTTGTGGGGCTAAATAGTGAAACCAAATATCAAATCACCTCAGAACAACTGTTTAAAACCATTAAAGAATATTTAACGCTCAAAAGCGAGCGGTTGATTTTGCTAAAATATTATTTTTATTCAATGGTGATTGCTCATGAAGATATGCATACCAAAAATTTATCGGTGTTGACAGAAGGCGAAACCATCTATATGTCGCCGCTTTATGACATTGCCACAACGGCTATTTATCAAAGCTCTCGTGAAACTGCCCTGCTGATTAATGGCAAAAACAAAAATATACGCCCGCAGGATTTTTATGTACTGGTGGATTTATTGGAAGTCAAGCATTTCGATGAACAAGTGAGCCAAATTTTATTGAAATACACTCATAAATTACCTGAATATTTTGACAAAATAGAAAAATTGCAGAAACAAATCATTGTATTTTATGAGAGAAGTCGAAGCCATTCACCGGGCAGAAAACCACGATTGACTAAATCTATTTCATTTGCTGAAAGATTAAGACGCAAACATCAAGAAAGGATGAGACAACTTGATAAGGCGGGTTGGTATAAATTTATTTAGCCTACACAAATTTTGCGGTATTTTGGAGTCCAAGATTTATCTTGGACTCCAAAATAGTACCTTATTTCATCCTCCCTTTATCCGTCACATGATAATGCCCACCTTCTTTAATAGCAAAGATTTCTCCAGCCTTATGAAGTTTCACTAAAACATACTTTAAAGCTTGGCGAGCTTTATCGCGAATCCGAGGTTTTTTATCAATACTTTTTCCCTTGTCACGAGACAAATATAAAAAAGTATTACTTTTGGGCTTAATCACATCAAATCCGTGAGTTGAAAAATCCACTGCCATACCTAATTGATGTGTCGAATTTAGAGAGCTACCTCGTATACTTAGATTATATAGCGTATCACGAATACCCGAATTCACGATCAAGCGAATGCGATACTGAGGATCTAAACCAAACTTCCCCTGTAATTCTTTATTCACTAATTCACTGATCTTGGCAACCAGTTTTTCAGTGCTGGGTTTAATATATAAATAGTCTGGATGATTTTGGGTACCAAGTGACTTGGTATTGATCCCTTTAGCCTTGTCTTTTTGAAGTTGTATGGAACCAACCGTTCTACACCGATAATATAGATTCCCCGAATAGCTGAGTTGGATGAGTTCCTGAGTTTTCGCCGCTTTTTGGACAGCCGCTCTATTTAGATAAAAAGCTTTAAAAAGCTCATGTTTTGTCATCCAAGGCGTAATCACTTTAGCTTGGATACGCCGTGGCATCTTAACCTTATAATACTGACTACCAGGATTTTTTGAAAAAAGCTGGGGATGTGCAGATAATTCTTTTCCAAGTTCCTTACTATAAGTAAAATGCTGCTCTGGAACCGGCTTCTTAGGTGGCTCTGAAATCAGCTTCTTAGGTGGCTCTGAAACCGGCTGAGGTTTATCAATCATAAAAAAGCAGCCCACTATCAATAGGCTGCCCAGAGCGAGAAGGGACATTTTGACAAAATTTGGCCGGAAAATCAGCTCAGATAATTTCATGGTTGCCAAACCAGCCGCCGCTGAAACCCCTAAATCAATCGCTTCTCTCCTAAGATTGAATGGAGGCAATAAAACTTCAGGTGGATGATATTCTTTTTTAGCAGCATTACTCCCAATCCCATATTTTTGACGAATCAGAGCCGCCATCGCATTGGCACGCAAAAAATATTCCCAAGATTCACGACCATATCCTTTCACCGATTTGTCGTGATAACAAATACGAGTCATTTGTCCAAACAAATCATATCCATAGCCGTCGGGGTAAGTCCCTATTTTTTTACGTAATCTGTCTTGATTATAATTTTCAGCAAACCAATGAATCACCTTTCTTAAACGCCCATACCCAGCATGATAAGCACTGACAATACACGGAAAGATGAACTCATTCTCGAAATCTGTTTTAGAAAAACCAAATTCTGTACGTAGTGATTCAAAATCATCGTGACAATTACGCAGCAAATAAGCATATATTTCTTCACAATATCGTTTGGCGACAACGGTTGTCGTAATGAAGTTGCCATAATTGGCTTTCAGATCGATTTTTTTACAAATTTGTGCAAAGGTTGAAGGCATAATTTGCCAAACACTTTGCGCTTTTACAGGGCTGATCAATGAATTATTAAAACCGGATTCAATGCCAGCGATCCCATAACTGATCTGACTTAAACGTTTTCTGATGCCAACCGGCAGCTCAATAGCCTGTTGTTCTCCTACCTGCGTCGATTGAGAAAAAACCTTTTCAGCATAAGCTATTCGAGAAATGACCAAGCCGTCTTCCAATCCAGACACCTTTTGAGTACCATAATTTAAAATTAGTTCGATATTAGTCTTATAATTGGTATTTCTGACACTCCTCTTCGTATTCATCTGCTTGGGGCGTTCTTGATCCAAAGTCAAATCAAAGTCGATGCTTGGATAGCGACGATGAAATTTGCGTCGCCAAGCATTGAGCCATTTTTGATTAAATCGTTTTTTATCCGCTGCCCAAGCAGGAATAACAACGCCTTTGGCATCTTTAATCTCATCTTTTGTGCTAATGACTTTATGATCAATAATATTACCATTTTGATCAACAAAGATTAACTCTGCTGGATCGCCATTAGATTGCAATTGAAAAAGTGTCTGGAGGGTTTTTTCCCAGTTATGTACATATTCTGAGGGTTTCCATTTAATATGTTCCGCTGATAGCGTGGAATTTTCGCCTAAGAATATTTTGGAAGGCTTGATGACTTTATACATCACAATCGTAGCGGCACTACCCATCCCAAACGTGAGCAAAAATTTTCGACGATTGAGTGTTGGTGCTTTGGATTTTTCATTCATATTTTCGTCATCCTGTTTAAACTACAAGGATTGTTTATAATAAAGGATAAGTATCGGTGCAAGGTTAATGCCATTAAGTAGGTGGGCAACAAAAACACGTTGCCCACCCTACAAAAAAAGCATAAATTCTAATGGCATTACGGTGCAAGGTACGCCTTGCGCTCCTGAGTCTAGTGCATTTTGGTCAGGAGTCCAAGATTTATCTTGGACTCCTATTTTCTGACTATACATTAACAATAAGCGATAGTTCAAACTGATAGATGCTAAGGACAATCACATACGAGGATGAAACATGAAAAACAGTCATTTTATCACAACAGTCTTTTTAATGACCATCGCTGTCTTGAGCCTGAGTAATTGCAGCAGCGGCGATATGGCTCCTCAATCGCCAGTCCGCCAACAGTCAGAATCCCATGCTGATGAGCTAAGTATGGGAGCTAATGCGTTTGAAGAGTCCCTAGAAGAGGAATCTGCCATGGATCAGCTTTTTTCAAGCGAAAATATTGCACCTGCTTTTTTAACGGCTAAAGCTAAAAAGCAAAAACCAGCCAAACCCATCACCAGTTGGAAACGTTCCCAAGTCACTCCCAATACTTCTCGCCTCATGATCGGAGAAGATGAAAGTTTGGCCCTCAAAGGGATGCAAGCTAAAGTCACCATTAACGGGTTCCGCGCCCGGGTGGTGTTGGATCACTACTTTTTTAACGATCACCAGCGGATGTTTGAGGGCACTTTCAAACTCCGTCTGCCCAATGGCGCTAATCCCTATTTCTTTGCCTTTGGCGAAAGCCAGAGCTTGGATAAACCCGTTTTTTTTGATCAACAACAAGTCGAAAAAATGGGAACCGAGCCGCTTGATATTATAAAAAGCCGGGAAAGCACTTGGCAACAACCCAAGGAAGCCCGTATGGTCCCCAAAGAAAAGGCCGCTTTTGCCTATCGAGAAACGGTCCGCCGCCGCGTTGATCCTGCCCTGATGGAATGGTCAGGGGCTGGTATTTTTTCAGCCCGTGTTTTTCCCCTGAATCCTAAAAAGTGGCACCGCATTGTGATCGCTTATGATCTCGACTTGCTGGCACTGGGCGACTCACTAGAATATCGTCTTGATTTGCCCACGGATATTCCTCAACGGGTTGCCGATTTGACCATCACACAGCCGCCGGGGGTGGAAATTGTCGTGGATGATCAAAAAAGTTTTGTTTTTAACACAATAAAAAACACTTATCAGCAACGCTTTGAATCCGCCCAGTTTAGCGTCCGGATCAAAAAACCGGGTGCCGTCTTACTCAGTGGGCACGATCCCAAAACGGGCGACTATTTCGCTACCCGCTTTCGGGCACAATTACCCGCTCAAGCAAATCACAGCGGCAGCCAGACGGGCGTTTTTTTAGTAGATGTCTCCCTGAGTTCCAATCCTGCTCGCTTTAATGTATGGCTCAAATTGCTCAAGGCAATTCTGAATAACAACCGCGACGCGCTCAAAACATTTGCCGTCTGTTTTTTTAATATTGAACAATTTTGGTGGCAAGAAAAATTTATCGCTAATACTCCAGAAAATGTACAAGCCTTGTTGGATTTTGCCCAGCAATTGTCTTTGGAAGGGGCTACGGATTTAAAAGCTGCTTTGAATGAAGCGAGCCAACCGCCTTGGTTGGATAATCAGGGAGATTGGGATATCTTTTTATTAAGTGATGGCGGCATCACTTGGGGCGAGGATAATCTTTTCGCGCTATCGCAAAGCCTCAGTGCTCACGCCTTGTTTGCCTATAATACGGGCCTTGCTGGCACCGATACTCGTATTTTAAATCACTTAAGCCGGGAAAGCGGCGGCGCACTTTTTTCTGTAGTGGGAGAGGCGGAAATCGAAAAGGCTTCCATCGCGCATCGTGCCCGCCCTTGGCAGTTGAGCAGTATTCAAGTTGACGGCAATAATAGCGATTTATTGCTTGCAGCTCGTCCGCGCAATGTATTTCCCGGACAAGTTTTACAATTGGTTGGCAGAGGCAAGGCAGCGGCAAATTCTCGTGTTATCTTAAATCTTGTGCAAAACGAGCAACAAAAAAAGTTAGAAATCCCGCTGTCAGCCCCACTCAGTTCTGCACTCACGCCTCGGCTCTATGGGCAGATAGCAGTAGGACAGTTAGAAACTTTCGCCACGGCTACTGAAACCATGAGCAAGGCATACGCTACCCATTTTCGCATCACCGGACAAACCTGTTCCTTGTTAATGCTAGAAACGGAGGAAGATTATCTACGCTTTAACATCAAACCAGAAGAGGATGCTTTTGTGGTTAAAAGTAAGCCGGTGAATGTGGCGGTTGCCAAGGTTTTAAAGGAAATCGGCGAAACGCTGGGTGATCCTAAAGCTGCCTTTTTGGCTTGGTTAGAAAAGCTTGAAAAAATGCCGGACCTTAATTTGAGCCTACCTGCCGCCTTTAAGATCGTTTTGGAACAGTTGCCACAACAAGCGTTTGTGGTGAAGGCTAAACCATTGCAGGCGAAGTCGCGGACTTGGGAGGGCATACCGGGCAGTGTGCGGACGCAATTGAAGAGTAAAGAACTAGATTATGATAGCTTTAGCGATGAAGCCCAGCGACGGCTCAGTGCTTACCGTCCAGCGGATGCCTTACGGGCTATCAGTTCTTTGGTGGAAAATAATCCGGGTGATGGCGTGTTGGCGCGAGATGTGGCTTTTTCTGCCATCGAATGGGGATTGAAAGGTCATGCTTATCACCTGTTTCGCCGAGTCGCCAATAGCCGCCCCTTTGAACCTCATACTTATCGAGCAATGGCACAGGTATTGGAAAAAATGGGGCAAGTTGATCTCGCCTTAGTTTATTATGAGCTAGGCTTGATCGGACAATGGAATTCACGTTTTGGCGATTTCCAGCGCATTCATGGCATTGATTATTTGCGTTTTTTGCGGCGTATCGTCGCGGGAGAATTGACCAGCAACGCTTTGGATTATGCCACAATGCGCTTGGATTCGGTGCAAAAAGCTTTTGATCCGGGCAAATTAGATATTTTGGTCGCTTTGAGTTGGAACACTGATGGTACGGATGTGGATATGCACGTTATCGAGCCCAGTGGCGAAGAGTGTTATTATCGACACCGCGACACAAAGATCGGTGGACATCTCAGCCAAGATGTCACCCAAGGTTATGGTCCAGAAATGTACACCTTAGCCAATGCCAAGCCAGGGATTTATCGCATCAAAGCTAAATATTTTGCCTCAAATGCCAATCGCGCCAGTACCCGCACCAAGGTATCCGCGACGATTATCCAAAACTGGGGAACGGAGCAGGAGCGCATCTTGCACAAGACGGTGACTTTGCGTTATGGGAAGGAAATGCATGAGATTTTGACGATTAAGGTGGCTAAATAATTAAGTCGCTGGAGTCCAAGATTTATCTTGGACGGGTGCTCGCCCAAGATAAATCCAACCTTATTAAGAACTCACTGCCATTAAGTTAAGGGCAATCCCGTAAGGGGATTGCCCCTACATAAAATGCGGTCCTCTGTAGGGGCAATCCCTTGTGGTTGCCCTTAACTTAATGGCAGTGTATTAAGAACTACAACGTCGTAGGGGCATACCCTATCGGAATGGCATTGACTCCTAAGTCTCACCTTTATGGTATTTTCTCAGGATATTACTAATAGGTTCCATTGTGCTCAAGAAATGCCTCAGCCCTTGAACCGAAAAATGCGCTCATTGTCGTGAAAAAAGCTGGGAGGCAGCCATTTGGTTTAACGGCGAGATATTGCGCGGTCATTTGATTGAGTAAAGCGTCAATCTGTGTGAAAGCGGTATTTTCGAGATTGGCGCGTCGCTTTCTGTAATCAGCATCAAGCTTTTTTAAAATACGCTTTCGCGCTAGGCATAAACGTTTACAGTTAAGGTTTAACTCTTTTATCGTTGCTTTCGCCTTTTCGGGATCAACCTTCGCTTGATGACAAGCATTCTCATCAACACTTATCGTACCATTGAGAATTGAGACTGAAAATAAAGGGGGTGAAATAGGTAATTCGCTTGGTTTAAGGATTTGTTCATCTAAGATTTTATCTTTTTTCGTGCCCCCACAACTGAGATTTTTTTTGATGGGTGGCAAGCAACGGGCAGTATCTTTGTACCCCTCACGCGCTTTTTCACCGAAGCGATTAGTTTCAGAACCGCCTTTACAAGCGGCAAATAGATTAGTGATTTCAAACATCCAATCGCTTTGATGAGGAATATCCGATTTGGGGTGAAAGTGTTCTATTTCGCGGTCATAGATAGCTTGCTGCTCAACCATTTTGACGATATTTATCTCACAATAAGCACATAGTCCATGTTGAATGTGAGTCAGCTTATTAATCAGTTCACGAAAAGTCTCGCCGCCGTTATCATTTCTGAATGCCTCCCAATCGCTTATATGACGGCTTGTCGCGGGATTATCTTGTAAAAAACGCTGCAAGCTCGTTGGCACCACATTCAATTGTTTTACCTTTTTCATTTTGGTGCCTCACGCCGCCGCTCAATTTCCATATCCGCTGTTATTAAATCTGGATCATCAATAGACAGTTCATTAAGCCTTGAACGTATTTTTAAAGCAGCCTCGCTCTCGCCTTGATTGCGTTCAATAAGGTGATAGTATTGTTCAAGCAGCCGAGTAAATTCATTCACGTCTGCCGGTGGACGTTCATCGACATCCATGATTTCACTTAATAAACGCCCACTTTCAGCGCCATAAGAAGAAGTCACCTGTTCTGCAATCACATCTTTTTCATGTTCTAACAAAATAATATGTTCTGGCTTGATCGTTGTGAGTACCTGCGGACTATGTGTCGTCACGATAAATTGTGTGTTGGGAAATATTGCCATGAGATCAATCAACAGACGCTGTTGCCACTTAGGATGTAAATGCAAGTCAACTTCATCAATCAAAACAATGGCTTCTGATTCAATGGCCTTTTTTTCGCGCTGGGGATTGGCTTGCAACATGCGTCTCGCTAAGTTCATAACTAAAGCTAACATCATGCGATAACCATCACTTAATTGATCAAGTGACAATATTTCCTCTCCTGCTTCATTTTTAAATGTTATCAAAAAGCGGATTGAGAAATTCACCGGATCCATCTCGGTGTGCAAATGAGAACAATTGGGAAGGATTCGACGAAGTGCTTGACGAATCGTTTCCAGTACGGCTGAACGATAGGAAGGCAGGCGTTCTTTTGCTCTACGTTCCAAATCCTCTTGCAATGCAAACCAATCTATCATTGCCATCGCTTCAGAACGCAGATTATTGGTTAGTGCATTTTCTAAGGCTTTAAAGCGATTAAATGATTTTTTAAGGTGGCGTTGTTGAGAAACCGACACCCACGAGCGCGGCGCACGCCCGGTATCATAGTAGGCTATGATGGGCAAATCTGAGGGTTTTCCATCCTGAACGTCATTTATGATTTTATCCAAAAAATTATGCAGTTGCCCAAGCTTCTTATCAGGCGGGATTTCTTCTTTAGTCCTTTTAGTTTGGTCACGTTTTTTAGTTCGATCCCAACTCACCCCTTCCAAACTTTCAAGCGTGATTCGCGTATAAGGTGCTTGCCTGCCATCCAAGCATTGCAGATCATTTGAGCGAAAGTCTATTCCACTGATTTCTGGTAAACGTGTCAGCACTGCCCCTAAACCTACTGCAATGGCATCAAGAATGGTGGTTTTACCTGCCGCGTTGTCGCCTACTAGGACGGTTAATTGCGGATCAAGTGGTAATTCTAATTTCTTAACGGCGCGAAAATTTTCAATTGTGATATGACTTAGTTTCATGGTTTTTGGTTTCGGAGAATGAAATTGCCAGGTTTATTATTTGATCCTAAAACGTTGTCTTCTGCCATTTTTTGGTCCTCGTTTATAGAAACCCATTGTTCAGCTTTCCAAAACTTGTTGGATTTTAATTTAAATCATAGTTCAAGATTGATTTGAGGATCATCCTATAATCATGCGGGGAGCATTCTAGTTAAAATTGATATTAGATGTCAACTCATTTCAGCTTTACCACCACCTATCTGTTCTGTTTTACAATTCCATTGTGAGCAAGAAATGCCTCAGCCTTTGAACCTAAAAATGCGCGAATTGAAAAAAGCTGGGAGGCTGCCATCTGGTTTAATGGCGAGATATTGCGCGTCGCTTCCTAACATTGAGTATATATATAAGAACAAAATGAAGCTGATCTAGAAATCAGGGGCAAAAAAAAAGACTATAATAAAAACAATACTTTATGCGATTGCCATTTTGTCAGCGAAAAAATATATATAACAAAAACAAAATACTAACTAAATATGACATTTTATCAACAGGCGAATTCAAAGAAAATTTAGATGACATTTAAGAAACCAAACTTGAAGAAATCCTATTTTTTCAAAAAGCTTGTCGACGCCTGTCCTCCCGACCTTAGGAGGGATCTTGGAGAGAACTTATTGAGGGATCGGATTTCTTTTTCTCCAGCAATCCTTTAATCCCCCGCAATCCGCCGTGTATTCCAAACTCGTTACCCAATGTCAACCCGACGTTCGCGTGGGTTTGTAATCTGTAGGGCAATATTTTAAACTAACTAAAAATTGAAATACTATAATGCAGGTTCGCGGAGTTAGCAGCATGGTTAAGCATAATATAATTGAAACACAAGTTGATAGCCAAAAATGGCAGCTATTAATTGCTAATGTTGATTCTTGCCATTCAGTGGCAGAACAATTTGCCCAACAACTACAATTGGATCACTATGCCTATAAAAATGGGCAAATGATAACCAATTGTGCTAATTGGGCGCCCCACTTATATACAGTGATCGATAAACAAACTCAATTGGCACACCAGATTGCGATGCTGTTGTATCCAACCGATGAGCAAGATCATCTGGTGTCAATGATTGAAACGGTTCATCATAAAACTGTTCGTTATATATTATATCGGCGATTGATTGCAAATTTACGTCGGGCATATCGTCAGCAAACTGAGATAACTCCTAAGATATTAACCCCTTATCAGCAAGCACGCTTAACGGGTGCTCGGGAAATGTATTACCAATTACAACAGATTGAAGAAATACCAGATGTCATTTTGAATCCAGAGCCGATGCCGGTTGAAGTGGCGCCATTACAAGAATTGTTTCCATTTTTTTACTTTCTGCAAAGTAATCAACCCGTTATTGATAATGACTCACTGACTTTTATGCGCGGAACCCTATTTAGGGATGGTCGTATGGATTTATGTAAACAAGTGGTGGGTGAACCCTGGATTGCGGACTTAATGAACTCATTAGTCAATAATCAGCATATCAAACATTTCTTGTTAGGAAATAATATTATTGATCTTGCGGGAGCAAAAGCCATTGCTGATTTTATCACTCATCCCCATCAGTGCCAAATTGAGACTTGGTATTTAGCAGGCAATCGTATTGATGCTGATGGTATTGGGCTGATCTCGAAAGCGCTGCAAACCGATCAGCATTGCAAAGCTTTATGGTTAAAACGTAATCCACTCAAACCGAAGGGGGCTAAGCATCTTGCTCATTTATTAGAACATAATCAGTGTTTATAAATTCTCGATTTGCATGATTATCATCATCTTAAACGTCTCTCATTCGATGCCAACCGTTTAGCTTATCAGGGGTTGAAAATTTTATTGGAGCAATTGGTGAATCATCCCAATTTAATTTATTTGGATCTGGGATTATATAAATCGACGAGTGATATGCATGAGTTACCGAATAATTTCGGTGATGAATCAGTCCCTCTATTGGCTAACTTCATACAAACGAATAATAGCGTGCAAATTATGAGTATCAAGGATGCCAATATCAGTTTGGCTGGTTTGGAGCAACTGGCGGGTAGCATTATTGAAACCAACCATCGCTTGCTGATGTTTAATTATGATCAACTTGGCGTTAGAAAACCTAAGACGCTGATTCAGCGGATTGACGATAAGTTGGCTGAAAATAAACATAGTGATGCTGTGCGTCATATTGATAGTATCTATCGAAACAGTTGTCCAAGATAAATCTTGGACTCCAAATACCATCATGAAATTACCAGATATTGGTTTAGGCACTTATCAACTGGATCATGAACAAACCTATCGCAGTGTCCGTTGGGCTCTGGAGATAGGTTATCGTCATATTGATACAGCAGCTTTATATGGAAATGAAAAGCAAGTTGGGCAAGCGATACGGGATTCAAGGATTTCTCGGCAGCAAATTTTTGTGACTACTACTTTATTATTGAAATGGGCACTGCAAAATAATTTAAAAATTATTCCGCGTTCAGCCAGTCAGAAACATATTTTTGCCAATTTTAACCTACCCTCTGAGTTATTATCTGAGTATATGATGAAATGTTTAGATAATCTCGATTGTGGGTTTGCAACTCATCCTCAACATATCAGATCAATAACTACAGGGATTAGGTTTAAGTCAAAACCAAAGGGTTCAGACTAACAAGTTGTCTTAACTATATCAGAGTCCAAAATAAATTTTGGACTCCTTTATTTTCTATAATTTTATT
>JBDLJY010000064.1:0-24984 GCA_039714115.1 Pseudomonadota bacterium | reverse complement strand
CTTTTCTAAAGCGACAATACGCGCCTCATGGCTCACATCACTGGGATTAAGCACAGGCTGGGATGGTGGTTGCGGCAAAGATTTTCCTTGCCGAAAAACTTCGACTTGTTTTCGATAAACATCAAGCTCTTCTTCAGATTCAACAACATAAGCGTTTATCGTCTCACCTTTTAAAGGATCGATTTCTTCAGCCCTTTTCGCCGCATAATACTCAAAATATCCCTCAATAACCCTATAAGAATCTACCCCGCTTTGCAATAAAATGGGTGGCGTGATGACACCTTCTATTTTTAACAAAAGCCGAGCCGCCTCATCCAAGTCAGTCTCTGAAAATTCAGTACGAGGCAAGGATGACTGAATATCTTCAACCATCACAATAGCGTGTGATATTTTTTTCATTAGGATAATCCAATTTTTTGCATAATTTCTTGAGCCAATTCTTGAAACTCATTCACAGACTTAGAATGAGATTTAAAATCATGTATTGATCTGGGATCAGCGACTTCCAATTCACCGACTTCTAAGGTTTGTTCCGTACATTTTGCGAGATCATCTCTTTCAAAAATGATACTGTCCATGACCTCAAATTGATAGCGTTGCTTAATTAACGCCATACGTTTTTGCAAAGTGCCTTTGATAAATTTGGGATTTGTCGATATTTTGGTAGGCAATACGCCCAAAATTTGAATCGGGGGACGATTCGTCATTTCTCTAAATTCATTGTTTTCCTCAATGAATTCGCGGACATTATCTAAACCTTCATTGGCAAAAGGTTTTAAATCAGAGGGAATGAGCAAATAATCTGTCGTTATCAGCGCCAGCCTCGCGTATAGATTTAACGAAGGAGGCGTATCGATCAGAACAATATCATATTTATCTTTAACCACCTCCAATTTTTTAATCAGAATACCTGGAACATATTGACGCTGATTGAGTCTCTCCTCTTCTTTCATCAAAAGAATATGAGAAGGTATCACATCAATTGCGTGGCTACTAAAACGAGAACTTCTGGCCACATCTGAGATAGAAGCAGCTTTTCGTGATTCCAACACATGATAAATATAACTATCTTTCAAGTTATCTTTTTCTTCATCTCCGAAATTGACTAAACCGGTTGCAAAAGTCGTATTAGCTTGACTATCCAAATCAATCACCAACACCCTTTTACCCGCCTTACTAAAAGTGGCAGCGAGGTTGACTACAGTTGTCGTTTTACCTACGCCGCCTTTGTTGTGATAAACAGCAATAATTTTCATATCAGTCTTAAAGTTTGAACTATTGGCAAGAGTTTCTCTACCTATCAATGCCCTAATCTCATCAATTTTATTTTCAATGCCATAAGCAAAGCAATGAAAAACCAATTGGATAGTATTTCCAGATTGTTTATAAATCCTAACTTCTTTGCCATTGGTTAAGAGTCCATAAGTCAAATCTAAGTCTATCATATAGCCTTTTAATTGCGCCAGATGATCGTTTAAATTTTTATCAGGATGCTTGGCTTCTATAACCACACCATTTTTAGTTTGACTGGGCTCTGCTAAAAAGTCTAAGCGAAATCGGTTAAATTTTATCTCTTGTCGCCAAGAGTTGATAGAATAACCCAGAGCGGGTAAAAGATAACTGACAATCAGTTTGCTTTCAACTTCTCTTTCATTATGACAAAAGTCTGGATCAAAAATAAATTTTTGCTTAGATTTTTTGATCATGTTTTTAAGCAAAATTGTCAGCTAAAAATAAAATTTTTTTCTCGTTCCCACGCTCTGCGTCAATGCCAGTATGATAAACCCCTAAAATTCAGACCTGCCAGGTATCCAAAACATGGCACGTTGTAAATTCCGATTGACCTGACAGGTTTTTGACACCTGTCAGGTTTGTCTTAACTTAATGGCATTGACGCTCTGCGTGGGAATGCCTGCATGGACAAGTTCCCTACGGGACGTCCTGCTAATTTGACGCTTGCTTCAGTACTTAATTATAAATTGAGTGTCGCCTGATAAACAGTTCCTAATCTTTCCTTTATTAACTCTAAATACTGTTCTTCTATTTCAATCCCAACAAAATGGAAACCAAGTTGCTTTGCTGCTACGAGTGTTGTGCCACTCCCTGCAAAAGGATCTAAAATTATATTTTGAGAGGATTTTGGTGTAAGCGTTAGGATAAGCTTTTTAATGAGCGCCAGAGGCTTTACCGTACAAAGTGTCAACTCCTTCTCTGATTTGCTGCTATAAAACCCCTCCAATATATTTGATTGAAACGAACCATCTTCATTGATTGTTTTAAATACACCAACACCCGTTTTCTGAAGATTTTCCCAATAACTATTTATCAGAGGTTTTTGCACAAGGAGAATGGCTTCCCATTCATTTCTAAAGCAAGTATGCCAACCTTCCCATTTATCAGCATCAGAGTGGTTCATTTTATCAAGTTTTTTCTTCAGATTAAGCCCTTTGGGAATGCCTGAATGCCGACGGTAAACCAAAATATCTCTTGTGTAAAACCCCGCTTTTTCAAGTGCCACTTGGACATGAGCAATAGTCCGTGTACTGTTAAATACTGCAACGGGTGCGCCATTTTTGCATAAGGGATAAAGTTGCGAACTCCATTCTTCACACCATTTTGTATAATCAATTACATTTTGATAATTCCGTTCATACCATCTTTTATTACGAACTCCACCAGCCAATCCACTTCCGTAGGGAATATTTTTTACCAGCGTGTTACTCTCCTTGATCCTATCCAGTCTCCGATTGATTTCTTTATCATCCCATTTTCGTCCAATAAACTCATAGTTATACGGGGGATCCGTAATGCAACAAGCAATTGATTCATTGGGCATTTCTGCCATGACATTCACACAATCACCACAAAAAACTTTGTCAATAATATCCATAATTATTATCTGTTTATTAAAAATGTTCCCGCATTCTTATGATGAACAAGCCAAGCAAATAGATCGAAATGTGTCTGTTTTTGAATATAATCGAAGCTTTGCTTACCCATATATATAGTCCATCCTCCCGCTTCACAAGCAGTCATTGCTGCCGGAAGATTATCTTCACGGACAACAAGAAGTACAGGAGTATATCCTTTGTCAGCCAACAATTTTCCATATTGCTTTAATTTTTTTAGAGTACCCGAATCTCCAGAACCAAATCTATATTTGGTGTCTATTGCATCCGTTCCTGCAACAAGATCACAAGGCTCGTCCCTTTCAAATTTTAGTGCAGTTCCATAATCTTGGCAAGTGTTTTTGAATAACTCATCAACCAGCAATTGCCAGCACATTCCTAACTGACGCCCCCAAAACTGCTTATTTTCACTTTTTAATTCCTGTGTGACACCAAAAGCGTCCATTAGTACATCTGTCGAATCATAGTTATCAACATAGACTTTATTAGAGAAATTACTTTGGTATTTTTTCAAAATCGTAGAAAGTTTTGATTCTATTTTTTGCTTTGTCATAAATATCCTTTTGACTGATGGGTGTTGTAGGGTCAATGCCATTAAGTTAAGCATAAAGGGTGGATACGCTATCACTTAAGGAGCCCGACATGTATAATTTTAGGCTTAACTTCACCCGGCTTCAAAAAACAATAGTTCAACTCTAGTTTAGGCTCCTCACCCAATTGTTTATAAATATATTCCAAAGCCATATCTTCCGTTACATGGGAATTCTCTTCGCCAATGATCGCCATTAGGCCACTCTGACGTAAAACATCTAAAATTTTGCGTTTTAAACCACTAAATACCAAAATAATGCCATTTTCCCGCAAACGATCATTCAACTGATGTAATACATCTTCCCCAGAGGCACCCAATTGGTTAATACCATCGGAAACCACCAACACATACTTGGCACTGGGTTTGTCACTCACAGCCTCAAGAATAGCATCTTCAAAATAAGAAACATTAGCAAAATATAAAGAACCATCAAAACGAATGGCTACAATTTTGTCACTGGTGGGCAATTCAGGATAGACTTGAATATCCCGCAAAGTACCATCTTCATAACGCCCTAAAATGGCCACATGAGGTCTCATTGTCCGGTAAAGATATAAGACAATAGACAAACCCGCACCAATCAGAATCCCTCTTTCCAGATGAGGCGCAAAACCCAGTGTTGCTACAAAAGTCACTATCGCCGCGATGCCATCAACCGTCATATCAAAAGTCGGCATGGCAAATGAAGGCAAACCTTCAGGAATTTCGCCTACAACTGCCCCACCCATTGCTTGAAAATCAATTAACCAGCTCACCAAGATTGTAGCAGCAACCGCAATTAATACATCTGGGAATTTTTTTTATATTCCTTTCAAAAACAACATGATGGCAAAAGCCGTAACCCCAAATAAAAGGGTTGGAATATGAGTATTACCAACCTGCATAATCACATCCCAAACATCCACTAAGAAATGCTCACTGCGATGCATGGTAACCCCAAAAATCTTACTTAATTGAGAAAAAGCGATAATCAATGCCGCCGCATTGGTAAACCCAACAATGACCGGATGAGAAATAAAATTGACAACCACACCCAGCCTAAAAACGCCCAACAGCAATTGGAAGGCACCCACCAAAAAAGCCAGCATAATTGCCAAACTAATAAACTTAGGACTACCAATTTCAGGAACAAACTGAGCCACGGCTGTGGCAGTTAATAAAGAAACAACAGCAACAGGTCCAGTACCCAACTGACTGGAAGAACCCCATAATGCCGCTATCAGAACCGGCAGAAAAGCCGCATATAAACCATAATAAGCAGGTAACCCCGCCAATTGTGCATAAGCCATCGATTGCGGAATCAACACTAAGGCCACCGTAATACCGGCAATTAAATCCGCTCTTATGGTATCCCCACCCATAGGGAACCATCTCAAAAAAGGTAAAAAACGTCGAAATTTATGCAGGCTTTATATCTGCCTCGCTTTCGGATAAGTCAAAATCTGGTTTATCTCTTTTTACAACTAATCCTCATCGTTATTATACTTGAAAATTTATGAGTCGGTACTTAGAAGAAAAAGGGCAACCACAAGAGATTGCCCCTACAATATCAATTGTTCTTGTAGGGGCAATCCCTTGTGGTTGCCCTGTCATGGTATCGGGATTGGAGCGATCCTGCACTAGGCTAAAAAAAAGAGCCCACACTTATCCTTTTACCACCAACACAGCACACTCGGCTAAACCAATCACCCGCTCAGAGACACTACCAAGCAACAATTTTTTTAAGCCAGTGCGTCCGTGACTACCGACCAAGATCAGATCACAACCTATATCTTTTGCGGTTTCAACAATGCTTTCAGCGTATCTACCCGTCACTATCCGACTTTCTACACTAATACATTCCGCTTCCAAGAGTTTTTTAGTACGCTCAACCACCGTTTCGGCATCTCGGCGACGACTTTCCTTATGCTCGCTGTAGACGACCGAGATCAGCGTAATCGGCGCCTTTAAGCGTTTAGCCAAATTCATCGCGGCAGTGGTCGCCCTATCACTGTAAGGCGAGCCATCCACAGCCAATAGGATATTCTTACCCTCAATTTGGCTATCTCTAGGCGTGACCAATACGCTACAATGGGCATTCTAAACTCGGAGCCGTCACTGGCTAAGAGAATTTTTTTCAAGCTGCCCTAAAGGCGATAATTGTGTGGTTGTCATCTCTTCATCCTTGAGCTTCAGCAGGCTTTAAAAGAGAATAGCTCAACTCTATTTCGGGATCCTCACCCAATTGTTTATAAATAGATTCCAAAGCCATACCTTCCGTTGCATAGAAATTCTCTTCGCCAATGCTCGCCATTAGGCCAGTATGACGTAAAACATCTAAAATTTGGCGTTTTAGTCCACTAAATACAAAAATAATGCCATTTTCCCGCAAACGATCATTTAAATTATGTAATACCTCTTCCCCAGAAGCATCCAATTGGTTAATACCATCGGAAACCACCAACACATACTTGGCATTGGGCTTGTCACTCACTGCCCCAAGAATAGCTTCTTCAAAATAAGATACATTGGCAAAATATAAAGAACCATCAAAACGAATGGCTACAATTTTGTCACTGGTGGGCATGTCTTTATGAATTTGAATATCCCGCAAAGTACCATCTTTATAACGCCCTAAAATGGCCACACGAGGTCTCATTGTGCGATACAGATATAAGACAATCGCCAAACCAGCACCAATCAAAATTCCTCTTTCCAGATGAGGCGCAAAACCAAGTGTTGCTACAAAAGTCACTATCGCAGCAATGCCATCATGTTTGGAAATCTGCCAAGCATGTTTAACCGCTTTAAAGTTAATCAGCCCAAAGACGGCCATCATAATCACCGCAGCCAAAACAGCCTTTGGCAAATGATAAAGCAAAGGAGTTAAAAACAGCAAAGTAATCATCACTATCACGGTGGTATAAACAGAAGACATACCGGTTATGGCACCCGCATTCAGGTTGACTGCTGAACGGGAGAAGGACCCACTGGCAGGATAAGCTTGAGTCATACTGCCCGCGATATTGGCAAGCCCCTGACCAATTAATTCTTGATTGGGATCAATACGTTCTTTTGTTTTGGCGGCCATTGCTTTGGCAATTGAAATGGCTTCCATAAAACCAATTAATGAAATCACCATAGCACTGACGACCATTTCCCAAAAAATCGTCATATTAAAAGTCGGCATGGCAAATGAAGGCAAACCTTCAGGAATTTCGCCTACAATTGCTCCACCCCTTTCTTGAAAACCAATTAACCAGCTCACCAAGATTGTAGCAGCAACCGCAATTAAAACGCCCGGGACTTTTGGATATTTCTTTTTCAAAAACCACATGATGGCAAAAGCTGTTACCCCAAATAAGAGGGTTGGAATATGGGTACTGCCAATTTGCATAATCACTCCCCAAATATCCACTAAGAAGTGTTCACTACGGGGCATGGAAACCCCAAAAATCTTACTTAATTGAGAAAAGGCGATAATTAATGCCGCCGCATTGGTAAACCCAACAATGACCGGATGAGAAAGAAAATTGACAATCACGCCCAGCCTAAAAACGCCCAATAGTAATTGGAATGCGCCCACCAAGAAAGCCAGCATGATTGCCAAACTAATAAACTCAGGACTGCCAATTTCAGGAACAAACTGAGCCACGGCTGTGGCTGTTAATAAAGAAACAACAGCAACGGGTCCGGTACCCAACTGACTGGAAGAACCCCATAATGCGGCTATCAGAACAGGCAGGAAAGCTGCATATAAACCATAGTAAGCGGGTAAGCCCGCCAATTGTGCATAAGCCATCGATTGCGGAATTAATACTAAAGCCACTGTAATACCGGCAATTAAATCCGCTCTGATGGTATCCCCACTCATAGGGAACCATCTTAAAAAAGGTAAAAAACGTCGAAATTTCTGCATGCTTTATATCTGCCTCACTTTTGTTAGACCATATTTATTGTATTTGATAAAGTGATAACTTAAGAGCTATCGTTATGTCACTACAACCAACGGACAATCCGCCGCTGACCACTTGCCAACAATGTCTAGGCTATCGGCATGACTGATCACCGCACAAGTAACAGCAGTATGTGTTTTGACATAATCCACCAGTGCTTCGTATAAAGCACCTTTCACCACTATCAGCTTGTGTGGGACATTTGTCAACATCTCTTGTAGTGCTACTTCCCTAGAATGGGACACACAAAGAATGTCCAAACCAGCACCGATCCTTTTGCAGACATTCAGCGCGTAATGCAGCGTCTTTTCTTGTACATACCCTTCCCTGCACACTAGCAGAACATACTTGGATTCCTTAAAGTTCACCGCTAGATCAGTGAAAGAGTTAGTACGTTCCAGAGTGTTTTTCATCGGGATGAACTTCTTTTAAAATCATCAGTCAGGGAGTGTAACCCGGCACTGGCGTAGTTTAGAGGAGTCCAAGATTTATCTTGGATGTCTTGAAACTCGGCTTTCAAAGTGCAGGTTTCGTGCCAACGCCAATAAATATGTGTAACAATTTGTTTATATTAAATTTTATCTAAGCAGTCTAAGTAAACTCCCTGACATGTAACGTTGCAAAATGTTACACTCCCATCGCACCTGCTCGCAGTAATGAAATAAAATATATTAATATATTAGTATATTATAAAACGAATGTTACAAATATGAACCTAAAGTTGCATTATGCAACATACCTTTTATTGATATAATGCCTTTAAGATACACGAAAATAAGACCAAGATGGATAATATAGGTAAGTTATTGATTATAGATGACGAGCGAGTGACCCTGAGAAACCTCAAACAGCTTATGAAGAAGGAGGGCTACACCGTGCTCGGTACCCAGAGCGGCCTAAACGCGCTCAAGTACTTAGAAGAACAAGACTTTGATGTAGTACTCACCGAACTACGCATGAAAAAGGTGGATGGTATGCAGATTCTTGAAAAGTGTCGTACCCACCACCCAGATACCGAAGTGATCCTAATCACGGGCTATGCCACCCTAGAATCCGCGGTAGAGGCCATGAAACAAGGGGCTTTTTATTACATCGGCAAACCTTTCCGTTTAGATGAAGTGCGAAAAGTGGTCCGAGAAGCACTCGCCAAGGTACAGCTCAAAAAAGAAAACCGCCATCTGCGCTCGCAATTGGCAAGCTATGAAAGCAAGGCGCAGATCATCACCCAAGCACCACAGATGCAGAAATTGCTAAAAACCGCGAGGCAGGTTGCGCCAACTGATTGCAATATTATCATCAGCGGAGAAAGTGGTACAGGCAAGGAATTGCTAGCCCGTTATGTGCATCAATACAGTGAACGTGCCCAAGGGCCTTTTGTTGCAGTCAACTGCGGGGCCTTTACTGAGGAATTGTTGGCTAATGAATTGTTTGGTCACGAAAAGGGGGCCTTTACCGGCGCGACGGCGCAGAAACCGGGCCTAGTCGAAGCGGCAAACGGTGGCACACTATTTTTGGACGAAGTCACCGAGATGCCGCCTACCATGCAAGTTAAGCTGCTGCGCGTAGTACAAGAGCGGGAAGTGCAACGCCTTGGTGGCACCACGCCCGTTGCGGTAGATGTGCGCTTCCTCGCGGCCACTAATCGCAATCTCCAAGAAGCTGTGAATAATGGTCAGTTCCGCCATGATTTGTTTTTCCGCCTTAACGTAGTATCCCTGCACCTCCCGCCGTTGGCGCTGCGCAAAGGCGATATTGCACTACTCAGCCAATATTTTCTGCAACGCTACACCAAGCAAATGAATAAGGCGGTTAGCGAAATTGCACCGGCAGTGAATGATCGCTTGGCAGCCTACGGTTTTCCGGGCAACGTGCGAGAACTAGAAAATATCATTGCACGCGGCGTGGCGTTGGCGAGAGGCTCTGCCATTGAACTCGAAGATTTGCCAGAAGATCTACGCGCCTTTGATATTAAGATCTTTCGCCGTAAGGAGGATGGTAGCTTGCCCTCCCTAGAGGAACAGGAAATGGCTTATATTCAGTGGGTACTTAAACAAGTCAAGGGCAATAAGACTTTCGCTGCTCAAGTGTTAGGCATTGATCGAGTCTCGTTGTGGCGTAAGTTAAAGAAATATGAATTAGTCGCGCTGAAACCCCTGGCACGATGATAAATTAACACCACGCCGCGGAATATAGTCGAAAAAAATATCAGAATCCATATTGACAAGTCACCTGTTACACTGAGCAGTGTGCCGATTGGCATCAGCGGTGGCATTGCAGGGCTTTATGGACAAGCTCGGCATGTATCCCATCCAGCAATCATTCGATATGATCACTATGCTGGGCTTTTTGGTGTTGATCGGCACTGTGGTCAATAATCCGATTTTGATTCATAAAGAAAATGACAACGATCAGGACTCGCACGGGGGTATCTTTTTGCCGGAGCAGGTTTGCAACCTGATCCGTAACGGTTTAAGTATTGAACAGCATGAGCATTGATGCCCCGTTAAAAATCCGATTTTTTTAAAAAATCGGATTTTTTTGACATTGATGCCCCATTTTTGCCGGAGCAGGTTTGCAACCCCGTCCGTAACGTTTCAGCCTCTAAAACCGGCAGGATTGCAAATCCAGTCAGTCTATTTTTTTTTTATAAAATCAATATTTTAATATTAACTTAATGGCATTGAGTCCCCTTTAGGGGACTTGAGCCTTAAGAGCCCTGTGCTTTAGCACTAGGCGTGGGGGGTAAATACTGTTGACATTTTTGTTGACAAATATATCCAATAATGTATAATGGCACCCCATGAAACTCAGCGATTGGGCAAAGTCACAAGGTATTTCCTACAAAACCGCATGGCGTTGGTTTAATGAAGGTAAATTACCGGTTGAAGCCAAACAGATGGCAACCGGAACGATTTTAATTAAATCCTCCAAAACCGAGGATAACCGGGACTGTGTGGTTTATGCCCGTGTCTCTTCAAACGATCAGAAACCCTCACTTGACCAACAAGTCGCAAGAGTCGTTGAGGCTGTGACCAAAAAAGGCTTTATCGTTTCAAAAGTCGTGACGGAAATTGGTTCGGGTTTGAATGGTCATCGTCCCAAACTCAAGCGATTATTGAGCGATTCTGAGGTTTTGAGAATTGCGATTGAACATAAAGACAGACTAATGCGTTTTGGATATGAATATGTCGAATCGGCTTTGCAATCTCAAGGCCGAAGTTTTATTGTTGTAGATAATAAGGAGTTAAAAGATGATTTGGTAGAAGATATGATAGCTGTATTAACTTCTTTTTGTGCTAGGCTTTATGGTCGACGAGCGGCTAAAAATCCAGCTAAAAAAGCATTGGAGGCTTTAAAAAATGATTCTAACACTTAGCCATAAAATCTGTCTTGATCCGACCGACAAGCAACAACAATACTTCAGGCAAGCGTGTGGTATTGCTCGTTTTACTTGGAATTGGGCATTGGAAGAATGGAATCAAAAGTACAAAGCTGGGTTAAAACCAAAAGCATTTGAACTGAAGAAATCATTCAATGCCATAAAACCGATTGAATTTCCTTGGATGTACGAGGTGACTAAGTACGCCAGTCAACAGCCGTTTATCCATCTACAAACGGGATTTAATCGTTTTTTTCAAGGATTAGGAGCTTATCCCAAATTTAAGAAAAAAGGTCACCATGATAGCTTCTATATTGGTAATAACCATATTAAACTCGATGGAAAACACATCAAGTTACCCAAACTAGGTTGGGTACGGATGCGTGAAGCGTTGCGTTTTTCTGGGAAGGTAATCAGTGCCACAATTTCCCGTGTTGCAAACAAGTGGTTTGTCAGTCTTAATGTGGAATTAGTGAGAGCACCTAAGTCATGCGAGAGCCAAGCTGGTGTGGGTGTTGATCTAGGCATTAAGGCTCTTGCCACTTTGTCAAATGGGGAAGCTTTCGAGGCACCAAAACCTTTAAAAAAGTTTCTCAAAAAACTTAAACGCATGCAATGTTCCTTATCGCGCCGAGTAAAAGGTTCGCATAATAGACATAAGCTTCGCTTGAAAATAGCTTCTATACATGCCAAAATAACCAACAGACGGAAAGATTCTCTTCAGAAATTAACTACCTATTTGACTGATAATTTTGCTGGAATTGTTATTGAAGATTTGAATGTTAAAGGCATGTTATCGAATCACAAGCTAAGTCGTGCCATTGCTGATATTGGTTTTTATGAATTTCGGCGGCAACTTGAGTATAAATCAAAATACAAAGGTAATTACTTGTTGATAGCTGACCGTTGGTTCCCATCTTCCAAAAAATGTTCAAATTGTGGGCAAAAGAAAGAAGAGCTAAAATTATCAGAACGTGTTTACCATTGCTTTGCTTGTGGTTATGAACAAGATAGAGATTTAAATGCGGCTATTAATTTAAAAAACCTTTTATATCAATCGGATTGAGACTGAGTTTAAATACCGGGAGTTCCTCGGAAACGAAGTAACGAAGTAAATCAACGTCTGCGGACAAGACGGCTCTGTTTCTGGATATCCAGAAGCAACCAGCTTGGCTGAAGCAGAAACCGAACCGTGGTGATATTTGTCCACAAATCGGAGAACGGTATAACGATACTGTATTCAAGCGTGTCAATGAGTTACGCTTTTGGCACCCTTTACCCTGGATGTTGCCACAGGTAGCGTGTTGGCAAAAGGGCGGGAATGGGGCGAAGGCTTAATACCTTGCCTTGATTTATCTTGGCGCATCCTCAAATAGACATACATCTAACATAAGTCAACAATGGTAGTGAAAAACAATCGCTTTTTAAATCCAAACTTATACCGCGCTCTATTAATAAGCGTGGTATTGCTTGTTGTCCAGTCTGGGGCAATGCTCCATGCTGTCCAACACCCATTCCATGCGCCTGATGCCTCTTGTAGCGTTTACTTTGCTGCGGAGCGATTAGGGAATGGGTTGGTTGCCTTGGCAATTCTCCCAGTCATTTCACCTACCATATCTAGTTACTTTCCCTCAATTATCCTCCGGTTTTACGGGCAAATTCGGACCTATTTTCTTGCCCGTGCCCCGCCCATACTCCTTCTTCGCTAAACAGCACCTTAAAACACTCAATTTACTTTATTTTATGGACTTGATAACGAGTCACGGGTACTTTTTGTCTGTTTACTTTGAAGGAGATATGGATTTTATGAACAATAAATTGGCTGTTGCTATCACCTTAGCTATTTCAACCAACCCTGTTGTCAGTTTTGCTGAAGACGATTTAACCAGCTTGCGCCAGCAAATCGACGACGTGAAAGAAGAATATGAGCAGCGCCTTTTTGAATTGGAAAAGCGTCTTGAAAAGGCGGAAACGGCGCGTGCTCCGCAAACAAGCACATCGGCTAATGCTTTTAATCCCGCAATTAGCGTGATTTTGGACGGGAGATATGCCCATTTTTCAAATGACCCAGAAAATTATGAACTCCCTGGCTTTCAATTAGGCGGAGAAGCCGGTTTGGGAGAATCTGGATTTTCCTTGGGACATAGCGAATTGGCTCTCAGTGCCAATATTGATGATAAATTTTATGGCAGTTTGACAGCTGCCATACACGATCATGATGGCGAAACCTCACTGGAGTTAGAAGAAGCCTATCTCGAAACCTTGGGTTTAGGTGGCGGTTTTACAATCAAAGCGGGTCGTTTTTTTTCCGGTGTGGGTTATCTCAATGAACAGCATGAACATGCTTGGGATTTTGCCGATGCCCCGTTGATTTATCGGGGGTTGTTTGGCAATCATTTAAGAGATGATGGTGTCCAAATCAGTTGGATTGCGCCAACGGATTTATATGTCAAAGTAGGCGCAGAACTTTTACGCGGTGATGCCTTTCCCGCCGGAGGTGCGGCACATGATGGCGTGGGTGCTTATAGTTTATTTGCCAAGATGGGGGGTGATATCGGGGTTAGCCATAGTTGGCAGATCGGTTTTTCCCATTGGTTAGCTGATGTTGAGGGCCGCATTGGCGGACATCATCACCAACATGAGGATGAAGAGGAACATGAGCATGAAGACGAACATGAGCATGAAGACGAACATGAACATGAAGAAGAGCTTGAGGTAGCCCATAATCCTAGCTTTACTGGCGATAGCTACATCAACGCTATAGATTTTGTCTATAAATGGGCACCCAATGGTAATCCCAAGAACCGTAATTTCAAATTCCAATTGGAATATTTTGACCGCAAGGAAGATGGCACAATCACCATGCTTGGCAGCGATCCGCTTGAAACCAGTAATTATGATGGTCATCAAAAAGGCTGGTATGCTCAAGCGGTTTATCAATTTATGCCCCAGTGGCGAATTGGGCTACGCTATGATCGTTTAGAGAGTGACAATCAGGGCTCGGATGACGAGGTGTTGGCTGAAGCTGGATTAGATGATGAAGGCATCACGCCGCAACGTTATAGTGTGATGTTCGATTGGTCCTACAGCGAATTCAGTCGTATTCGTCTGCAATACAATCGTGATGATTCCTTTGGCTCACCGGACGATCAGGTATTTTTGCAATATACCATGAGCCTTGGTTCGCACGGCGCACATCAGTTTTAAGGAGGACCGACAATGAAAAACGCAATAAAATTGTTCGCGTTGCTATTGACAATCGCATTGGCCCAGCCAGCAACGGCTAAACTCAATGTGTTTGCTTGTGAGCCGGAGTGGGGCGCGTTGGCAAAGGAACTGGGCGGCAACGCACTCAAGATTTATACCGCCACCACTGGCAAACAAGACCCCCATCACATCCAAGCCCGTCCCAGTTTACTGGCTAAGGCGCGGCAAGCAGACTTATTGATCTGCACCGGGGCTGAGTTAGAAATTGGCTGGTTGCCTATTTTGTTACGAAAGACGGGCAATCCAAGGATACAGCCGGGACGACTTGGCTATTTTATGGCAACCGACTATGTGCGGCTGCGGGATATTCCGAGCTATTTGGATCGGAGCGAAGGGGATATTCATGCCGCTGGCAATCCGCATATTCAAACCGATCCCCATAATATTGCTCGTGTTGCTAAAGTGTTAGCGCAACGTCTCGCTGAATTGGATCCCGCCAACGCGGCTGATTATCAAAACCGTTATCAGAATTTTGAAAAGCGTTGGCAAGCGGCTGTCCGGCATTGGGAAAAACAGGCGGCTGTATTAAAGGATGTCCCTATCGTCGTTCATCACAAAAGCTGGGTTTATCTTGAACACTGGTTAGGACTCAAGGAGATCGCTACTTTGGAGCCCAAGCCGGGTATTCCACCGAGTAGTTGGCATCTTGCGCGGGTTTTGAAACAACTCAAACGTCAGCCAGCTAAAATGGTGATTTATGCGGCTTATCAAGAGTCACGTCCGGCGCACTGGTTGTCTCGAAAGGCTGGTATTCCGGTTGTTGAATTACCCTTCACGGTAGGCGGTACAAGAGAAGCGAAAGACCTTTTCGCGCTGTTTGATGAGACGCTGAAACGTTTACGGGGAGCAGTCAAATGAGCTTAGAAGGGCTTGATTTAGGCATTTTAGGTCCGGCTTTTTTAGCGGGGCTGTTGGTACTGTCTACGCATGTGCCGCTAGGGCAAGAAGTGTTGGCGCGTGGCATTATCTTCATCGATCTGGCTATTGCCCAAATCGCCGGGCTTGGGGTTATTGCCGCCCACAGTTTTGGCTGGGAGGCGCACGGTTGGGAGGTGCAAATAGCAGCAGTCAGTGCCGCTCTGTCAGGTGCTTTAGTCCTGAATTGGACGGAAAAGCGATGGCCTGATATACAAGAAGCTCTGATTGGTGTTTTGTTTGTGCTGGCAGCCAGTGCGGGTATTCTCTTCCTGTCAAATAATCCTCATGGCGGAGAACATCTGAAAGAATTGCTGGTAGGCCAAATTCTTTGGGTCAATACAGCGAATTTGGTGCCGCTGGCTGTACTTTATGGTGTTGTTTTAGGGCTTTGGTTTGGACTGCGAGCGCGTCTGGGTAGGCAGGGATTTTATCTATTGTTTGCGGTGAGCGTGACGGCGTCTGTGCAATTAGTGGGTGTTTATCTGGTCTTTGCTACGCTGATTATTCCTGCCTTGGCGACACGCGGTATTCAGCACTCGCTGCGCCGCTTATTTACTGGGTACAGTGTTGGCATTGTTGGCTATGGTGTAGGCTTAGTGCTGTCTGCGTTGCTTGATTTGCCTACGGGAGCGGTTATTGTTTTATCGCTGGCTGTTATCGGTGGTTTGGTGGCTTTCATCAATAAGTAAGTCGGCTAGGAGTCCAAGATTTATCTTGGACTCCTAATGCTGGCAGAATGACAAGATCAAAAAACTTGAATATCGAGTAAAAGCAAAATCCTTACCTGATTAAGGGGCGAGTCTCTTAGTGGGAACGTTTAGTTTAGTGTAAATAGAGTCATGCATCGAGCATAACCTCGCCGCTCCTTGTGGCTCAAAGCTCTGGCTTGCCAGTGAGGCGTTAACATTTTCAAGGATAACCCAAAATGAAACAGTGGTATGAAGAGTTATTTGAAAACTACGGAATGAAATATGATAATGAAAATTTCGCTCAAGGAACCATTGGAGAGTGTGATTTTCTTGAAAAAGAAATCGAATATAACAAAAGAACAAAAATTTTAGATATAGGGTGTGGAACTGGCAGGCACTCAATTGAATTATCCAAAAGAGGATATGAGATTGTCGGGATTGATTTATCAGAATTACATATTAGGATTATGCTTAAATCAAAGCCAACAATTGTACTTAACTGGCTGGATTTTTGTGACACAAGAATATATTGGCACTGTTGCCAGCCATCCAAGCTTATCGGACTGATATTGCTAAAACTTTGTCTTCTGGATAATAATCATCTTAAAACGTTTTGGAATGCCAAGCCAAAGCTTGGCACAAGAGAGTTGATATTTTTCAAACCTTGGATGTACACAAACAAGAAAAGGAGGTATATCATGGATATTCAGACGCTTCAAACATTCTTTATGTGGTGTACCGTCATAAATGGAAGCCTACTGGTTTTCTGGACTCTGATTGTTGTATTCGCCAGTGATTGGGTGTACCGCACCCAGAGCAAATGGTTTCCCATCTCTAGGGAAATCTTCAACGTGGCAATTTACTCGTTCTTAGGATTGTTTAAGATTGTCTTTCTGGTGTTTAATGCTGTTCCCTACATTGTTCTGCTTATTATCGGAAATAACGCTTGAGTGAGTACTTAAGCCAGAAGCCAAGCTCTGCTTGGCAGGGGCAGGCGTTAGGTCATATCGTGCCGAAAAATGCCAAGTTCGTAGTAGGCGATTTATCGCCTACTAAATACCTTCGCCAAATCAGAAAATGACATCATTTTCGTTAAGTTCCCTACGGGAGGAATGAGGCACGATTTCCCGAAACTAACAACCCAAGCGACAAAGCCAAGCATGACAAAATGGTACAACTTATCGAACAAATGCTAGAACTCAACAAGCAACTCGCCACAAATGAAAAATATCTTGAAACGGCGGATTTCGGCAATTGATGGGGAGATTGATCAATTGGTTTATAGGCTGTATGATCTGACGGCTGAGGAGATTGGGATTGTGGAGAAAAGTGTTTAGCTTATCTTGATTTCCTGTTTGATAACTAACAATGAGTGTCAATTTCAATGATAAAAATTATTGCTATAGATGAAAAATCGCCTTATTTAGATAAGGTAATCAAGTTAGGGGATGCCAATAATAAAACCTTAGGCTTTTTAGCAAAGGGCACTTTTCACGGTTTCGCCATCAAAAAACAAGTCCTTGTTGCTTTGGATAATCAAAACAATTTTTTAGGGTATTTGTTGTATGGAATTAATCAAAAGGGGAAATTCGCTTATATCGTTCATCTTTGTATTGAAACCTCTCAGCGGGGTAAGGGTATTGCCAAAGCACTGGTTAATGAATTGAAAAAAATAACTCAAGATGTTGAAGGTATTAGAGTTCGCTGCCGTCGTGATTATGAAGCAAGGAAAGTATGGCCAAAATTGGGCTTTTGTGCAATAAGTGAAATGCCAGGGCGAAGCAAACATGGCTCAACTCTAACCATCTGGTGGTTTGATCATGGACATCCAACGCTTTTTACACTAGCTGATGAACAGCGAATCCGTTCAAAACTCACCGTCGTCATTGATGCCAATATATTTTATGAATTGCAAGGTACTCCACAATCAGCTAATGAAAAAGAATCTCAATCCTTATTGGCAGACTGGTTGAATGTGGAATTATGCCTAACAAGTGAAATTTACAATGAAATAGATCGTCGGGAGGATGAAATTGAACGAAAGCGCGAAAAAAAAATCGCCGATACATCATTTGTGAGACTCCACAGTCCAGATGATGAATTTCAGAAAAATTGTGAACAGTTACGTCCTCTTTTTCCTAAAAACATGAGTACCAGCGATGAGTCTGATTTACGCCAATTAGCACACTCAATTGCTGCTCAAATGCTATTTTTTGTGACTCGTGATAAAGCATTACTCAAAAAGTCAGACAAAATTTATGACAATTTTGGGATGCACATCATTTCACCAGAATATTTAATTATTCATCAAGATGAGCTTATGAGAGAAGCCGAATACCAACCTGTACAGTTTGGTCAAATAAAAATTGAGCGTGTTCATTCTCAACAAATTTCTTTGTTAGAAAACGAGTTTTTAAACTTGCAATGGAAAACTAAAGCACAGTTTAAACAGCAGTTGCAACCTTATTTGACGGAACCACATACTTTTGATGTGAAGACGGTACAACATGCAGGAAAATTAATGGCTTTAGTCATTTATGGACGCAAAAATCCGCATGAATTAGAGATTCCGGTGATTCGTTTGGTGCCAAATTCTTTGTCAGCAACTTTAGCAAGGTATTTAGTCCTTAGCACAGTCTCGGAATCATCATCAGAAAAACGGGTAATGACTAAAGTGACGAACTCTGGCTTGTCAAATGAAGTTATGGATGCACTTGCCGAAAATGGTTTTGTTTCTGTGAACAATCATTGGCTCAAGGCGAATTTACCGATTGTGGAAACCGCAAAAGCATTAGCTTCAAGGCTTAGTAGTCTCAATAACGATTTACCGCAAGCCAGTCAATACTTTCAAAAACTGATTGAGGCTATTGAAGCTACAAAGCCTAACAATATTTTGTTGGATATTGAACGTTCCTTATGGCCAGCTAAAATAACAGACATAGATATACCTACTTTTATTGTACCGATACAATCTGACTGGGCTATGCAGCTTTTTGACTATAAGATCGCTAGTCAAGACCTTTTTGGAGGTGTTCCCAGTCTAATTCTGAATGTAGAAAATGTCTATTACCGTGCCAGTCGTCCTAGCCTTTCAGCACCCGCTCGTATCTTGTGGTATGTTAGCAAAGGAAAAGGTCATTACCAAGGCGCAAGTGCTATTCGCGCTTGTTCCTATCTGGATGAAATTGTGATTGATAAGCCTAAACTCCTTTATTCCAGATTTAAACGGCTTGGTGTTTATGAATGGAAGGATGTTTTAAATCAGGCAAAGGGTAACTTAGATCAAGAAATTATGGCTTTTCGGTTTAGCAAGACAGAAGTCTTTAATCATCCTATCCACCTAAATGAACTTCAAGAGTTTTGGAAAAAACCGTTTGGAAAGAATTTTCAAATTCAACAACCTACTCACATTTCCAATCAACTTTTTTTTCATCTCTATAAAATGGGCGTTAAAACGAAAAATGGCAGGTGATATTATGTCCGCTAACGTACTGTTATTATCAATACGTCCTAAATACGCTGAAAAAATTTTTGAACATACCAAGACGGTTGAACTTCGCAGAGTGCGTCCAAAACACTTAAAAAAGGGAGACTTAGTGTTAATTTATGTTTCTTCCCCAGTTAAAGCACTTGCGGGTGGATTTAAAGTAGATTGTGTTGTTGAAAAACCGTTAAAAGACTTGTGGAAAATGGTACAAAAAAAAGCCGGCGTTACACGTCAAGAATTTGATACATACTATGATGGTGTATCTGTTGGAGTCGGTATTTTTTTTAAAAATAAAAATGTTGTCAAACTCTCCGAGCCCATTAAACTTGATATTTTAAAAGAGCAACGTTTTTATCCACCACAAGGGTTTCGCTACGCAACGGCAAGTGAGGCAGCATGGTTTAATGAACTCGCCGCCACGAGTGTTATTGTTTAAGTTCTTATCAAGCCTCCATAATGTTTGTTGAGCTGTTGATCGCTACATTGATAAGGACGGACCGGCAATCAGGCCCGCTGGTTTCGTGACACGCGATCTTGCACATTGGCATGGTGTGCCCCACACAGTCATTCGTGAAGCCAACGAAGAGATTAAGATACCCGATTTCCAATTCACTGCACGATAAATTCACAGATTTGGCGGTTACGGTGACTTTGAATACGGTGTGAATGTCCCCGGATCGAACAATGTGGAATACTCCACACTTTATGTTGCCTTGCTGCCCCGTCACGCGACCAAAGTCACAGCAACAGACACCGTTTCTATCGCCGGTGTCGAGGTAGAAGTCGCCAATCTGAAACTGAAATCAGTCTCCTTAGATGATCTTATGATGGATTATCGTAAGAATAAATCGGAATACGCTGATGGGCTGGGCAGAATCCTAGATAAACTCACTTCAAGCCCGGGTACGGAATACAGTTTTAATACGTTTTTATCATCGGTCATACAAAGCATTTAACGACTGCTTTCAGCCAATGCCGACAGATCAGCGGTTCAAGCACGTTGGTGGCGCGGCTGAAGCTGGAGAAACAGAAGAAAAGGAGGTATATCATGGATATTCAGACGCTTCAAACATTCTTTATGTGGTGTACCGTCATAAATGGAAGCCTACTGGTTTTCTGGACTCTGATTGTTGTATTCGCCAGTGATTGGGTGTACCGCACCCAGAGCAAATGGTTTCCCATCTCTAGGGAAATCTTCAACGTGGCAATTTACTCGTTCGTAGGGTTGTTTAAGATTGTCTTTCTGGTGTTTAATGCTGTTCCCTACATTGTTCTGCTTATTATCGGAAATAACGCTTGAGTGAGTACTTAAGCCGGAAGCTCTGCTCCGCTTGGCAGGGGCAGGCGTTAGATCAATATGTAGCGTATCCACCAAAATTATAGAAACAATGATTGCAGGTGGATTCGCTTAGCGGCACGATATGGCATTGAGTCTATATTTTGTTTGTCGTCTCAAAGTATGTGGGAGTGTGAATACGCCCTAAGCTATCAAATAAATTCATTATGCAAACACAAATTGAAATATCCGTAAAAATACTGGGCAAAAAACGTCCTATGTTAGACAATTTGCCAATTCAATTGCCCAGCGATAATGCCACTCTTTCTCAGTTAATCGAAATCATTGTTCACCAACAAACCGCTGATTTCAATCATAAAAGAGAAGAAAAAAATTGGCTGCGTTACCTCAGTCACTCGCAGGCAATGAAAGAAACTGGGAAAATGGGTTTCGGGCAAGTTTATAATACCGAAACAGTCGATGTAGAAAAAGCAGTTCAAGACGCACTTCAAGCTTTTGAAGATGGTTTATATTTCGTTTTTGTTGATGACAAAAAAATTGACAAACTGGACGATAATATCGACTTAAAAGCACATTCAAAAGTCTTTTTTTTACGCCTCGTCGCATTAACTGGCGGTTATTTTTAATGAGATCAAAAAAATGATTTCAAGAGAAGACGCACAAAAATTTATCGAACAGCACCAGATAAAAGACTTGGATAAGACACGCATTAATAAACTTTCCGTGTTGCCCCAAGCATTAAAACACCTTGGCATGTTGTTAATTTTGAAGGAATCAGAAGAACCTCTCTGGAAAAGGAGGGAAAAAAGCAAAAAGGAACTTACCCAACTGTTCAAAGATGTATCAAACGACTTATGGAAAGGAGAAGATTTCCAAGTCTTAGAAGCAATTTTCGGAGAAATGGCTGAATACGTTAGACTGGCTTGGCATATGCAAACGAGAGTGGCGTACCAAACCGACTGGTACCGGCGTTCATTTCGCTCACCCAATAATCCCTTGCAAACACTTGAAAAAAAGATCAATTGGTTGATGGCTCTTCCTCATCAACTGATTTATGACTTTAAGATAACTGACTATGCTCGTTACCTTGGTTATCTCAGCGGTTATTACGATAAATATAGTCATTTGCTGGCGGCTGCTATTGATTCTGGAACGAATGAAGGCGATGCCGTTTTTCAAATTCTCCTCGATACGGTTTATGATCGCGATGAAATTGCCAGCTTGTCCCGTGATGGTATCAAAGCCTTATTGTTGTCAAACAAAGCGGAAGGATACGAAGCGGTGGAAAAATTGCTGATTTCCGCACAAAGACAGGAAGGCTTGCGGCAAACGGTGCTTGAATCTCTGGATGAAACGCATCCCAACGCGCTCAAAAAAATGATGAAACTGATTATTGACCATAAACTGGCTCGTTTCAGTTCAATCGTCAGGGCGGTTGATGTTTGGTTTGGGTTTGGCTGGGAAAGTGAACGGGAAAAAACGGTTTACAAGGTATTGGAAAACGGCTGGTATTTTTTAGAAAATATCGAAGCCATTCCCCCCGCCTTGGATAATCCTGATAACCTCATCGTATTTACGGCACTTTGGGCAAAAGCTGTTGACGATATTGAGCAAACTTTTCCGTTAGTCGAAAAGCTGCTAGAAAACGAAAATGTAGATAAAAAAGTGGTTGGATTGTATTTTCTGCAACAAACCGCTATTCACCCGGAAATGCAACGTTTAGCTTTGCCATTGCTTGAACACGATAATTTGAAAGTTGTGAGTCTGGTTTTAAACAATATCGCCGCAATTTATGAATCGGATTATCCCGAGATCTTTAAAAAACTAGAAGCTTTATTGCAGCGTGTACCCCAAAAATGCATTTCTTATGAAGCTCAAGCGTTTTCATGGCTGTCTCTCCACATTAAGCCTGATGACGTTTTCAGATTAATGCTCAATGCGATTGGAAAAAACAATCCAGAACGCCTTATCCCGTATCTTCAACAAATGGGTAGAGGTAATCGGGAATCTGCCGCCAAAATGTTATTTGAGGTTAAAAGCTATACACCGGCAATCAGAGAAACAGTTTTCAAAATGTTGGGCGATAGGGCGGAGTATGTTAGAAAGCAAGCTTTCAAGGCGGCTGATAAATTGGATTTGGCAGCAGATGAAGCTCTACAAGTGGAAGCTCTTCTGGCTCAAAAAGCCGCTAGTTTACGGAAAGGCTGTATCAAAGCCTTATTACGGCAAGACGATACCCAACTCTTAGAAAGTGCGAAAAGATTACTGTTCGCCAAAAAAGCACCGCAACGTTTGGCAGGCTTAGATATCTTACTACAGATGAAGAAAACAGAACGTGCCATAGAAACGGTTGGTGAGCTTGCCAGTGAATACGTGGGCAAAACATCAGCAAAAGAACAAATCCTGCTGGATGAAATTTTGAGTGACGGAAAAGAGGAGCTTTCTCTTGACAATGCCTTGGGATTAATCAATCCAAATGCACTTTGTTTGTCACCTGAACCACAAAAGCTTATTGATTTAAGTTTGGATTTGGAAATCGCCAAAAAAGAACTGCAAAAATTAGATAATTTGTTTGAAAAAAACAAGGACTACGAATATGACATTGTAGAATGGAATAACGCTACCCGTAATGTACTGATTGGTAATCAGTTTCCAGAATTTGATGAGGTGCCGCAAAGTGACAAAAAGGAAGCCTTTGCCAAACTGCCATTAAGCGAAGTGTGGAAAAAATGGTGGGAAGAAAGCGAGTTAGATATTTTCGATATAAGTAAACTTTCAATGGGGTATTATGGTTTTTACAATGAAAAATCAACCCCTCATTGGATTAATGAACTCATAAACAAACACTATGTCGATCATAGCATTGTAAAGAAATGTCGTTACCAGCAACAAATCACGACACTGTTAGACTGGATAATAGAAGTTTGGTTTTCCGAACAAGTCGTTGATTTTTTGCTTGATGCGACTGAAACTATTTTGGCTTCCATTCATAAAGCTGATAGCAAGGCAGGCAAAAAAGCTTATTCTAATCATTTTTTAATACGCTGGGAAAACACTGCCACCGAAACTTACAATGATGAATCAAAGAGGGTTTACTGGACAGACAAGCAAAAGATACGCCTGTGGCACTTGCTCAATTGGAAGTCTCGCTCTGCAAAAAAGAAGCATGAAGTCAATCAACCACCCCTGCGGCTTTGTCTGGATGCCCTCATGCTTGCTGAAGCAAGCGAAAGTGATATTTACGATAAAATTATCCGTTCCAAACAAGCGATGCGTGAGCTAACCATGCCTAAACGGAGTAAATTATTCGATCAATATGATTTCCTAGAACCCATCTTCACAAAATGCCGTGATCGTGTTCTAGAAATTGAACTCAAGCGTGGCGATAGCGATACTATCGTGACTTCATTAGTTGTAGACATACAATCTGTACCGGGCATTTCGTACTTGATTAAGATATTGAATGCGCTTGGTAACGAAAATTTACAAAGGTTCTATCTTTATGAAAATACTAAAAATTCAGTTTTGAGTCATCTGTTGAAAGTTTCACACCCTGACAAAAGTGATACCCAAGCCGAATTTGATCGTGTTGTCAAAGAGGCTAAAATCGCCGAACAACGTCTAGTGGAAGTGGCAATGTACGCCCCAGTGTGGGTGGCTTTTGTGGAAAAGTATTTGGGTTGGAAGGGATTAGAAACGGCGGTTTGGTGGTTTCATGCTCATAGCAGAAAATATGATGATGTGATTTCCCAAAAATGGGAACAAGATATCAACCGCTATACACCATTGAGTGCTCAAGATTTGGTTGACGGTGCTGTGGATGTGGATTGGTTTAAACAGGCTTATAAAACCTTGGGCAAAAGCCGCTGGAATCGCGTTTATGCCGCCGCCAAATATACAGCAGACAGCAATGGACATCGGCGGGCGCAAATTTTTGCGGATAGTATGCTGGGGATTAATGGCATTAAACATACCCGGCAAAAAATAACCGAAAAGCGTGATAAAGACTCTGTGCGAGCGCTTGGCTTAGTGCCTCTGAGTAAACGCAATCCAGAACAAGATGTCTTGAAACGCTACCAGTTAGCAAACAAGTTCTTAAAGGAAAGCAAGCAATTTGGCTCACAAAGGCAAACAAGTGAAGCCTTAGCCGTCAGGATAGGCTTAGAAAACCTAGCTCGTACAGCCGGTTATGTTGATCCCATTCGTTTAACCTGGGCGATGGAAATTATGGAAATTCAAGAGATTACCACCAAAGCAAAATCGTTGACTCTTGATGAAACCAATATTTCTCTTGTGATTGATGATCAGGGCAATACCCATTTAGCAGTCGAAAAAGCGGGCAAGCAACTGAAAACTATCCCAGCCAAATATCGCAAAAATCAGGCTGTCAAAAAACTGCTGGAACACAAAAAAACGCTTGCCAACCAATATTCGAGAGCCAGACATTCCTTAGAAGAGGCGATGAACCGAGGCGATGAATTTTCCGTGCCAGAAATTCAAGCACTTTCACA
>JBDLJY010000063.1:0-24987 GCA_039714115.1 Pseudomonadota bacterium | reverse complement strand
TTATATATAAGTTTCAAGTGGGCAATACTACAAATAATTATTGTCTGTCAAGATTTAATTTTTTGATTAATTTGGTTTTGGTGTTTAATGCTAACTGTCTAACATTTTGTCAAACGGCGACGATTCTTCCACGATGATGTTGGCAGATCGTCTGTCATTGGAAAAGCTGACTCTGACATGCAGCCTTTCATAATTATGGTTTGCCCGGACTGTAGCGTATGGCTTGGTACACGCTACCTGACCTTGAATCAAGCAGCGTTATGTCTGCCAGCGATTCGGCATGACTTATGCAAAACAGAGTCCCAATAAACAAGACTATCATCCCAGGATTAGTGTCTTTAGTAATAATTTCTTTGGTTTTGGCAACCCCGCAGGTCTGGCGATATGACCGACTTTTAAAACACGCTCTCAGCATCGACTAAAGATGGGCGCTATTCTACAGTGATAAAATCACCCAAAACAACTAATGAATATTAGTTATTCTATTAGTAATTATATTAAGCTCATTAGCGAGTCCCGGTTGTTAAAAAAACGTCGAACTAAGAGTTAAAGAAATCCTTACCATCTATTCATTGATTTTTGAAAATACTTACTTAATAGCGCCGATGAGAGGAAAGTGTAAATAAAAAAATCACTACAGTATATTGGATAATGATAAACGGTAATTTTTATCCGATAAATGGTTAGCAAGCTCCGGATCAATGCCATATCGTGCCGATATGACATTGAGTTTGCAACGTTTTAGTCCTACAGCAACATCAAGAATGTGCGTGGGACGCACCCTACGCTTCAATGCCATTAAGCCTGTCCCGACGCAAGGAGGGATCAAGACAAGGCGACGGTACTAATACCCTTGGTAATTTTTCGTAGGGGCAATCCTTTATGGTTGCCCTATCAACGACCTGCTGGGTATGGGTCTCCCAGCAGGTCTGAATTTTAGGGGTTTATCATACTGGCATTGACCCTACGCTTGCTAAACGCCTCTCGTCCAAAATAAATTTTGGCCTGTGAGCCACCTCCAATCTGAGATGTAGTTTGGAGTCCAAAATTTATTTTGGACGACTGGGCGGATCTCACGCCGGCGCGTGGGAACCAGAAAAAGAGTGATATACTCTATCCTTAGCTTCTTTTTTTTAAATAGAAAAAAATGACATGAATATCTTCGACACCCTACCACCCTTACTCCAACCCGAAGTCAACCGCATCTGGCAAGACTATCAAGCCAACACAGACGCACGCCCCCTTCATCCCCAAATTTATGATAGCCTACCAAAAGTCTGGGCCTGTAGCCCCTTTGTGGCCAAACATTGCCTGCAATCACCAGCCTTGCTCCATAATAGCGACTTATTGAACGTTCCCAGCCACTACTCACAAGACTTAGCGCACTCATTGCAAGATGTCAAAGACGAAACCGAACTAATGCGAACCCTGCGCCTATTCCGCCGTCGGGAAATGACACGCATCGCCTGGCGCGATTTAGCAGGCTGGGCGCCTTTAGAAGAAACCCTAAAATCATTATCGGATTTAGCCGATGCCATGACAGAGGGCGCCTTGACATGGCTTTATCAGCGCCTAACCACCCAATTCGGCACCCCTGTTAATGCCAACGGCATACCACAACAACTAGTCGTACTGGCACTGGGCAAACTCGGTGGGCAAGAACTGAATTTTTCCTCTGACATCGACCTGATTTTCACCTACCCTGAATCCGGCGAAACAAAAGGAGCCAAGCGATCACGAACCAATCAAGAATTTTTTCTGCGCCTCGGGCAGCAACTGATACAAGCTTTGAATCAGATCACAGCAGACGGCTTTGTATTCCGCGTCGATATGCGTTTAAGACCATTTGGCGACGGCAGCCCCCTAGTGATGAGTTTTTCAGCGATGGAAAGCTATTATGAAGCCCATGCACGGGATTGGGAACGTTATGCCCTGGTTAAAGCGCGTGTCGCAGCCGGAGACAAACCAGCCGGAGAATCCCTACTGAAAAGCTTGCGCCCATTTGTCTATCGCCGCTATTTAGACTTTAATGCCTTTGAAGCCTTACGCAATATGAAGGATATGATTGACCAAGAAACCAGTCGCAAAGGTCTGAATAATAATATAAAATTGGGGCCGGGGGGGATTCGTGAAATCGAATTTACTTGTCAAGTCTTTCAACTGATACGCGGAGGGCAACAACCAGCTTTACAGCAACGGCACTTACTCTCCACCCTAGAACAACTGGAAAAACACGAAATTCTCCCCACCGAAGCTGTCACCCGTTTACGCAAAGCCTATCACTTTTTGCGCCTAAGCGAAAACCATTTACAAGCCATTGAAGATAGGCAAACCCAAACTTTACCAGATGACAAACTCAATCAGGCGCGATTGGCTTACAGTATGGGATTTGATGACTGGAATCACTTTATTGCACAACTGCTCCATCATCAACAACAAGTACACTCAGAATTTGAACAAGTGATTGCACCCAAACCCGCAGCAAAACCCATCGACTCCTTACAAACCATCGAACCTCACCGTTGGCAAACGCTATGGATGGGGGGATTGCATGATCAAGAACAAGCCGAATTATTATTAAACGCGGCAGGTTTTCAAAAAGCCTCCGAAGTCTTAGCCCATTTACAAAAATTGCTTGATTCCTATACTGTGAAAAAGCTATCGCAGCGCGGGCGGGAAAAGCTAGACAGCTTGATTCCTTTATTAATCGTGGCAGCGATTGAGCAGCAACATCAAGATAATGCCATACACCGTAGCTTGAAATTCATCGAATCCGTCGCACGACGCGATGTTTACCTCGCCTTATTGATAGAGCACCGACAGGTGTTAAAACAATTAGTCCGTTTATGTGCCGACAGTGCTTGGATTGCAGAACAAATTACCCGCTATCCCCTGTTATTGGACGAATTGCTCGATCCGCGCCGCTTATATGATCCGCTAAAACCCGAAGAATTAGATAATGCCCTGCAAGCGCAATTAGCCCAGCTCAATGATTT
This sequence comes from Pseudomonadota bacterium, assembly GCA_039714115.1. Classification (GTDB taxonomy): domain Bacteria; phylum Pseudomonadota; class Gammaproteobacteria; order Beggiatoales; family Beggiatoaceae; genus Thiomargarita. Next base: position 21,991 of record JBDLJY010000063.1, on the reverse strand, counting down.
AGAAAGACAGATGGAAAAGCTGCGCCAATTCAAACGCGCAAATGTTCTACATGTCGCGGCTGCCGAAATATCCGGCAATTTGACGGTAGAACTGGTCAGCGACTACTTGACGGCTATCGCAGATACTTCAGTCAGACGCGCATTAAGCATAGCCAACGACTATCTCATGCAAAGGCATGGACAACCGTTTTGCGTTGATGAAGATAAAACTCGTCAAGCGGCATTATGTGTTGTCGCTTATGGCAAAGCTGGCGGGATAGAATTAAGTTATAGCTCTGATTTGGATATAGTCTTTTTGCATGACAGTCGCGGTACCGGGCAGTTCACCAATGGCGACAAATCATTGGATAATAACGTATTTTTTATGCGTTTAGCACAACGCATTATTCACATTATCACCACCAATACACCGGGGGGAATCTTATATGAAGTAGACTCCCGTTTACGTCCAGGAGGCGCCTCCGGTATGTTAGTGAGCAGTTTCGAGGCTTTTGAAAGTTACCAATGGCAAAATGCTTGGACATGGGAACATCAAGCCTTAGTACGTGCGAGAGCCATTGCTGGAAATCCAGAAAGTATGGCAAAATTTGAAAGCCTCCGCCGAAACATTCTCAGCCAGCGCCGCGAACCTGCTCAATTAAAGCAGGAAGTCTGCGAAATGCGAGAAAAAATGCGAGATAATTTAGACAAAAGCAAGGAAAGCATTTTTGATTTAAAACAAGGGCGGGGCGGTATCGCGGATATTGAATTTATTATTCAGTACGGCGTTCTACGTTGGGCAGTGGACTATCCTCGCCTGTTAGAAACAACCGGAATGTTACCATTATTAGGGATGTTTGCAGAATATGGCTTGCTTGAAGAATCGGCTTGTAGTCAATTAAGCGAAGCATTTCGGGCTTATCGTGCAGAAACGCATCGTTTGGCATTGCAAAATCAGCCGGCATTGGTGGAAAAGTTTGCTGAACTGCGGCAAAATGTGATGCGGTGGTGGGCAGAAATTATGCAATAACTACAGTCAGAGCTGCGGATCGTTATAAAGTTAAGGATAAATGATTGATTTTTTGAAAAAATCGGATTTCTTTAGTCGCTAGAAATCCGATTTTTTGAAAAAATCGGATTTCTTACCCAGATTAACTTCCCACCGCTAAATTAATCAGTGTTATCAAGTCCGGAGTGATTGAGCGAACAATGCGCGGCATGAGAGAACTTGAGAGCACTGATGATCTTGAATCTTGAAGGTTTTTATTCGTTGTTTACCATTAGTTGTACTCACCACAGCGACAAAAACGTCGAGGATAAGTCTATATAAGCTTGACATTGTTGACACACCATCATATATTTGACTGCTAATCTAATGGAGAAAAAAATGGCGAAACAAATAAAAGATAAAAAACCTGGTCGCCCGCCTCACATTTGGAAACATGGTGGCAGGGATAATCTTATTACTATGCGCGTACCGCGCCAATCAAAAGACTTAATACACCGTGTTGCGGTACTACTTGATAACCAAGTAATTGGTGATATCCATTACGATAAAAATTTTGTGCTACAACAAATTAAAAATATTTTGCCATAATTGTTGACACTCATTAAACATTTATATAGAATACAGTTTTTGATAAAAAAATAACGGTATTTATTTTGTTAAGTTGTGTGCTAACAACTAATCAAACGAGTGACTCTCAAGCCGGTCGCAAACTACCTTGAGAGCCACTCAACAACCATCCTAAAGAAAGGAGAGCGGTATGGACGAGGTTGGTTATCGTGAGCAAGGCGGCGGCAATCCACAAAAGTATGCCCTCCTCAGCGAGGATCAGGCCATTTTTGCGCTCACATTATCCCGCAACACACCCGAGGTTGTGCAGTTAAAGCTTGAACTGACGGTGGCGTTTAAGATTGCGCGACAAAACGCTAGGCAACCTGCCACCCCAGTGCTGGAATTCGCCCACACCAATAAGGAACTGATGAGCATTTTTGGTATCACCGGCAACATGGCAACAATTGCGCTCAACAACGCCCTGAAAAAGCAATTCGATTATGATGCGCTAGAGACATGGGGCATGACGCAGCTAGTAGCTGAAAAGCAAGAACAATTGCTGACCGTTTCTGAACTTGCCATAAAATTAGGTATCAAGCGCAATGCCGTCAACCCGATATTAATTGATGCCGGTTTACAAACATCTGACCGAGATCACAAAAACAACATCAAATACGAGCTGACAGACACAGGCTTAAAGCACGGGGTTATTCTCGATACCGGCAAAAAGCATAGTGATGGCACTCCTGTTCGCCAAATCAAGTGGTACAGCAGCGTAATCAATTTGCTCAAAGATTATCTTGATGGCTCAACAATCATGGAAACAGCAGCAAAAGCATTAGGATAAAATCACTGCTCTGAGAAATCAGATTTTTCTAAAAAATCTGATTTCTTATTAATTGTTGCATTTGCACCAACGCTGCTGCAAATGACTTACAAAGCCCTTTAAAGCGTTACCTGATCGTTTGGCTTTGCAAAATCAGCCGGCATTGGTAGAGAAGTTTGCTGATCTGCGGCAAAACGTGAACCGCTGGTGGGCATAAATTATGCAATAACTACAGTCAGAGCTGCGGATCGTTATAAAGTTAAGGATAAATGATTGATTTTTTTTAAAAAATATGATTTCTTTAGTGTTCGGCACGAGATGGCATTGATTTGCAAACCCCATACAAACCTTCCAAACTAGTCTAGTGCAGGAGGGCGGAAATTTCCACTTTCATTAACTCCCCTGATTATCTATTAGCAGGGATAAATCAAAACCGTTCTCCAAAGCTGGACGTTTTAAAAAAACAGTTATTTATGCTATTGCTATAATCAATAAAAGATTTTGACTTATCCCTGCTAATCAATAATCCCTGTAGTTAAAAAAAAGTGGCCTGAAGATTTCCGCCCTCCTGTACTAGTACAACGGATTAGGGGATTGAAATATAGCCACGGGGGGTTGCAAAATTTTACGGGTGGCGTATTATTTTATATGTTCATAATCTTGTCAAGGTAATCACAATGCTTAACACACAAATTTTAACGATACAAATTGATCCTATACTCAAACTGAACGCTGAAATGGTTTTTAAACAGCTTGGTTTATCGGCAAGCCAAGCAGTCAATTTATTTTATCAGCAAGTACAATTACACCAAAGTTTACCGTTTGAGTCAAAAGAAATCCCTAACGAAACCACAATCAAAGCGTTGAACGATGCCGAAGCCGGAGAAGGCGCTCGTTTTGATAGTACTGATAAACTTTTTGAAGATTTGGGGATTAAATGAAAACTATTCGCCGACTCAAACAGTTCAAAAAAGATGTCAAGCGCATACAAAAATCTGGCAAAGACATGACCAAGCTGACACAAGTCATTGAAAAGTTTGCTAATGGTGAAACATTAGAGCCAGAATACTGTGATCACGCCTTGGCTGGAAATTATCAAGGTTATCGAGACTGTCATATTGAGCCAGATTGGTTACTGATTTATCAAAGCAGTGAAACAGAATTGGTGTTGGTACGTACAGGATCACATTCTGATTTGTTTAAGTAAAGCAGGCTGGATATTATTTTACCGTTCCCACGCGGGGCAAAGGAATGCAGGCCCCGACGCTCTGCGTCGAACACCTTGGCAAAAACCAATTTTTTTTGCGGGACGCTCCGCGTCCATGCAGGCATTCCTTTGCCCCGCGTGGGAACGAGAATAAATCAATATCGGCTGTCGCTCTGACAGTCGGAATGCCATAAATATTCGTGAGAATAACGTCTCGCGCTGTTGCGCCTACAATGAAAAAAGAAATATTAAGCCGCGCCGCAATTTCAGCGAGGGATTGAAAAATGTCTAAAGTCAATGGATCAAGACGCTTGGATAAGTCCAACGATTTCTTTTTCATAGATAATCCTTGCTGTTTCAATATTTCTGGCGTTACCTGTTGCAATTAAATCCGCATAAATTAATAAAGGGGGAACTATGTTATAAGGGGGCTGGTGATATTCAAATCCCCAAAAAGTTTCAAGAATTTCTCCTTGCGGCATTTTCCTGAGCCTATTTTTGAGCACAAATTCCCCAACTGATTGTTTTATATAAACTGTCGCTATCATCGGTTTCAAATAATGCGTTAACATGGCAGCCGCAATTTCGCCACCCCAATAAGTATTCGTATTTAATTGAGCCTGTTGCCACCAATTGGGCACAACGGATTGATAACGATTAATGAGTAGTTTGGGTCTTAATTGTTCAGGATAAGCCGTTATCCATCGTTCTAGTAATGCCTTTTTTTGATACAATTGACGTTTTCTATTTTCCCTTTCAATGAGATAGCCCATTTGTTTTAAATCTTGTATCACGGCATCAACACTCCCCTGGCAGGTCGTTTTCTACTCCGATTGACTTTCGAGGCAAAAGTTTTCGCTGATCTCTCCTAACGTCGAGACGAAAACTTTTGCCTCGAAAACAACAGGAAAAAATGTGTTGCATTAAAATGATAACCAATGCGCGGGGCGTTTGCAGAAAATCTGGATTAGTAGAGGCATCCCAACTGGCAAAATCGGCAATAAAAGCTCAATAATTTTGTACCCGATCACAAATTTTCAATTCTTGATCCAAGCCGCGCTTTGCGCGGTTGAGTTTGTTTATCGTGGCATGTAGTTGTTTTCAGGCAAAACAATACCCGCAAGTTTTGCAATCTTTGAAGCCAATTGTTGAAATTCTCGATAAGCACTGGGTATCAGTTCACCGTAAGCCCCCATTGCGCCATCTGCCGGCTTCAGGTGAAATATGGGTTTACGTGCCTCTTTAGCTAGAGGTATCAGGCTATAATAAGTTTTAAAAATATTTAAACAGCAGGGATCATCTTTCAATGAAAATGTCTGTTCTTCGGTGTCCTTATTTATGGCATCGTGAAAAACGCTCGGCATTTGCATCATCCATTTTGCATAGTTATTGGCACCCAAATATAGTCGGATGGGTTGTTGAATAATAACATATCCAAGTCCTTGCATTTTTCCCACTGGCAATTTGGGATGATTCTCTCGTCGCCGTTGCCATTCATCGTGCCATTGTCGTCGCATTGCCCCTAACTGTTTTAATCCGTGTACTGAAAATAAGTCGGGTATTAAAGGTACAACCACATAATCAGCGGCAATGAGGCAGGCACGGTTAATCGCGCCCAAATTTGAGCCTAAATCTATTAGAATAATATTGGCAGCTTGCTCGGTAGCTACCGTCTGCAAATGTTGCCAAAATGCTGACAAGATTTGATTAGACTCCTCATTGGGTGGTAAATGCCATGCTTTTGAAAATTCATCTTCAAACGCTAAAAGAGATATGTCCCCATTGATAAGCGTTAGTTGTTCTTCAATGTCTTGTGGCTTTAGACGCTCTATTGCTTGAAAAACCGTCTTTGGTTCAGTCTTCGACTGCCACCTTTTTTCTAAACTGTCTTCATCAAGGAATAAGGCTGTAAGCTCAGCTTGGGGATCCAAATCCGCAGCGATGACTTCTAGTTCCAAGTCTCGATACATCCAAGCGAGATGATAAACTAAAAAAGTTTTACCAGCACCGCTGGTTGGATTAAAAATAGCAACTGTAGGAATAGTCATAATAGTTGTCTCCTAATAGTGACTAAAACCCGGTTTTCTTCTACACAAAATTCGGGTGGCGGATTACCGTTTTTTTCGAGTGCTTGACGGGCAATGGGAATGCCAAAGCCAAAACGTTGCACATAGCCGAGATTTTTCATGGCTTCCGCGAGATGAGGATTACGGTAATCTGTGACACCTGCTTGTCCAAAATTTTGTCGATTTACTTGTCCAAAAGAGCTCCCCGGATTGTGAATTTCAATTCTATCATTAAACCAAGTGATTCGCACCGGCGCATGTGTGCCTTCATAAGTGCGGTGTAAAATGGCATTTCTAGCCAGTTGTTGCAATGCGACTAATGGATAATCTGGTCGTTTGATTTCAAGCGGCTGGCTAGTCAGATCAGAATTGATTAAAATGTGATTTTGGAGCGTTTCATCTAAGGTGTTTAGCATAACAGACAGAGAGCCAGTCATTTCTTTAGTGTCTTTAATTGGATCGGTTAATTGTGTGCCATCAATCCCAATAAATTGGATATAGCTACCTGGCAGGATTTGTTGAGGTGCTTTTCCAAGAACTAAGATACCCAAGACGGTCGCATGAATGGCGGGAGCCAGGTTGATAAATCTCATGGAGGCGAGTTGTTGTTCAATCGGACGTTGATTTTGTTTTAAAATGTCAGCCGGTAAAGCCGCGGGCAAATATTTTTGCTCAAAAAATGCCAAATCTAGATCGTCTAAGCTTGTCGAAACAAGCGGTTGAATATTAAAGGGTAAATCTTTAGAACGACGTTTTTCTGCGAGACGCAGTTCTTCTTCAGGCGTAGCCAGTGCTAAACTTGGACCAACGCGCACCCAAACTCGCCCTTCGTAGCGTACTGGTGGTGTGTTGGAGGGTTCAACAATGATAACGGCTAATTCGCAGCCTGCCAGCGTTCGTTTTTGAACGCTCATGGTGGGAAAAGGGAGTATATTCCCATTGGAGCGCATATCGGAGAGTGTCAATAAAAGTTTGTCAGTGATCTCAAGATTGGCACAATTGCCATTATCTTTAACGCCAATAAATATCACGCCTGCTTGTTGGTGATTCGGTAAATCGTTGGCAAATGCACAAATCGCTCTACGAATTTTACTGCGATCCGAAATTAAGGCTTTACGTTCTATTCGTTCTGATTCAAGCTCATTTAAGAGTGTTTCTAATTCTTGAGTATTCATTTCTTCCTCCTGAGCGCGTCCCTTGACTTTCGAGCTTAATTTTGGAACCGCCCGCACCAAAAAAAGAGGTATAATATATTATTATGCAAATAAGCACATACACCTTAAAAAACAAACTCATCCTAGCCCCAATGGCAGGCGTCACAGATCGCCCCTTCCGACAACTCTGCAAACAACTCGGAGCAGGCATGGCAGTATCAGAAATGATTTCCTCAAATTCCCTACTCTGGGGCAGCGAAAAAACTAAACGTCGCGCCAATCACGACGGCGAAACTGAACCGCGCTGCGTACAAATTGCTGGCGCCGATCCAAAACTATTGGCAAAAGCGGCGCAACATAACGCCGAAAATGGCGCACAAATGATAGACATTAATATGGGCTGCCCCGCAAAAAAAGTCTGTAACGTCATGGCAGGCTCCGCCTTATTAAAAGACGAAACACTGGTAAGCAAAATTCTCGAAACCGTCGTCAACGCCGTTCAAGTGCCCGTCACCTTAAAAATACGCACCGGCTGGGATAAAGAACACCGTAACGGCGTGCGTATTGCCCAAATAGCGGAACAAGCTGGAGTGCAAGCTTTAGCAATCCATGGGCGCACTCGTGCGAATGGATTCAGTGGCGAGGCAGAATATGACACGATTGCCGCGATTAAAGCGACTATAAAAATACCAGTGATTGCCAATGGAGATATTCGCAGCCCGGAAAAAGCCAAATATGTATTAGACTATACTAGCGCGGATGCAGTGATGATAGGACGTGCAGCCCTGGGTTATCCGTGGATATTTCGTGAAATAGATCACTATTTAAAAACTGGAAAAAAATTGCCACCGCCTTCACTCACAGAAATCCGCGACACTTTGCTGGCTCACCTGGACAATCTCTATCAATTTTATGGAGAATATACTGGAGTGCGGGTAGCACGAAAACACTTATCATGGTACAGCAAAGGCCAACCGCATGGAGCAGCGTTTCGTAATACAGTCAATCGCGTAGAAACTCGACTTGAACAACTCAAATTAACACAAGCCTTTTTTGCCAAGTTAGCCCAGAAATCAATGCCATTAAGTTAAGAATTCGTAGTAGGCGATTTATCGCCTACTCCGTTGCCGCACCGCCTCATACAAACAAACCCCCGCCGCCACCGAAACATTAAGACTTTCCACCGTACCCGACATAGGAATGCGTACCAAGACATCACAAGTTTCTCGCGTCAAGCGGCGTAAGCCCCGCCCTTCAGCCCCCAACACCAATGCCAAAGAACCAGTCAAACTCGAATCAAACAGACTGCTTTGACTTTCAGCATCAGTGCCGACTAACCACACCCCTCGATCTTGTAACCAGCGCAAAGTTCTAGCGAGATTAGTAACTTGGACTAAGGGCACCGAATCGGCAGCACCACTGGCGACTTGACGCACAGTCGCTGTCAATTGACAAGCCTGGTTTTTAGGCACAATCACCGCATCAATTCCCGCCGCATCGGCAGTTCGCAAACAAGCCCCCAAATTATGCGGATCCTGCACCTCATCAAGCACCAATAAAAACGCAGGGACAGTCTTTGAAGCGAGAATTTCTTCTAATGTGGATTGAGGGCGGGCTTTGCAGCGAATGACAATACCCTGATGATGCCCGTTATCACTCAAACTATCCAAAGTTTTTTTCGGCACAGACTGAATAGCAATCCCCTGCTGCTCTGCTTGTTTCAGCAAGGCTTGTAATCTTGCAGAATGAAGCTCCTGCTGCACCCACAATTCCATTACGCGACTGAAGTCGTTTTTAAAAACTTGTCGCACCGCATGTAGACCGAAAATTTTTTCAGTGTTTTTTTTAGTCAATTTGTAGTCCCCCGTTCCCGCGACAAATTAAACCCACAATAGGCAGTCACGAGCATCCCCTGTACACCGAGAATCGCAAAACCGATTAATTGCATCACCACAGAATAGGCGACAGCAAGGCTTTCATCAATACCGTATAAGCTCAAAGCTAATACACAGGCGACTTGATAAATGCCAATATAACCGGGCGCGGAAGGCAAAGAGATAGCGACTAGAAGAAAAACACCGACTGTCAATCCAGCCTCAAAGGGCAAATCCCAGCCAAAAGCACCCATCATTTTCCACATCCAAAAATAATCGAGCATAACAATGCCGACACTCAGCAGCAGAACACCTAATACATTATGCGTTTGGCGAAATGCTTGGACACCTTCCAAAGCGTGCTTGCTCCATTCTTGCAGCCGCAGTTGCCATTCACCTTGAGCGTTCCAGCGTTGCACACGGACATGTAAACGATCAACAAAAATGATTAACAAAGTCAATACCACCGTCGCAACAATAAAAATGCCGATAATACCTCTGCCAATATTGGGATCAATTTGACTACCATGTATCCAAAGCACGAGCAGCGTAAATAATCCCACCACAATCATATCAAGCATTCGATCAATCACAGCACTGGAAATAGCCCGCCCATAGACAAGCTGAGCAAAATGATGAATAGCCACCACCTTGAGTACCTCGCCCGCCCGTGCAGGGTAAATCATATTGCCTAAATAACCGATATTAACCGCTTGCCAAAAATGCTTAAATTTTCTCAGCGGCATACACGCAACCAAAGTCCAACGCAGAGAGCGTAAGGCAATAATGATCATAATGATGCCCCCTGCGAGCAAGACTTGTGGTAAGCGAATGTTTTTGAAAGCTGTCAAAAACGCAGACCAATCCAAGCGTGAAAACACGATAAGTAATAGAACAAGACTGAGCAAGGTGCCAAAAATAATTAAGAAATTTTTTGAATTCATATCTGCCAGTTGGTAATCAATGCCATATCGTGCCGGGTTCGTAGTAGGCGATTTATCGCCTTATTAAGAAATAGGCGATAAATCGCCTACTACGAACGGCTGCGGGGTTACCAAAACCCCGCTGATTTTTAATTAATTGGGAACAACTCTTTTATTCATTTTTGTTGACGCTGCCTTCTGGCAAAGTGATATTGACTTCTAAAACTTCACAATTGCCCTCTTTTTCTACACGCATTTTGACCTGTTCATTATCAATCTCGACGTATTTTCTGACAACCTCTAGTAAATCCCGTTGCATCTTGGGAAGAAGAGCGTCGAGAGCCGACGAGCCACGATTGCTGCGTTGATGTGCAACGATAATTTGTAAGCGTTCCTTAGCAACAGTCGCTGTACTATCCGGTTTAGAGCGAAAAAATTCCAAAACTCTCATGTTATGTTAATTTAGAACTGAATATACGGGTAAAAAAACTTTTTTTCTCTCGTTCTGGTGGTTCTTCTCCAAGGAAACGTGCAACAACTTCAAGATAGGCTATTCCAGCATCACTTTCTTTATCGAGCGTGATGGGAATGCCAGCATTAGAAGCCTGCAAGACTGTAGGCGATTCAGGAATAATGCCTAACATGGGAATAGCTAAAATTTCCCCAACATCTTTAGCACTTAGCATATCTCCACGATCCACACGTTTATCTATATAACGTGTTAGCAACAAATATTCTTTAATGGGCTGCATATTTTGCACCGCACGGCGGGTTTTACTGGACAACATGCCGATGATACGGTCAGAATCGCGCACAGAAGAAACCTCAGGATTGGTCACGATCAACGCTTCATCGGCAAAATACATCGCCATAATAGCACCATGCTCAATACCTGCGGGAGAATCACAGACAATATATTCAAAGCGCTTTCTTAACGCTTCTAACACTCTTGCCACCCCTTTCAAGGTGAGAGCGTCTTTATCGCGAGTTTGCGAGGCTGGCAGAATATATAAATTCTCAACCCGTCTATCTTTGATCAGGGCTTGGTTTAAGCTCCCCTCGCCATTAATCACGTTGACAAAATCATAGACAACGCGGCGCTCACAACCCATCACAAGGTCAAGATTCCGTAATCCGACATCAAAATCAATCACAACTGTTTGATATCCGCGTAAGGCCAAACCTGTCGCAAAAGCAGCACTGGTGGTCGTCTTACCAACTCCACCTTTACCAGATGTAACAACAATAATCTTAGCCAATCTTTTTTCCTACCTTAAAAAAGTGTTTAAACTCAATGTTCTAGTTTTATTCACCCCTTTGATAAAGGGGGTTAAGGCAATGCCATTAAGTTAACGGTATTTTGGAGTCCAAGATTTATCTTGGGCTCCAAAAAGTCCGATGTTATGATTCAGTACTTATCCAGCCTACTTATGCTTAACTTAATGGCATTGAGGTTAGGGGAGATTTGGTGACTTTCGGGTTGTCAAAATACTCCCATTTTTAGAGCGTGTTTTAAAAATTTAATATTTCCTTCAGCCGAAAGCACGCTCTTAATCTCGCATCGCACCACCTATAATAATAGCAAGATTTGATCTATTATTCTTGCACACCAACTCAAAGCGGTTTAATTTTTAACAAAGCCTCATCCAAATAAACATGTACCGGTTTACCCATTAAATCCTCTGATATGTCTTCATTTACCTTATACTGTCCCGCAATGGAGATAAGTTCAGCCTCTAAGTTTTGACAAAAAATCCGTGCTTTATGGTCTCCATTGATACCCGCCAATGCCCGTCCACGTAAAATGCCATAGATATGGATATGCCGATGAGCCAAGATTTCAGCGCCATGGCTGACGGTAGATAACACGATTAAATCACCATTAAGCGCAACCACTTGTTGCCCAGAACGAATCGGCTGCGTGATAATTCTAGTCATCGGAGGTATTGATGCCGCAGGATCATACGGGGGTTTTTGCTGAGATGTGGCATCAGCTAATAGCCCTAAATTTAGGCCCAACGCCGTTTCATGTTGCTGTGGATTGCCCCCACGCACCGCCACTGGGATTAAACCATAAGTACGCAATAACCTCACAATTTCAGGTAAATCGACTCCGTCATTATCATTTTGTACCGCCTGTAGGTCAATTACTATTGGTGCCTGCTGAAAAGACTTTGGTGCTTTAGAGACTTTTTCGGCTAGTTGTTCTGCAATTATCTCAGTATCATTCTCAAATAAATGCAAAACCATTATTGTTAACAGATTGCCTTTTATTTCAAGTGCTGATGTAGTAATTAGTTTCATTGATTATATTAACAATTTCATAAAACAGATTTCTTCGGGAAAAAAGTATAAAATATAATAATTTCAAACACTTGTTTAGTTTTATTTTATATTATATATAAAATCAATGATTTACAAAGTTCTCTGAATTTTTCAATATTTGTAGTAACATGTTATCTTTGTCTAATGATGCATAAGAGGTTTTCAATGGAACTCAATATTATCTATCAACGCATGACTGATATGCAAAACAGAATCGATGCACTCAGGGGGTATCTTTGACTATACCACTCAATATGAGCGTCTGATTGAAGTTCAACGCGAAATTGAATCCCCAAACCTCTGGAATAATCCAGAACGGGCACAAACACTTGGGCGCGAACGGGTTGCTTTAGAAAAAGTTGTGCAAACCATAGATCAACTCGACATCGGATTAAAGGATGGGCGCGAGTTATTGGATATGGCACAACAAGAGCATGATAATGATACAGTGGACTCGGTATGTCAAGACTTAGAACAGTTAGACCGACAATTGTTAGATTTTGAGTTGTCCTGTATGTTATCAGGAAAAATGGATGCACACAATGCCTTTTTAGACATTCAATCCGGCTCAGGCGGCACCGAGGCCCAAGATTGGACAGAAATGTTATTGCGTATGTACTTACGCTGGGCAGAACGGCGCGGATTTGCTACAGAAATGATTAACTTATCGCCGGGCGAAGTCGCGGGCATAAAAAGTGCCACTGTCCGTGTCACAGGAGACTACGCTTATGGTTGGCTACGCACCGAAACCGGAGTACATCGCCTGGTGCGTAAATCGCCTTTTGACTCTGGCAATCGCCGCCACACTTCATTTGCCGCTGTATTTGCAGCGCCTGAAGTTGATGACGATATAGATATTGAAATTGATCCGGCCGATTTACGCATAGATGTTTACCGTGCCAGCGGTGCCGGGGGACAACATGTCAACCGTACAGAATCGGCGGTACGCATCACTCATTTACCGACCAACACTGTTGTGCAATGTCAAAATGATCGCTCCCAACATAAAAACAAGGCGACGGCGATGAAACAATTAAAGGCTAAACTGTATGAATTAGAAATGCAGGAACGCCGCCGTGAAGAACAAGCCACCTTTGACAACAAAGCTGACATTGGTTGGGGCAGTCAGATTCGCTCTTATGTGTTGGATAAGTCGCTCATTAAGGATTTACGCACTGGTGTAGAAACCAGCAATACGCAGGCTGTGTTGGATGGGGACTTAGATAAATTTATTGAAGCCTGCCTGAAAAGTCAATGCCATTAAGTTAAGGGTTAAAAGTTCGTAGTAGGGGATAAATCCTCTACTACGAACGTTAAAAACCTTCATACAGATGCACCATCTCCGCCGCATAACGTTCAAGAATACGCGCCCGTTTCATTTTTAAAGTCGGTGTCAATAAGCCATTATCTATCGTCCAAGGCTCAAGAGATAATGACACGCGACGAATCTGGGCGTAGCCCGGAAAATCCTTGAGGTGTTTGTTAAGGCGTTTTAATATCGCTTGATGTACAGCTTTTTCCTGCAATGCATCAGGGTTGACATTCAAATTTTTGGCAAACCCTTGCCAATATTCAGCGTTTAATACCACCAAGGCACTGAGAAAGGGCTTAGCTTCACCCACTATCATCACCTGCTCAAAGAGTGGATCGCTGCAAATGCTCATTTCCATATCAGCAGGCGGGACTTTTTCGCCGTTGCCCATGACAATGATCTCTTTAATGCGCCCAGTAATGTATAGATGACCTTGCTCATCCTGACGCGCCTTATCGCCGGTATGCAGCCAACCCGCCTCATCAATTATTTCCTGAGTGGCTTTGGGATTTTTCCAATAGCCCAACATCACATACGGACTTTTTGTCAATAATTCGCCATTTTCGTCAACTTTGACTTCCACGTCCGGTATGATAGTACCAATACTCTCTGGCACATTATCATCAGGGCGATTGACGCTGATGATGGGACTGGTTTCGGTCAACCCATAGCCTTGTAATAGATTTAAGCCCAGCCCTATAAACAATTTGGCAATTGCCGGCGACAAAGCCGCGCCGCCACTGATAGCGACACGCATCCGTCCACCCAATTTATCCAATACCGGCGTAGCGACTAAACGGCGCAATAGGGGCCATAACAGCAAACGTGGATGCCATGTTGCCCGCCCTTGATGATATTCAAAGCGTCGCCAACCTACTTCGACTGTCAGAGTGAATAATTTTTGAGCGATGGCTGATTTTTTTTCCAATTGATTTTGAATCTTAGCATATACTTGTTCATAAATTCGCGGTACAGAAATTAAAGCAGTTGGACATAAAGTGGTTAAATCCATCGCTAATTGTGGAATAGAACGTGCATAAGCAACGGTTGCGCCGACGATCATTGGTAAATAATATCCGCCGGTGCGTTCTAAGGTATGCGATAGTGGTAAAAAAGATAAAAAAAGATCATCATAATTAAAATCCATGCCACTTGCCGCCGCTTGAGCATTACGGAGCATATTTCTGTGACTGAGCATCACACCTTTTGGACGACCGGTAGTACCAGAAGTATAAATAATGCTGGCTAAATTTTCAGGGGGAGACTCCTCAGCGCGTAACGGGCTTTGTTCGTCACCGGCTAACCACTGATCTAAAAAAACTAAACGCGAGTCATAAAATTTTTTATCATCAATGGCTTGTATTGAAACAATGCGCGTTAAAGTGGACAAGTCATCGCGCACAGTGTATAAACGTTTCCACGCTCCGTCGAGTAGCAATAGTTTGACTTGGGCTTGGTTTATAATATAAGCCACATTATCGGGGCGGTCATCGGTATATAAAGGGACAGTGACCAAGCCCAAACCGAGGGCTGCCTGATCAAACATGACCCATTGAGGGCAATTACGCAACATGATGGCAACCCTATCCCCGGGCGCAAGATTTTCCTGCGCCAAAGCCGCCTGCCAACGCGCCACTTGTTGAGACATCTCGCTCCAAGTAAGGCTTTGCCAAGTTTTGTCATCCTTATCAAAATAACGATAAGCGACCAGTTGCGGGGTGCGCTTGACACGCTCACGAAACAAGGCGGGTAATGTCGATGAAGTAATAATATCTTGTGTAGTCATTTTTTTTGATCCTGTAACTTGTGAGTTGATTTAAACGACTTTTTTATGCAAAATTAGAACATAATATATTGACGAAATTTTGGAGTCCAAGATTTATCTTGGGCGTCGGACAAAACTTTGGAGTTTAACTAATATGTATATGCCATCTACAAAACTATGGGCTGCCACCGGATTGATTATGCTACTCAGTAGCTGTTCTTCGCTCCCCCAGAAGGATGAGCCCGAACCCTCTGCGCCTAAGCAGAGCAAGCCTGTTCCTCAAAGAATAAGGATCACTCCTCCACCACCACCACCACCAATATCCACGCCCCCTGAGGTAGTAGGCATTCCGGTAGAGACACCCACGCCACCTGTGTCAACTCCCATTATTACGCCACCGGTTTCGGAGCTACCCCCAGAACCCACCCATGGGAGCAGAGATTACCATATAGTGCTGCTGGGTGACACTTTATCTAGTCTTGCCAAACATTATAATTGCAGTGAGGATGATATAAAGACATGGAATGGTTTACAAGCTCAACCGCTGTCAATGGGACAACGTCTGCGGGTGAGTCCGCCGGACAGCGCTCCATCTACTGAGACAGTTTATCACATGGTTGAGTTCTCGGAAACGCTGTCTGCTATTTCTCAGCGTTATGGTCACAGTATGGCGGAATTAGCGAGATGGAATAATTTAAAGCCCCCTTATAAAGTAGAGGCGGGGCAAAAATTGCGAGTTGCTCCACCCACACCGGAACAGGACAGTGGCGACACCACTCCCGTCGTACTTCCTGACCTCCATCTGGTGAAACTGGGAGAGAGCTTGCAAAATATTGCGGAGATGTACGGGGTGCCTCTCACCGATTTAGCAAAGTGGAACGGCATTGGTAGCCCTTATACAATCTATCCGGGACTCCCTTTGAAACTCGCGCCACGTTAATCAGTGTACTTAACGCCCTTAAGTTAAGGTTCGTAGTAGGCGATAAATCGCCTACTACGAACTTAGCATCCTCCTTAACTTAATGGCATTGGTTCAACGCCAGTCCCCCTTCACAGTGGGGTGTGGGCACATAAACGCAGGTCTGTTATTTAAGTAAGTGGAAAGATAACTATGGACGATGATATTCTTGAAGAATTGGACGTACTTGGGGAAGACGATGACGATAACGAGCTAGCGTTACTCCTCCAAGCCGATATTGCAAATGACCGTTTTGATGCCACCCATCTTTACCTCAATGAAATTGGTTCGTCTGAACTTTTGAGTGCGGATGAAGAAATTGAATATGGGCGACGTTTCCAACAAGGGGATGAAAAGGCACGTCACCACATGATTAAGGCCAATTTACGCCTCGTCGTCAATATTGCCCGCAACTATATGGACCGAGGTTTGGACCTACTAGATTTGGTTGAAGAAGGCAATATTGGCTTAATGCGGGCGGTCGATAAATTCGATCCAGAAAAAGGTTTTCGTTTTTCCACTTATGCAACCTGGTGGATTAGGCAATCGATCACACGCGCCATTATGAATCAAAACCGCACCATTCGCTTGCCCATCCATATCATTAAGGAGATCAATACTTGTTTGCGAGCATTTCGCACTTTATCACAAAGCTTGGATCATGATCCAACGCCCAAAGAAGTGGCGCAACATCTCGGCAAACCAATAGAAAAAGTCGAAAAATTACTCAGCCTTAATGAGCGTGTGGCTTCGATGGACTGTCCGTACCTGAATACGCATGAGAACGCCTTGATCGACAGCATTCAGGATGAATTAAACCCTGATCCCATGCTACTGTTACAAGATTATGATCAGAAGAAACAACTCAAGTTATGCTTATCCAAACTCAGTGACAAGCAACGTATTGTGATAAAGCGACGCTTTGGTATAGGTGACGGAGAGGAAGCGACATTAGAACAAGTTGGTAAAGAACTTGGTATGACCCGAGAACGAGTGCGGCAAATTCAAAAGGAAGCCATGAAACATTTGCGCGAAATATTTGAACGTCAAGGCTTATCTGTAAATACAATACTTTTTGACTAAGGGGCAATAGTGCAAGGCGTACCTTGCACCTTACTTGAATAACAAAGCGGCTGCCACCGCCCGCCCCTCCGCCATCAGAATCATATAAGTACGACAAGCAGCCTGCGTATTCATCACCTCTACTCCTATCCCTTCATTAGTCAGCGATGCTAACAACGCTGGTGCTGGAAAACGTATCTTTTGCCCCGTCCCCAATAAGACCACTTCCGGGCGTAAAGCAGATAAAGCCTGAAAATGTGCCTCTTCCAACATTTCAAAACTTTCTACCGCCCAATCACTGAGATATTCAGGCATAACGATTATGCTATCTGTGTACACTTTTTCATTAATGGTTACACTGTGCTTATCAACTCGCTGTATTTGATAAGTGCTATCCCCTAAATCAAGATAAAATTTCATTATAATTTTCCTATAGTGCAGAAATAAGCGATAAATCGCCTACTACGAACCTTAACTAACTATGTCAAAAAAACAAAGCTTAGCAGCATGGTCAGTCTATCACCCTCTCGGTGTCATTATGATAGCACTGGCTGTTGTCGTATTAGGGCTATTCTCCCTACGCACACTCGGCATTGATCTCTTGCCGCACATCATCTACCCAGAAATACGAGTGCGCGTCTTGGATCCCGGCGTACCGGCGACAATCATGGAAGATCAAATCACGCGACAACTTGAAGAGCAACTGGCTATCACCGAAGACGCTATCAATGTCCAATCGCGCACAACTGAAGGTCGTAGCGCGATAGATTTGTCATTTCCCTACGGCAAAGATATTGACATTGCTCTGCGTGATGCCAGCACTCGCTTAGATCGCGCTAAACGCTTTTTACCGGCTACCATAGAGCCCCCTGTTATTTATAAAAGAGATCCTTCACAAATCCCGGTTATCACATTAGCCGTCAGCTCTCCGCTGCGTGATCCTGTCGAATTGCGGACTTGGGTAGATAAACAACTCTCTAAATGGTTTATCAACTTACCCGGCATCGCTGCGGCTGAAGTGGGAGGCGGTTTAGTCCGCGAAATTCACATTTTACCGGATCAACAACGTTTAGCGGCACTCGGCTTAACTTTAGATGATGTGATTAACGCTTTAAAACAAGCCAATGTCGAAAGTGCTGGCGGACGATTATATATGTCTGAGCAAGAAATCAGTACGCGGATACTTGGACGGTGGCAACGGGTGGAAGATATTGCCGCTGTGCGCTTGATAAAGGGGGGGGATGTATTTTTAGGAGAAATTGCTCAAATCATAGACACCCACGAAGATGAACGATTACGAGTCCGTTTTAATGGCATCCCCAGCGTCAAATTATCCATCCAAAAACAACCACAAGCTAACACTGTTCTCGCGGCAGATACTGTACTGGAAAGAATGGCATGGCTCAATACACAACAGATTTTGCCTTCTGATATACAATTGGATGTTGTCGATAATCAAGCTATCTATGTACGACAAGCCTTGAAGAATGCTACCTATTCTGCCTTAAGCGGTGCCCTATTAGCGATGTTAATGGTTTACCTATTTTTAGGCAATCTGCGACACACCTTAATTATTGGTACTGCCATACCGTTGGCTATCACTGTCACACTCATACTCATGGCTCTCGGTGATTTAACTCTGAATATTATGACCTTAGGCGGCTTAGCCTTAGGCGTGGGCATGGTGGTAGATAACACCATTGTGATGCTAGATAACCTCAGTCGCCATCAACACGCAGTCAAAGCTGTGAACGAAATCACCAGCGCGATAGTCGCCGCCACTACAACTAATTTAGCTGCAATTATACCCTTTTTATTTATTCTTGGACTGACAGGGCTGCTCTTTCGGGAACTCATTTTTACCCTTTCCGCTGCAATGATTGCTTCATTATTGGTGGCTTTGACAGTGGTGCCGGCACTGGCTGGACGACAGTCTTCAAACATTGAAAAAACTTGGTTTTTGTTCTTAAAACGTGCTTATACGTGGCTAATCAAACACTTATTACATTGGCCCCTGTTTGTGGTTGCTTTATTTTGTATTGGCTTATGGTTTAGCGTACCAACGTTTTTTAGCGGCAAACAAATTTTCTTACCCAATTTAGACGAAGGGCGCGTATGGATCAACATCACCGCTGAACCGGGGATTGCTTTACAAGAAATGGATAACACTGTTAAACAAGTAGAAAAGCTATTACAAGAGCAGCCAGAAGTTGAAAGCGTATTTACCCAAATGGGCGGATTTATCTTTGGGCGCTCTCAATATGAAGTCACCCACCGCAGTAGTCTCAACGTGCAATTAGCACCGCTGCGTACCTTCACTACCGAGGACTGGATAAAAAAAATAAAGAAGCAAATCAAAAAATTAAAATTTGTAGGCATCAAAATTCGTATGCGGAGCGCCGGCATTCGTGGCATCCGATTAGGCAGAAGCGATGAAGAATTCAGTTTACGTTTACAAGGCGAAGATTTACAAACTTTAACTCTTTTAGCGAATGAACTATTAGAACAATTGATTGATATACCCGGCTTGCAGAATCTGAAACATTCTGCCGAAGAAATGAATCAAGAATTAGCCATAATTGTCGATAGGCAACACGCTGATGCCTTAGGTTTTACAATAGAAGACATCGGGCGCGTTCTCAAGATTCTAATGAATGGGCGCGTGGTGACTGACTTTATTGAAGGCGATCAGAGTATTGACGTGCGCCTACGTCTGCCCCGCAGCGAATTAGAAAATCCGCAAGATTTGCAATCAGTATTACTTTATAACAAAGAAGGCATAGCCATTCGCTTAGACGAAATAGCTGAACTGCAATGGATACCTGTTCCTTCGGAAATTTTGCGCGACGGGCAACAACGTATGATTGAAATCAGTGGTAATCTCAGCACGGAGAGCAGCCTACCTGAGGTGATGGCGATTGTGGAACAACGTTTAGCGGATTGGACTTTGCCCGATGGTTATACTTTGTATGAAGGCGGCGCGGCGAAAGCGCTACAGGAAGGTAAACAATTGACGCAAGCTTTATTAGCTCTGGCTATATTTTTAGTTTTTGTCGTGATGGCGGTGCAATATGAATCGCTACGCAATCCTTTAGTGATTTTATTCAGTATTCCGTTTGTCACCATAGGCGTGGCAATAGGGATTGAATGGTTAGAGATGCCCTTATCAATGCCGGTTTGGTTAGGCATGATTATGTTAGCGGGCATGGTTGTCAATAATGCCATCGTATTAGTTGAAACCATTGAATTGCAACAGATAGAGGGAGGGGGGCAACCAGTGGAAGCCGCTATTATCGCTGCGGCGGCGTTACGTTTACGCCCAATTTTAATGACGACACTGACGACAGTAATGGGTTTATTGCCGTTGGCATTGAATTGGAGCGAAGGCGCAAAAATGTTGCAGCCTTTAGCAATCACAATTGCATTTGGGCTCAGTTTTTCATTGTTAGTTAGTTTATTATTAGTGCCAGTGTGCTATCAATGGACAGCTAAGTCAATGCCAGTATAGAGTGTTAAGCCGTTAATTCAGTGATCTCCGCGGAGCGAAGTTACTTCGTTTCCTCAAGTTCCCCAAGGATTCGGGGTTTATCATACTGGCATTGTAGCGAGGATAAACCAGCCTTGCTTTTTATACATATTCCTAGTATTGATTAAATTACCTACTGAGTTGAAAATCGTTCACAATTGGAAACGATATTATTTTTAGCACTTTTGTTGAATACTACGGACTCGATCTGCGGGGTATTGGTTTCTCCGCAGGTTTGGGCTCATAAGAAAAATACTTGACCCGCCAAAAACGGGCTGATAGAATGGCGCCCGCAAAATAGATCGTCGCAACGACTACCTCGTTTCACTTAATCCTGGAAGATATAAAATGTCAAAAAAAATATTTGTTAAAGATAGAGACTTAACTGAAAGCTACCAACGAAATTTTAATAAGCAAGGAATCATCGGCTATTATAGAATCCCCTACGAGCCAGAACCAATGATAAAAACATATTGTTTAGTTTTGAACGGAAAAATAACCGCCTTAGGTGATTCTTTGGATTCCGTTTATAAATGTTTACTAGATATGTACTACGCAGAACAAATGGATTGTTTTGCTCCTGCCAATACTGCACCTCAACTCGAAACTCGTATTGTAGCTGATAAAAAAACGGCTAAATTGACTCCAAAAAGAAAAATGTTATTAGAACAAGTAAACATGATAAAAACATGGGGGCGTGGCGTTATTGCAAAAATAGCAGAAAATTTAGGCAGGAAAGTCGGTGCCGTAAGGCAAATGTTGTCAGTTTTAACAAAAACTGGCTTATTGGTTCGTATACAACGCGGACATTACGTTGTCAATGCTTCTGTGCCTAACGGGGTTTGAAACACAATGCTAAAATAAGACAGTAAATTAATATATCATGCCTTATAAGAATACAGTCCAAGATTTATCTTGGCACAGGAGTCAAAAAACATGCGAAAATTTTCATCTTACGGAGCACCAATTAAAAAGTCACATTATTACGTACCCAGAGAGGCTTTAATTGCTGATGCTGTCACGCAATTGAAAGGGGAAGAGTTTGAGGAAGGCGGACATTACATCACAGTCTGGGCACCTCGTCAAACTGGCAAAACTTGGATAATGCAAGAAGTTGTCTCAACCATTAAGCAAGACACCCAATTTGATGTCGTTTATCTCAGTTTGCAATTTCTTTATGAGGTAACAGATAGCAATCGTGTAGCTAAACAGATTGCCCATAAATTGAGCCAAAAATTGAGCTTAGATAAGGCTCTTACCATAGACACCTTAGACGATTTTGAACGGTTGTTTGAACGAGGAACTCTCACTAAGCCTTTGATTTTGGTTTTGGACGAGTTCGATGCCCTTGATCAAGCAGTAATCGCCAGGCTAGTCGCCGTTTTTCGTCATATTTATATGACTCGCCTAAGCCAGACAAACAAATCGTCTGCTGAAAAGGACTACTTATTACATA
>JBDLJY010000062.1:0-25058 GCA_039714115.1 Pseudomonadota bacterium | reverse complement strand
GCACTTGCGGGGTAACTTTTAATAATCTATCCATTACTGCCTTTATTAATAACTTACCACGGTACACAGGACTATTGATTTGACGTTTCAGATTTTCACATTTTTGTTCAAATTCTATAAGTGCTTGTTTCTTTAATTTTTCTTTTTCAAAAAATGATTCTGAAATATTGTCCATTTGTTGATTTGCCATTTTGTATAATTCTTGATCTAATGACAGATGTGTTTTAATTTCCTCTCGCAATTCCAAAGATATTTGCTGATCTCGGCTCGCTCTATTTTTAACCACATACGCGCAATCAAGAAAATCCTCTGGAAAACAGCGCTCCAACATGACACAAGCCTCAGAAAATCTTTCGACTGAAAAGAGATACAAATGTCCATCATTGATTAATTCACTGACTCGTTGTAATTTTTCTCTCGTATGTGAGCCTGTCAAGTGATACATATGCCCATTCCATAAATCGGCTCTTTTAAGAGCAAGCAGGTTTTTTTTCACATAATCTTCTAAGTTCAAGCGTTTGGCATCAGGATCAAAATTGTTAATAGGATCATTTCTACAGTAAAAATAATGTGATAAAAAACGCTCAACTGGCTTTCTGATAAAAGCAATTGCTTTAATCTCATAGTCTTTGAATGGCAAATCAATCGTCAATTTGTGATCAGAAAAGCATCTCACGTATGGAAAATGTGTGAGAATCTCTCTCAGATGTTGTGAACTATATTTAAAACTCACATCACTCAAATACGAACGACCATCCGCAAATCCCATGTCAAAATTATAGCGGAGTATCCCCACAAACGAACTTCCTGCACATTTTGGTATGTGTATATTTATCCAGACTGTTCTCTGTTTTTTTTCAGTGGTGTTTTTTTTCATAAAAAATTTAGCTCAGGGGATGAATTAAACTTCTTTGTCATTTCGACCAGTAGGATAAATCTATATCCTGCCAAGATTTATCCCGCTGGTCGAAATGACAGTTTCGTTTACTTCTTTGTCATTTTTTCGTTTACTTCTTTGTCATTTCGACCAGTGGGATAAATCTATGTCCTGCCAAGATTTATCCCGCTGGTCGAAATGACAGTTTCGTTTAGTTTGTGGCCTAGTTAAGTATAATTGAGTCATAAAGGAATGATTTTATTTTTCAGTTAAATAGTTTCCTGAATTCTTTTAATTTATCCAACACACTATGTTCAAAATCCCATATATCTTTTTTCATACTGGCTTCATGATTACATTTTCTGCCAGCTTGTTTCTGTTCTTTTTTGCTACAACAATCAAACCTTTGATAGGTATTGACCCAAAACTTATCAAAATCTTTGTCTTTAATTGATTGACTTTTCTCTTCTAAACACCTTTTCCAATGTTCCAAACAATCTGCAAAAGGGGAATCTTTTGATTTTATCTGTTTAAGAACGGTTTCAAGTTCTCCATAACCATCTACATTTGTCATATAACAAGCGATTTCAATATCTAAGCTTTCACTTTTTATAAAATGATTACAGCTAACCAGATTCAAATTTTTATCTATGACTTTTAAAGCTTTATTTATGAGTTCAATTCTTTTCTCAACGCCCTCTTTATCGGCATCAAGAATAATACCTATTTTTTCAATCCCCCTTTTTTCAATATCTATTTTCAGTTCTTGTAATTTATGCTCTAATTTTGCCTTTGATAATCCATTCAAACATTCATAATCATCAATAGAGCAAATAGGCGTGTCAATCTCCACGTCAGAAAGATTTAAATACGCCTTGAAGGATTCTATGAAATATTGATCATTTTCGCTTTCAACAATTAAAAGATTTTTACTCACCTCGTACTCTCCCTTGATGGGTTAAAGAATATTTTAATTGTTCCTTGTGCCTTTTTGAGGCGGTGATCATATCTGTTTTGATATTTTTATAAAACTCAAAGTATGCGCCCCGGTTATTTTCTTCTTCAAGCTGAACATCATTAAAGGCTTCTATACATTCTTTAGAATGAGAAGTGATAAATAGTTGACAATTCGCATCGGCACTCGCTTGAAAAATAATCTGCCATAATTTTTTGTAGTTGGTGTAATGTATGCCGTTTTCTATTTCATCTATCAACAAAAAGCCATCTTTGCTTGCCCATATCGCACAAAGAACGGCAATATATCTATTAATACCTTCGCCCAATGATGAGAGCAAAACGGGCATTTGTCTGTCTTTTAGTTTGAGTTTTAAAATAACGTTGTTTTTGGTTGCCCTTTGTTTGATAGATATAATATTGTCATCAAATATTCTTAAAGAATCATTTAAAAAATATTCTCTATCTAAGTCAACTAATGAGCCATAGAGGATTGCTATATCTTGCTCTTGAGCTTTTGCAGAACTAATAAAATTGATGTTATCAATATTTAAATGCCTATCTCTCATCTGCATACTATGTCCCAATAATCTATCTATAGCAAGTGATTTTTCATCTTCATTGATTGCATAAGATAGTTTTGTTGTTGGGATAATATCCTTTATTTCGTAATGTTCATCTTGTACAACCAAGCGCAAGTTTTTATTTTTTGTATATATTTTAACTTTGGTCTCATCTTCTCTGATAAAATCTAGCAGAATATCATTGCTAAGATTATTGGTTTGTCGCCGTGTTAACAATTTATAAATATTAATCACTAAATCATAAGTTTCATTAGAAGACACCAGCAGTTCTACGGCTTCTAAAAAAGCAGTTTTTCCCACATTATTTTTGCCACCAATTAAATTAACGCTTTCCAAGCCGTCAATAGTTAAATTTTGGAAACATTTGAAATTTTCAATGCCGATATGGTTAATAAAATTATTTTTCATCAGGGCTCCTTTGGCTTGCTTAAAAATTCCCAATAATCAGACTGTTTCCCGCACATTTCTAAAAAAGCAAGCGCGTCATCTTTTACTATTCGATTAAATATCTGGCGGTTTTTCAGGTTTAATTCTTCTTTGGGCACGTAGAGTCGTTTTCCTCCAAAAACTTTAAAGGCAAATTGAATTAAGGAAGCCGGTAATACTTTTTTGGCTAAAGGTCTCATTTTGGACTGTTGTAATCGTTTCCAATAATTGTGGCTGACATAGATTTCTGAGCTATTCTCTCTTAGTTGGTAATCCATATTGATTTTAGACGGCTCTAAATCTAGAAATCTAAAAAGACGATTATATAGTTGCTCAGCATTGACTGAGAGTTCTTCCATAAAAAGGATCAAGATCGCGCTATCCTGAAAAAAAGCTTTATAAGCTTCAAGTTGATAAAAGTAGCAACACGTTTTTTGTATAGCTTCACTTCTTGGATGGTTTTCAAAAAAGTAGTCTATCCCTCGAACCGCAATTGGATCTTTAGCTCGTGCCAACATTCGCCACACGGAGATATATTTTTGATATGGATCTCGCACGATATAAACCAACTTCATATCAGGATTAAATTGATATATGCGTTGTGCCGTTTCAGGGTGCGAAAAGCGGTTGGAGTATGAGGGTGTGGCTTCCCCTATAAGGGGCTCTCCGTTATAATGGGCAAAAGCCTGCTTATACCATTCCCAACCCCTTGAGTAATTGTTATTATTATTAAAAAATTCCACTTCTTTTGGTTGACTGAAACAACAATCTGGATGGTGATATAATGTTGTTGCTAGTGTACTTGTCCCACATTTGGCAGAACCAATAATGATGAAATTTGGTTTTTTAATCTCCATTTTTATGAAAAAACCTTTCTATTTCTGCAAAGCTAATTTTCTAAACGTGCTATTATTTCTGAGCAATTCGTCATATTGACCTTCAGCGACCAAATGCCCCTTATCCAAAACAAAAATGCGGTCACATTGCCTGATGGTTGAGAGCCGGTGTGCAACCATGATCACCGTCATATCTGACGGAAGCAGTGCCACTGCATCCATCAGTGCTTTTTCTGTCGCTGAGTCCAAGGCACTTGTCGCTTCATCAAATACAAGCACCTGGGGTTTGCGGTACAGCGCACGGGCAAGGGCTATTCTTTGGCGTTGTCCGCCACTGAGTCGTGCCCCGTGTTCTCCTACTATGGTTTCATAGCCATTAGGAAGCTGGGTCTCAATAAATGAATGTATTTGTGCAATCTCCGCTGCCTGCCTCACTTGAGCATCATCAATTTGATCATCAGAAACACCTAATGCAATGTTCCGGCGTACAGTGTCGTCGGTGAGAAAAATTTCTTGGGGCACATAGCCAATGATTTTTCGCCAGCCTGAAATGTTGGCCTCTGTCAAAATATCATCATCTATTGTGATTTTACCCGATGCAGGTTGGTGTAGTCCCAAGAGCAGATCAATGAGCGTGGATTTGCCAGAGCCCGATGAGCCCACGATACCAACACGGTTGCCTTTTCCGATTTTCAGAGAAACCGCATCCAAGGCAATTCTCTCTCTCTGTGAATAAGAAAATGATACATTTTCAAATGAAATAGTTGACCTCAATTTTAGCAAGTCTGTAGAAACGTCAGAGTCCTCCGGCTGGCGACTAGAATACAACAAGTCTTCACGCAAGCTGTCAATCGTAAACGCACGGCTTTGAATGCTTGTGATTTGCGAGTATATCAAATTAAGCGAAGGCAAAATGCGGTAACCCGCCAGCGCAAATAATCCCAGCAGCGGCAGCACTTCTGTCAGATTACCTGTACTTGAATCCAAAAACAATACGATCCCCACTACACCCGAAAATGCCAAAGATTCCAGCAAATAGCGTGGCAGACTATTGATAAAAACAAGCTGAGAGTCCAATTTTGCATTCTTGAAGAATGCCTCCTGAAAACGATTAATAAAAAATGCTTGGCACTGATGAACCATCACCGGCTTGATCCCCGTCAGAAGCTGTAGTGCAGACTCGTAGCGTTCTTTGATTAGCTTATTTCTTTCTTGACTGGACCGTGAAAGGTAACCACGAAACACCCCTAGCAAGATTGCCATCACGGATGCGAAACATAATACAGCGGCCAAGGTTGGTCCAGGGGCGACAAAAAGCAATAGCAGCACGATTAAGAAAATATTGATAACACGAGACATCGCTTCCAAGCTGGGTAAGAGTACCCCAACCATAAACATCTGGACATCGTTATGCACTTTTTTCGTCAACGCTGCCGAGTTTGTTAGCAAATGGAATTGATAAGGGGAGTATGCATAATTGCGTAACAATCGAACTGCAATGCGTTGACCGGTAAATTGAGCATAACGCGCCTTTTGATAGTCGGTCAGCAAATTAGCCACGCCTGAGCCTAAAAGAAAAAATAATGTCGCCATCCCCGCCCAAAAAATAATGTTTCCTTCGTTAATAAAGGGCATCATTTGTTGAATTTGTTGGGCAATTTTAGATTCTAGCGTTCTTTCGGGATTAGCCGCAAGCGCCAGAAATGGCAGAATAGAGAAAATGCCCATCACCTGGATCACGCCTTGAACTAAGATCAGCCCCCCAACCCGCACTAAGTTGCCCTTTCCAAAGGGTATGACAATCCAAAATATTTTTTTGAGGATCGCTATTTGTTGTTTAAATGTTTCCATATGTCACATCTGTGATATTGAGAGCCAGTCTGGATGATAGTCTGCAAAGTTGGCGATTTCAGTTAAAATATCCTTTATAGGTGTTTTTGGTTGCCAATTCCAAGTCTCAGAAGCCAGCGTGTGATCAAGGACCATCCATGGAATATCAAAAGGACGTTCTTCAGTGGTTTTATCAATCTGGTTTGGTCCAAACCGAGATTCACACCATTCTGATAGTTGCCGCAAAGACATGCTATTTTCGCCGCTTAGATTGACAATTCTGGGTGGGCAATGCAAGGGTTCTGAAAATTGCTTTTGTAGAAGCGACACGATATCCCTTGGGTGGAGGCAATCCCGTACCTGATAACCCTGTCCTCCGAATCCGATGTATTTGAGTGGGCGTTTTTCTCGAAAACTATGAATCCAAAAGGCAAAAATCCCCTGAGTCGGATGACCAAACTGGCTCGCGCCTGCTAGGACTCCGCAGCGGTTAATCCATACTGGGAAATCAAAGGTGTATCCATACTCAAGCGCTAAGTGCTCAGAGGCTAGCTTGGTACTGCCATACAGTGAAACAGGTGGCTGTGTTGAGTAGTTTTCGGTAACGCCTTTGGCTGTTATTCCAGTCGGCGTGTTCTGGTCAATCAGGGGTTGAAAAGCCCCATTGATTTCTTTAACACTCATATGGCTCAAGCCTTTAATTGAATAAACGCGGCTAGTGGATAACAGGGTAAATCCAGCCTGGTGCCGCTTGCAATATTCCAAAATGTTCACCGTACCTTGCAAATTGTGTTCAATCAATTGCCGACTGCTGGTTTTGCCATCTATTCCTGCCAATACACTCGGATTAGCGGCGGCATCGATCAACCAGTCTGCCTTTGGCAAGGTATCTACATCACTGGCATTGCGTATATCTCCATATATGATCTGAATATCGAGCTTTTGCAGCGGTTCTTTATTCAACCAACTGCCTGCACGACAAAAGTTGTCAATTCCAATGATTTCATTATTATCGTCTATAAGGGCTTTTGCTAAGCTAGAACCAACAAAGCCACAGATACCGGTGATTATTATTTTCATAATCAGTGCAAGGTACGCCTGGAAGGTAAGAGTGCGGTTTTTGTTTTCCAAGCATCCACTATTTGCCTGAGGGTTTCCTCAAGGCTGATAGTAATGTCCCAATTGGGGTAGTGCTGACGCATTTTTCGCAAGTCACTGTAGTAGCAGATATGGTCTCCGATCCGATTTTGTTCGAGGTAGCTGTAAATCTGGGGTTGACCAGAAAATTTTTCGACCATTTTGAATGCTTCGAGAATGGAACAGGAATTGCCCTTGCCTCCTCCAATGTTATACACCTCTGCAATTCGCGGGGCTGCAATAAAGGCATCAATAAAGCGGGCGACATCAAGACTATGGATGTTGTCACGCACCTGCTTACCTTTGTATCCAAATATCTTGTATTCACGCCCTTCGATGTTACATTTAACCAGGTAGCTCAGGAAACCATGAAGTTCAACGCCACTGTGATTGGGACCCGTCAGGCATCCGCCGCGCAAACAGCAGGTGGGCATATTAAAGTAGCGTCCGTATTCTTGGACCATCACATCAGCGGCTACTTTAGAGGCACCAAATAAAGAGTGTTTGGATTGGTCAATGGAGAATGTTTCAGCTATCCCTTCTGCGTATGCGGGATCATCGTATTCCCAGCGGGTTTCCAATTCTTTGAGTGCGATCCGGTTAGGCGCATCTCCGTACACTTTGTTTGTGGACATCTGCACAAAAGGAGATTCTGGGCAAGATTGTCTGGCGGCTTCTAATAAATTCAGTGTACCTACGGCATTGGTATCAAAATCATCGAACGGAATCGCAGCCGCTCGGTCATGCGACGGCTGGGCTGCCGAATGCAGGATGGCATCTGGACGAATTTGTGCGAGCAGTGCTAAGACTGCGCTACGATTTCTAATATCCAATTCGTGATGCTTAAAATTATTGAGTGATGATTCCAATCTTTTCTGATTCCAGCGGGTATCCCCCGGCGGTCCAAAAAATACCGCCCGCTGGTTGTTGTCCACTCCGTGGATATCCCATCCTTTTTGGCTGAAGTAAACACATACTTCAGAGCCGATAAGCCCCGATGAACCTGTCACTAATAGTTTTTTCATATGCCGTAGCCATCTAAAAATCCTATTTCTTTAATAAATAGGATTTTTTAAATTACGTTTCAAGCCATCTAAAAATCCTATTTCTTTAAGAAATAGGATTTTTTAAATTGCGTTTCAATTCAGAATTGTTATTATTGTTTGATAAGCGATTCAAAATAAGGGATAGTTTTTTTAAGCCCATCTTCCAAAGCCACTGTCGGCTGCCATTGCAGTGCTTTTTGTGCCAATGTAATATCAGGACACCGTTGCACAGGATCATCACTCGGCAATGGTCGGTATTCTAATGAAGAACGAGAATTTGTTAAATCAATAATTTTTTCAGCTAGTTCTTTAATAGTAAATTCGCCCGGGTTGCCTAAATTGACAGGCCCTGTCAAATCATCATCACTATTCATGAGCCGGATGAAACCTTCAATCAAATCATCTACATAGCAGAATGAGCGCGTTTGTGAGCCATCACCGTAAATAGTGATAGCTTGGTTTTGTAAGGCTTGAACAATGAAATTAGAGACCACTCGTCCATCATTCGGGTGCATATTGGAGCCATAAGTATTAAAAATACGAGCCACTTTAATGCGTAGCTTATGCTGACGGCGATAGTCGAAAAACAGAGTTTCTGCACACCGTTTGCCTTCGTCATAACAGGCTCGCAAACCATTGGGGTTGACATGTCCCCAGTAGTCTTCTGTCTGTGGATGAATTTTGGGATCACCATAGACTTCACTGGTGGAAGCCTGAAAAATTTTGGCTTTAACCCGTTTTGCCAAACCTAGCATATTAATAGCACCATGTACACTGGTTTTGGTTGTTTGTACCGGATCAAATTGGTAGTGTATGGGTGATGCTGGGCAGGCTAGATTATATATCTCATCAACTTCCACATATAAGGGAAAAGTCACATCATGGCGCATGACCTCAAAATGAGGGTTGTCCATGAGTGGTAGGATATTATCTTTGGTACCCGTGTAGAAGTTGTCTACACATAATACGTCACAACCTTCGTTAATAAGACGTGTACACAGGTGTGAGCCTAGAAAGCCTGCGCCTCCTGTGATTAAGATTCGTTTTCGTGGCATATTTTTTTTTTTTGATCAAAATATCTTTTATCCTTAATAATCATCCTATTACTGACAAATAATCCTACATGTATGGATTTATGAGTGGCACTCTGGAAGTTAGAAAAAAAATCCCCCCTAAGGAGGGATGGGATTAGCACTCACGTCGTGCTGGACTGCTTCTCATCCCCATAATAACCTCTATAATAGTAATTTTTTCCATAGTAACCATAATATTTTGAAGGCTTGTTGATATCAAGCTGATTTAAAACAATATGGTATACCGGTGCTTTGACTTGACGCAAGC
The DNA here is from genome assembly GCA_039714115.1 of Pseudomonadota bacterium. Taxonomy (GTDB): domain Bacteria; phylum Pseudomonadota; class Gammaproteobacteria; order Beggiatoales; family Beggiatoaceae; genus Thiomargarita. Next base: position 16,027 of record JBDLJY010000062.1, on the reverse strand, counting down.
GTTTGAGGCCCTCCCGCACGACTTGATAGGGCGTGGCATTGGCCTTGACTACATATAGCACTCCGCTGGCATGTTTCGCTAGTACCAGCGCATCACTGACTGCCATGGTGGGGGCACTGTCAATGACAATATACCCATATTTTTGAGATAACTCCTCTAAAATCTCTCCAAAGCGCTCAGATGAAAGCAAGTCTAGCGGGTTAGGTGGCACCACACCGCTGGGTATGATATCAACATTTCCCCCATCTTCGCCTATCTGATCAATACACTCATCTAAATGATGCGTCCCAGCCACCAGGTCAGATAATCCGGGGGCTTTGTCACTTAATCCCAGTGACTTAGCTATGCTAGGCCGACGCATATCCGCATCAATCAGCAAGGTTTTGTCCATTTGCCCTAGCGCAAAGGCTTGGTTGATAGCAAAGGTTGTTTTCCCTTCGTTTGGAACAGAAGAGGTTACAATTAACACCTTATGTTGGGTGTCGAGGTTAGATAACATAATACCGGTACGGGCGGTGCGGACCGATTCCGAAAATTGGGATTTTTGCTCCTTCAAAAACATCCACATGGCCTTCATTTTGTCTGTTTTCGGTATTTTGAGCTTCGGTAAAGCACTTAACAGAGGCAGCCCCAATTTTTGTTCCACATCTTCACTATTTTTGAGTGTGTTATCAAGATATTCAAGGAAAAACGCTAACAGCGTCGAAAAGCTCAAACCTAAGATCAAGCTGATAACCACGATCCGTTTTTTTTGAGGCTTATAAGGCATGGTGGCCACGATCGCCGGTTCTACTACTCGGCCCACTGTTGATTGTAGTGCTTGTACGTCTTGCGACGCATCTGTTTCCTTAAAGCGGGTCAGAAATAAGTCATACAGTTGACGGTTGATCTCAACATCTCTTTCTAGTACACTTAATTCATATTCTTTGCGGTTAATGGCTTGAATTTTATTCTTATTTGTTTCCAAAATATCTTCAAGGGTTTTCACATTAGCCTGAGCAAGTTCATATTTTTTGGTAATTCTATCAATTGCCCGTTGAATTTGCGTGGCAATATGTTTTCTTGTCGCATTGAGTTCTGCTTGTGCCGCGACCATTTTTTGATGTTTTTTCCCATAACGCTCACGGAGTTCTGAAATTTTTCTGGCGGCTTCCAGTTCTACTTGTTTTAGGTTTTGTATCAGAGGATGATTGACAATGGCTGGAATAGATTCATAAGCGCTGGAGGACTTAGCTCGTCGGAGTCCTTGTACTTGTTTGTACACATTTTCAACTTTGGCGAGTTGCAGGTGGGCCTCGACCAAGGTAGCGGCAGTTTCTTCGATCTGTTTGGTGGCAAGCGTTTTGACCCCCGCTACATTGATGAGACCATGACTTTCTATATACTGCTGTAGCGTTTTTTCAGATTTGCTCAGTTTTTTGCGTAACCCTTCTACACGTTTAGTCAACCACTCGGCGGCTTTATTGGTCATTGCCAGTTTCGCATCCAGATCGTTTTCAATATAAATATCTGCCAAGACATTGGGGACTTGAGCGGCAAATTTTGGATCGGTAGATTCAAAGCTGATCGCTACTAATTGACTATTACGCACAGCTTTAACGCTTAACCCCTCCATAACGGCCTCAACGATAGCATTGCGCCTATCTTCAGCAGTAGGGGAGGAGGGGGCCTTCTCTGGTGGCGACCACACACCGGGGAGCCAAGAGGAGCCCTGTTGCTGTGCTACAGGTTTTGCCTGATGAGAGTTTAGGAGGTTGAGCTTATCGACCAATTTTTCTGCTAAAACTCTAGATTTTAGGATCTTCAACTGAGTCTGATAATAGGCTTGCGTATGCGAACCAAGGCCATAAACTTCTTCAATGGAGATAATCTTAGCTTGGTTAAATTCGATGAGCAACAAAGCCGTAGAGCGATAAATATGTGGTAACGAGGCTGTCTTTAAGGCAGTCAATAAACCAATCAATATTGTTAGCCCTAGAATTATCCATTTATGTTTATTGATGGTATGCCAGTAAATCCTGAAATCAAATTTATTTTCTTTTGTGTCGGTTTGAGTCGCAGATTTTTCTGGTTCGTCACGAACAATAAGGATTTGACTACCGTCGGGAATATGCACATAACCGCCGTCGGTTTGTTTTGCATCGCTATTCATATATATATTAATATTGTAAGTTATCAGTTATCAGTTCACAGTCAAAAAATTGATAACTGTTTACATAAAGTGTGAATTCACGCTGGGGCGCGTCACGTCACTCGTCCCCGCCTATCCAAAAAAAAAGCGGCGCGATTAAAATACTCTATTTAAATACCCAATGTCAACCGGGGTTATCTACCAAAATATTTATCTATATGACAACCATAAAACATTTTAATAAACAAATTCCACCCGAAATGGCGGGCTACCGTCTCGATAAAGCCCTTGCCGAATTATTCCCGTCCTATTCACGGGCACGTTTACAGCAATGGATACGCGATGGATATGTGCTAGTCAATGCTACCCAGTGGCGTGGTAAAGATAAAGTTAAAGGCTTTGAGTCAGTACAAGTCTCCGCGCAACTTGAAGAGGAAGTCCCTTGGAAAGCACAAGTATTGCCCCTCACCTTGCTTTATGAAGATGAAGATATATTAGTCGTTAATAAACCCGCTGGCTTAGTGGTACATCCGGGGGCTGGCAATCAAGATAACACATTGGTTAATGCCTTGCTATACCACGCGCCTGAGTTGGTACAGTTACCCCGTGCCGGCATTATTCACCGTCTTGATAAAGATACCAGCGGCGTATTAGTGGTGGCGCGTCATTTAGCCGCCCATACACATTTGGTGGCACAATTGCAAGGCAGGGAATTTATGAGAAAATATCAAGCCATCGTCATGGGGGTATTGGTTGCCGGGGGCAGGGTGGATGCACCGATAGGGCGGCATCCAACGCACCGCACTCGTATGGCGGTGGTAGAAAACGGCAAACAGGCTATCACTCATTATCGCGTTATCCAGCGTTACCGCGCTCATACTCATATTCGTGTGCAATTGGAAACGGGACGTACCCATCAAATTCGTGTCCATCTCGCCTATAAGCATTATCCGCTGTTAGGTGATCCCGTGTATGGGGGACGCTTGCAGATTCCATCTGCGAGTAGTGATACGTTTAGTGAAACCTTGCGGACATTCCAGCGTCAAGCTTTACATGCAGCAGAATTGGGATTTATTCATCCTAGCAGCAGTGAATGGGTGCAATGGGCGGCGCCTTTGCCTGATGATATGCAAATTTTACTGGCTGCACTTGAGAAGGATAGACAAGAACATGCTTAAATTAATTACGCCAATTTGGCCAGCACCGGCACAAGTCAGGGCTTACTCAACGACTCGTCATGGCGGCTATTCAAAGCCGCCCTATCATGGCTTGAATTTAGCTGATCATGTTGGCGATGAGGCGGTAGCGGCTAATCGTGCGCTGCTTGTCCAAAGCCTTAAATTACCCTCAGAACCGGTATGGCTTAAACAAGTTCATGGTATTCATACAGTTACAGCCACCCTTGAGCAGACAAACTGCGCTGCCGATGCCAGCATCGCTACGCAGCCCGGACAAGTCTGTGTTATCCTCACGGCAGATTGTTTACCGGTGTTATTTTGTGATCGTGGAGGGAATTGTGTTGCCGCCGTTCATGCGGGGTGGCGTGGACTCGCTGGCGGAATCTTGGAGGCCACTTTGCAGCGTTTGAATGTGCCTGCCCAAGATATTTTAGTATGGTTAGGTCCGGCTATTGGTCCCCAGGCTTTTGAGGTGGGCGAAGAGGTGCGGGCAGCTTTTATGGATTTTCTGCCACAAGCGGGAGATGCCTTTATCCCAACTCGTGACGCTCATTGGCTGGCGGATTTGTATCTGCTTGCCCGTCAACGTCTGGCTCATCAAGGTGTCACCGCAGTATTTGGGGGCGATTTTTGTACCTATACGGATATAGAACGTTTTTATTCCTATCGGCGCGACAAGGTAACGGGGCGGATGGCGAGTTTGATTTGGTTTTAGTTATTTGTATATAAAATCAATGTATTTAAACCCATGTCATTAATGACCTTTAATTTTGTAATACAACATACTAATTTATTTGAATAATCTATCAAAATGTTCTATTGTAGTCTGTAAACCAGGATATTCCATTACCCATTAATGGGTGTGGGTAAAAACATCAGGAGTACAGATTCTATGTTAGAACATTTTATTTCCATTACGGAAGGATTTTTCATCGGTCACCATTTTCACCCAAAAATGGTTTCTGCACCAAACGCTTTCCGCGTACAGCATGTCAACCAATATCGTCAACGGTATGTAGATGAATTGGGGGCTTCCTTAGCGCCAGTGCAGCGTGTCGTCGGAGAGGAAAGTCAGACTCTGCAAGGGCATCAGGATTGGGTCAATTCTATCGCTTTGAGTCCTGACGGACGCATTCTCGCGTCTGGAAGCGAGGATAGAACAATCATGCTGTGGGATGTGAGTAGGGGCAAGCTACTCCGTACTCTGAAAAATAGCTGGTGGCGAAAAGGGCATCAGGCGCCGGTGCTGTCGGTTGCCTTCAGTCAGGATGGACGCACCCTGATATCGGGGAGCGATGATAACACTATTAAAGTGTGGGAAGTGAGTACGGGCAAACCGCTGTATACCTTGCAAAAAGAAAGAATGTGGGTGAATTCTGTTTCTTTTAGTACTGACGGACGTACCTTGGCATCGACAAACGATGCGTCCATCAGGGTGTGGGAGTTGAGGACGGGCAAAAGACTTTTGACCCGAGATGGCCTAAATGTTGTCACCTTCAGTCCCGATGGACGCACTATCGCGGCGGGAACTGTGAATAAGACTGTCAAATTGTGGGATGTGAATACGGGCAAAGAGATCCGTACTTTGAAAAGGCATACTAAATATGTTAGTTCTTTGGCTTTCAGCCCTGATGGACGTACACTTGCATCAGGTAGTGATGACAATACGATCAAGTTGTGGGATGTGAGTACGGGTAATGCGCTTGCGACTTTGGAAGGGCATTGGCATTCGGTGTGTTTTCTCGTTTTCCGCCCAGACGGACGTATGCTGGCTTCTGCGAGTTGTGATAAAACGGTTAAGTTGTGGGATGTCAGCAGCCACAAGGCGCTTGGCACTTTGCAAGGGCATGATGCCATTGTGAAATCTGTGGCTTTTAGTCCCGATGGACATACGCTGGTTTCGGCAAGCTATGATAAGACTATTAAGCTATGGCGTTGATAAGTAAATTTTCGGGTATTTTGGAGTCCAAGATTTATCTTGGGCGACCGCGCACTCCCAAGACCAGCTGGCGCTCGGGACAAGCCTTGGACTCCAAAATTTCGTAAGAGGATTAAGGTCAAACGAGGTGCGCCAATGGAGGCGATTGAGACCATTGTAAGGGAAAAAGTGCAAAGGGTTATGCTAAAGCGATCAGCCACGGTAAATAGTGGTGAGAAAAAGCCCCGAGGTTTCACTGCCAAGGGGCTTTTTTTTGGTTTTCCACAGCGGCGGTTGGATTAGCTGAGCGTAATCCACCTTTCACGCTACATTTACGGTGCAACTTGCAATTTTTTTAAAAAACTTCATAACAGAGCGCAACAACATGCAAACACGTATTTTAATTCTGTTAGTAGGATTACTCCTCAGCGGTTGCGGTAATCAATTGTATCAACAACAATTTTATGTCTTTGGTACACTGGTAGGGGTCACTATTTGGGGAGAGCCTGAGCAACAAGCAAGTGAAGCGGTTAATGCCATCGCTAATGATTTTCAATCCATGCACCGTCATTGGCATGCCTGGAATCCTAGCCCCTTAACTGATTTAAACCAAGCAATAGCCGCAGGGCAAACATGGATAGTCACAGATATGTCGCTATTGCCAATGTTGGTACAAGCAAAACGATTTTATAATCAAAGTGATGCTTTATTTAATCCCGCAATTGGGCAATTGATAAGCTTATGGGGATTTCATAATGATGATTTATCCAGCCCTTTTTCGCCCCCGTCGCCAGAAAAGATTGCGGAGATAGTTGCGCTTGCGCCCGGGCTGGATGATATTAACATTGAGGGCAAGCGCATTTTTTCACGCAATCGAGCGGTGCAATTAGATTTTGGTGCCTTTGCCAAGGGTTACGCTGTCGATTTAGCGATTGAAAAGTTGCGTGAATTCGGTGTACAAAATGCTATCATCAACGCCGGTGGCAATCTAAAAGCGATTGGTAAAAAGGGAGACAAGCCTTGGTTAATAGGCATTCGCCACCCTAGCGGCACGGGTGTCTTAGCGGCGGTGGCGGTGAGCGGAGAAGAAAGTGTTATTAGTTCTGGTAATTATGAGCGCTTTCGAGAATACCAAGGGGTGCGTTATTCACACATTATTGATCCTCGCAATGGGAAGCCGGCACAAGGTTTAACTTCGGTGACGGTGATAGATCGCAGTGGCGCACTTGCTGATGCCGCTTCAACGGCTTTGACGATAGCCGGTTTGCAGGATTGGCATCGCATTGCCCGACAAATGGGAGTGAAATATGTGATGTTGGTGGATGAAACGGGGACAGTCTATGTTAATCCTGCGATGGCGGAGCGTGTGCAATTTCCACCCGATAAAAAGCCTAAGATTGTGGTGAGTAAGCCGTTGTAAAGGCTTGGTCGGAGAACTTTGTAGGTCTTTTTAAATAGGAAATAAATATGTCATCAAAAAATCAAAGCACGGCTGCTGCTGACTCGCTTGTTGCTCAAAAGCAAAGCTTGGTTGAAGAACGCCTTATGCATCTTGAAGAGGCTCATAAAATCACCCGTTCACAAATATCTCGGCTCAACCAGGCTAAATCAGAAGTCTTACGATTAAAAATCCAAGTGGAAAAAAGTAGTCTGGCTAGAGAACACAAACTCAACTGTTCCCAACAACAAGTACAAGAAATAACTAAATTGGGTGAACTAATTGAGAAGAAAGAAGAGAAATGCCAACTGCTTCAGAAAAAAATTGTTAACATCACTCAACAAGCCCAAAAAGACTTTGAGTCACTCAGGAAGCAACTTGAGGCTGCACAGGATAGAGTAAAACTATCGGAAATAGAAAAAGTGAGATTATTACGTGATGGCAAAGATAATTTTTTGAAGGGGGTGTTGATAGGCTTGGGCTTCAGTATTTTAATGGCGGCACTGGCTATGGGTGCAAGGTACGCCTTGCACTCCTGAGAAAACGTTTTTGGAGTGCAAGGCGTACCTTGCACGTCAGGCACTAGCTAAGAACTCGACTTAAACGTTTGGCAACTTCATGCCAATCCACATGTTCAGTCGTATGGCACCAAGACATCCGCAACGCCCCTTGTATTTCCGTCTCCGCTAATTCCATCGCTTTAAGCACATGACTCGGCGTATAGCTAGAAGAGGTACAAGCTGAACCATTGGAAATGGCGATAAGCCCTTTTAATGCCAGCATAGCCGCCTCAGAGTCAAGTCCAGCAATAGAAAAGTTAATCACATGGGGTAAACAACGTTCTGGATCACCATGAATCACCGGCTTTAAGGGCGCTAATCCTTTTAAAACTTGGTCACGAAATACGCGACAAATATTGGCACGTTTTTCAGAATGCTTTAATGCAAGCTCAGTCGCTACGCCGAATCCAACAATTAAATGTACCGGCAAAGTGCCCGCTCTTAAACCCCGTTCTTGTCCACCACCGTACATAAGTGGTATTAGCGGCACTTTTTGATAACCACGACGACGCACAATCAGCGCCCCGATGCCTTTAGGGCCATAAATCTTATGGGCACTGGCACTGATCAGATCGATACGTGGATTGCGGAGTGTCGGAATATCTTTACCAAATCCTTGTGCCGCATCAACATGAAAATAAGCCTGATGCGCTGCGAGCTGTTCTGCAATTTCAGCTATGGGTTGAATAATCCCCGTTTCATTATTGACGTGCATCACTGACACGAGCAAAGTGTCGTCCCTGACGGCATCTTTAATGGCATCGGGATCAACCCAACCCCCCTTGGTGGGCGGCACGAGGCTCACTTCAAACCCGCTAAGTGCCGCTAATGGTTCTAGCACTGCTTTATGTTCAATTTGGGTGCTAACAATATGTTTTTTAGCATTTTGTTCACCATATTTTCTGAGGCCTAAAATGGCTAAATTATTACTCTCGGTAGCGCCGCTGGTAAAAATCACATCTTCACGGCTGGCTGCCACCATTTCTGCAATCTTGTCACGCGCATTTTGAACGGCTTGTTTGGTACGCACCCCAAATTCATGGGTACGACTCCCAGCATTACCAAATTCTGTTGTCATGTATTTCAACACCGCGTCACGCACGGAGGGTTCCATCGGCGTTGTTGCGTTGCAATCGAGATATGTTGTCATAGATAAACCTTTGTGCAAGGTACGCCTTGCACTCATGAGCATAGACGTATACAAAAATATTGATAACTATTTACATGTTAATACTACATGTATAGGCTGTACGATCAATGTTTAACATTGAAAATAAGAACGCAAAAAAAAAACTTGACAGACATTATTTTTCTAATTTAGTTTAATAAGCCTGCTTGAGGTGGTTAGCCTTCCACATCAAAAAAACGGGCTAAGTAAAAGTATTGATAACTATTAACAAGTATTGATAACGGTTTACCTGAGTGTTGTCACACACCGCAAAGCGAAAGCACTCAGTTTAAGTCTTGACTTGACTTGATGGTTCGGGTATATTTAATTTTTTTGATAACGGGTTAAAATAGCAATCGAGGTGCTAATAAATGAGAGCACTGAAAATTAAGATTAAGGGCTTGAAAAAGCCGCAATTTGAGCGACTAAAAGAACTCACCCATCATGCTAAAAATCTGTACAACCAAGCATTGTGGACCTTACGCGAGGCTTTTGAGGCAACCGGAAAATACTTCTCGTATCCTCAAATGGATAAGGTCATGAAGCAAGTCACCAATCTGGAAGGTGAGGTCAATTACAAATTGTTAAAAGCCAAAGTCGCTCAACAAACCTTACGTAGGCTTGATAAAAACTTCAAGTCCTTCTTTAGTTGTCATCCTGACTTCCAAAAAAATCCTGGCAAGTACAAGGGTAAGCCGAAGCCGCCTAAGTATAAGCCAGATAAGCATGACAATCTGATTTACAATTATCAGTGTTTTCAAGTAAAAGGTAAGTTTATTATTGAAAAAGGCCCAGAAATAACTTTGCCGAACGGAAAAGTCTTCCCTGTGGGTGAATTTATCCGATATGAGCAAGTTGTTGTGTTAGAAAAGGGTTTGGAGATAAAAGTCCCTAAACAACTATGGGATAAAGAAATAAAGCAGGTGGAAATTATCCCCAAACACACTAGCTTTCATGCTGTTTTTGTTTATGAAGAAAACCCTGATGACTTCAAGCAGGTAAAACAAAATGTTCAAGTAATGTCCATTGACTTGGGCCTGAACAATCTGGCTACCTGTGTAACTAACGGCGTTATTGAGCCTTTCATTATTGACGGTAGGCGTTTAAAGTCAATAAACGCTTATTACAATAAGAAAAAGGCGAAAATGCAATCAAAACTCTCAAGGCGAGGAAAAAAATGGTCGCGTAAGCTGCAAAGTCTAACTGATTGGCGTAATGCCGCGGTAAACGATTATATGCACAGAGCGACCTCTTATGTTGTAAAAACTTGCGTTAAACATGGTATTTCAAAAGTGGTTGTCGGTGATGTTGTTAAATCACTCGATCAAATTAACTTGGGCAAACGAACCAACCAAAACTTTGTGAATTTATCTCTGGGCCAGTTTGTAGACAACACGACTACAAACTTGGGTCACACGGTATCGAATTAGTTGTGACAGACGAGAGTTATACAAGCAAAGCTAGTTTTATTGATGGTGACAAGATGCCTAAGCGATACAACCCGAAAGCCACGCATAAACGTACATTTAGCGGTCAACGTGTCAAACGCGGCCTGTACAAGTCCGACAACGGAACCGTAATAAATGCCGACACGAACGGTGCATACAACATCCTGAGAAAGACTGACTCTGACTTTTCCTTTTCTAAATTGGCATGCCAGGTCGGCACAAAAATAAACGAATGGTTGCACCCAACCAAGCGTGTTCGTTTTTGGTTAAAAAAGAAGGAAGAGACTGATCCAATATGTTACCCTAAGCTTCGGCGAGGGGATAAAGGGCTGATTCTCCCTAGTCCACAATGTTGAAATGTATGCATTTTTTGTCTACATGTAGATATTTGTCGATGAAATTGTTATCTGTTAAAATTAATATCTGGAGTGCAAGGCGTACCTTGCACCACTCTTTAACTTAACTTAACTGATAACTGATAACTGATAATGCAACGAAAAACAGCTTTTATTCAAGGTTTTAAAAAAACCATTAAAGCACTGATTGAACAAACGCAAGCCCTTTATTTAATGGACGAAATACCTTGGGTCATTGGCTATAGCGGCGGAAAAGACTCAACGGCAGCCTTGCAAATAATTTGGTACGCCATCTCTGAGCTTCCCAAAAATAAACGTACTAAATCCATCTATGTTATTAGCACAGATACCTTGGTTGAAAATCCAATAGTCGCCTTGTGGGTTGAATACTCCTTAGAGACGATGAAAAAAGCTGCCATTGAGCAAAATTTGCCTATCACCCCACATCGTCTCGTCCCCGCAGTGCCAGATCGATTTTGGGTCAATCTCATTGGGCGCGGCTATCCCGCACCACGTCCTAAATTTCGCTGGTGTACCAATCGCCTTAAAATTAATCCCTCTAATGATTTTATTAATAATGTCATTCGGCAAAACGGGCAAGTCATTTTAGTACTCGGCACCCGCAAAGCGGAAAGTGTAGTACGTGCCGCTAACATGAGAAAACATGAGAAAACCAGTACCAGAGAACAATTCGCAACAAATGCGAGTTTACCCAATAGTTGGATTTATACCCCCCTTGCTGACTGGACAAATGATGACGTTTGGATGTACATCACCCAAGTCAAAAATCCCTGGGAATACGACAATAAAGCCCTCCTTAGCATGTACCAAGGCGCAACTGCTGATGGCGAATGTCCTTTAGTCGTTGATACCAGCACACCGAGCTGTGGTGACAGTCGCTTTGGCTGCTACGTCTGCACAATGGTTGAACAAGACAAATCTATGCAGGCGATGATTCAAAATGACGAAGAAAAAGAATGGATGCTCCCACTGATGGCACTTCGCAATCAATGGCTCGATACCAAGGAAGATCGTAAGCATCGTGATTTTCGCAGAATGAATGGAGCTTTAAAACTTTTTGGCGGGCGATTGGTGCATGGTCCTTATAAACAAGTCTATCGTGAAAAACTTTTAGAGGCAGTGTTACAAGCACAACAGGCGGTACAAAAAAATGGCCCCCCTGAAGTCAAAAACCTTAAATTGATTACTTATGAAGAATTAGAAGAAATACGCCGTATTTGGGTGATGGAAAAACATGAGATTGAAGACATTTTGCCGACAATTTATGAGCGTGTGATGGGACAACCCTATCAGGGCAAACGCCTAGATGATAATCAAATTTTTCAACCGGAGGACATCAAACTTTTGAAAGAACTTTGCCAACAAGAAGGCGACGAAGAAAATATCCATTTTCAACTTATCCGTGAATTGCTTCACCTTGAACAACAACATCGCACAATGGCACGTCGCGCTGGACTTTATGATGCACTTGATAAAGCCCTAGAACGTAACGCCTTTACCAATGCACAAGAAGCGGAAGAATTTGCATTAAGACGGCAAACTGCTATAGCCCAAGCGCGGGGAGAAAATGATATTATGCCAACAGACAATCTACCACTTTTTTCATAACCCCCCTTTTCTATCGGAGTGTACCTTGCACGGGATAAATGCTGATAATGATTTTTGAAGAAATTGTTTTACATAATTTTGGTATCTACAAGGGTCGTCATATTATTAAACTAAGCCCCGCCTCTCCCAAAAAAGCCATCATTTTACTAGGTGGACTCAACGGCAGCGGAAAAACCACCCTATTGGATGCCCTGCAACTCACGCTCTATGGCAAATTTGCAAAATACTCAAACCGAGGCAACATTAATTACTTTGATTATTTAGGCAACATGATTAATTACCATGTTGATCCCAGCAACGGTGCCGCCCTTGAATTGCAATTTAAACATTTCAGGAATGGCAAAGAAGAATCCATTCGCGTCCACCGTTCATGGTGTTCAACTGGCAAAAGCCTCAAAGAAACGGTAGAAGTTAAACGCGATGGCATTTTAGATCCTATCATCACAAATCGCTGGTATGAATACGTTGAAGAATTTATACCTGCCAAAATTTCTAGCTTGTTTTTTTTTGATGGCGAAAAAATAGAAGCATTTGCGGATCAAAACAAGGCAGCGGCACTACTCAGAACAGGTATTCACGCCTTATTAGGCTTGGACTTAGTTGATCGTTTATCGACTGACTTATTAACGGTGGAACGTAAACGCAAGGCACAACTCCAATCACAACAAACTCGTGTTAATGTTACCGCCTTAGAAAAAGAAGTTGAGCGGCTGGAAAAAAAAGCCAAAGAGATTGCCCAACAGAAAACAGAGGCACAACATCGTTTAAAACAAGCCAAAAAAGAGCAAGAAAAGCTCAAAGAAGAATACCGTCGTGAAGGCGGAGAACTCTTTGAACAAAGAGCGATTATTGAAACCCAACTAAAAGCAGCCCAACAAAAACTGTTTATTTTGGAAGAACAATTGCGTGAACTGGCGGCGAGTGAGGTACCCTTAATCCTGGTACAAGATTTACTCGGCGAAACCGAAAAGCAAGCGATTCGAGAAAAAAAAGCCAAACATCAAGGTGGACTTCACGAAGAACTAGAAAAGCGCGATGCTACTTTACTTCAGTTATTAAAACAACATGATGTCAAGCATTCAGCACTGACAGCTGTTAAAACCTTCATGGATGCGGATCAACTAGAACGTAAAAAGTCTATTGAAACAAAATGTTATCTCAATATTGAACCAAAGCATTTTGCACAATTACCTTTTAATCAAATAGTTGCAACTGCAAACACAGTGATTGCACAAGCCGAAGAAATCACGGAAGAAATCAACGGTTGTGAACAACAACTAGCGAGTATTCCTGATCCGGAAAGTTTAGAGGGCATTACGGAGCGACTCGCTAACACAGAAAATGAAATTGAAAAAGCCAAAATACGGATTGAAACACGGGAACAAGAACATAAGCGTATTTGCAATAAAATCGCACGTAAAAAAGCGGAACTGACTCAAGCTGACGAAACTGAGGCACTGGAAAAATTTACTAATGAAACCACCCTGCGAGTCATCAAACACGCAGAGAGAGTACGCAGCAGCCTAGAAAAATTTGGTCAGACAGTGACAGAAAAGCATATTCGACAACTCTCAACACTGATTTTAGATAGTTTTCAGCAACTGATCAGAAAAGACCATTTTATAAATCGAATTGAAATTGATCCGAATAACTACACACTAACACTGTACACCCCCACTCACGAGAGACTGCTACCTGAAAGTCTCTCAGCGGGAGAGAGGCAATTGCTTGCTGTATCTATTTTATGGGGACTGAGCCGCGCCTCTGGGCGCCCCTTACCGGCAATCATTGACACGCCGCTCAGTAGACTGGATGGCAAGCACCGCAAAAATTTAGTTGATAACTATTTTCATCAGGCGAGCCATCAAGTGATTTTGTTATCAACCGATGAAGAGATTAATAAAAAATACTACCGCTGCCTAAAACCGGCGATTGGACGTGAATATCATATCTCCTACGAAGAAGACAAACAGTCTTCTGTTATTAATCCAGGTTACTTTTTTTAAGTGCAAGGTGCGCCTTGCACGAAAAACATTTTTATGACAATTGAAACCGTTAGGCTTAGCGAAAAAGCCAAAACTTATTTAATAATGCTAAAACGCAAGACGGGCATTGGAAATTGGAATGTTCTCTGTCGATGGGCATTCTGCGTTTCCTTAAGCGAATCATCAATACCTCCAAAGGAAAAGCGCCAAACGGATAGCTCTATAGAAATGACGTGGAAAGTTTTTGGAGGGACACACGCGGAGGTGTACTTTGCCTTGTTGGTACAACGTTGCAAACAGGATGGTTTTGAACTCTCGTCCAAGACACTAAATGAACAATTGAAATTACACCTTCACCGAGGCATTGCTTATTTGGCAACCAATAGCAAGCTGACGAATATTTCTATGCTGTTTGCATTGACAAAAAAATAAATCTAATCTAGATTTTTTTAGATAAATATTTTGGTAGGAGTCCAAGATTTATCTTGGACGTCCAAGATTTATCCTGGCGTCGAAACAAGCCTTGGACTCCTATTTTATAAAAAATTGCGGCAAGAAAACCCCTATGTCTTTAGCTTAGGGGATGAATTGCCGCCATATAATACTTCCCTTCCTTTAAAAGATAGTGGGTTAAGTACAAATCAGAGTCTTTTGGTGAAAAATAGTTTTAATTTTCTTCATGCTTTTTACTATAGGCTTATCAACTCCATTAGTCATTTTTAAGAAACTGCCGTGATTTTGTGTACCAACCGCCTTATATTGTTTACCTTGATATTCAACTATATCTTGAGGTTGTATGCTATATCTCTGCTTCCTTATTGACCGTCTCCCTGAAGATACCTTATGTGCTCGGCACTTACGCAATGACTTAGGTAAATTTTCTCGACTGCGTTTTTTACGTTGCGAGCATAATTCTTTGCCTGACTTCTTTTTGCCATCCCGCGAATCAATATATTGGGCATCGTAGAATTTCTCTAATGAGCGATTATTTTTCCTTTTTTGAATAAATTGCGTTGGGTTACATCTAGGTTGATGTTCACCATCAGCTATAACAAAAGCATCATTATGATGAGACTTTTCTAATTCCAATTTTCTACGTTTGAATTTAGTTAATGAGCCGTAAGTATGCTCACAATGGAGTTGATTAACCAACCTAAATCTTACCATTGACATAAAAGTAGCGGCTCTAAAAGTATTTAGCTTTGGTTCCCAACCATACAAAAATCCACTTTTTTGATGATTGTTTGATGTGTGGCAACGGGTACAAAGCGTGATTAAATTGCTTGGTCTGTTGGTTCTATCTTTTTTCCAATATCCTAAATGATGTACTTCTAAAATGGGCTTATGATTTTCTTTGTCCTTATCCTTGCAGTTAGGATTTTGGCATTTGTGTTGGTCCCGGTGCAAAATATATTCTCGAAGATCGCTAAAACCTTTTTGCTCGCCTTCTTGATATTCCTTACCTTCAATATCAGGTTTCTTAATTTTTTGAGTATCAAAGTTTGCAACTTCAACAACTACTTTGCTAACCGGTAAAATAGATTTAGCCCGGTTAATAAACTTAACATGACTATCCAACTTATGCTGAATAGACGGCGCGAGCCACTTTGCTGGTTTGGTATCTTTCAAAAAACCGGGTTTACGATAACGTAACCGATAACGTCTGGTTCTGCGGTAACTTGCTCGTTCCTTCAAACGTTCTTTCATTTTGGGCAATAAAGTTAATTCACCGCCAAATACTTCTTCTTTTTCAGTGACAGCGGAAAATCCAATATAAGTATAACCTGAATCAACGCCCAGTGTTATCGGTTGTGTTTCGTTGCCAGTCTCAAATAACAACTGGATAGTGAAAGGAGCGTGGCTGATTATCTTGGCCTCTCCGGACTTAAGCCATTTTCTGACTTTTCCATGTCGTTTAGTTGGCATTAGAGGCGTTCCATCTTTTGAAACTACATAAACCATTTTGCAATACCATAAAACTTTAGAGTAAAAAAGGGTGATAGTCTTTAGTGCAATAAGCCGAGAACTATCAAACTCGTGGATCCACATCGACAATGTTAGACTGCTTTTCAAGGGGTTGAGAACTCAAGAATATATAGACAAATATTGACAAATAGGCCCTTTTATTCTGAATTGGTTATCCTTTTGGTGTATAATTCCCACCGCCCTATTCACTCAAAGGAAAACCTTTTAATGAAAAAATGAAAATCACACTC
>JBDLJY010000061.1:0-25606 GCA_039714115.1 Pseudomonadota bacterium | reverse complement strand
AAGCCGTTAAATCAGACCTGCCAGGTATCCAAAACCTGGCAGGTTTGAGTTAAGCCGTTAAATCAGACCTGCCAGGTATCCAAAACCTGGCAGGTCGTTGTTCAAGGGCGAAATTAACCTGACAGGTTTTTGATACCTGTCAGGTTTGGCTTAACTTAACCGCAGGTCTGAATCCAATGCCATTAAGTTAAGCAGCTTTATACTTTATGGGATTCAGTTGTTTCGGGAATGGAGCGGAGCGGATTTCCCGAAACAACTGATAACCTGACAGGTTTTTGATACCTGTCAGGTTTGGCTTAACTTAATCGCAGGTCTGAATCTAGAGACTTGAATTAATGAATTTCCACACTTTATTTCTGATTTGATCTAACTGAGTTGGGTTAGGCTCAATACGGTAACATTTTCTAACCTTTGCTGCCTTCCAAGACTCACATTTCCCAGTGGTTAAAACATAAAAAGGGACTTCTGAATCCTTCCAATGCAAAGGCGTACCCCGCAGCCTCGCACTATCCAAAATGTATTCCCTTTCCGGCAGTTCATCAGCATCAGTAATGTATAAAACCCCCTTTAGCCTTGACACTTTGAATTTATCGTCAACTTGGACAAGTGGCTCTAAGGGTTCAATATTGTCCTGACTAAACGGAAGTAATTCATGTACTCTCTGTATGAGTTCCGGAGGAATCTTGTCAGAACGCTTACGGAACATAGACTTTAATTCTTCCGCATGAAGAATCACATCAACTGTCCCCGTTTCGTCATTAAGCCTTGCTAAGGTCAGTGGGATTTGCTGATTTGTCCTACCTAAATGGTCAAAAACATCAATCAATGTCTTGGAGAGTGCTTTCCCCATCTTACGATTAAGATCGTCCGAATCAAGCACTAAAATCAGTAACTGCTTCTCTTGAGAACTCTTTAAATCAAACAAAATTTGTCCTTGAGCAGTGGCCCTTCCTTGAACACACTCGCTCAGCGAACGTTTACCCTCCATCAGTTTGGCCCAAGCACAGGCATTTGCCACCACTTTTTGCAGGACGGACTGTTGGTATAAATAGCTTTTATTTGAGAATATCCCGCGTTGGCACTCCTCTTTGGAATCGTAGAGGTGGAGCTTATAATCCGAACTGTAACTCAGTTCAGGATTTTCGGGTGCCATAAGCGGCAACTGCTCTTGGCCCTCACAACTCTCCCTAACCTGCAACGGCTCAGGCTCAATTGGCTCCTCATTATAAGTTTGCTCGCCCAAGGCTGTTGGTCTTTGATTCTCGGGTGTGCATGATACGCTTAAAAATAGCGCCACTAAAATCCATACATTTTTTATTTCCATGAGTTATTGTCCCCATCAATATCATATCGAATTAAGCGAAATCCGATGCCATCGCCGCCCTCTCCCGACAGGCAATAAGCATTTCCGTGGTTCTCAGAATCCGTACCGGTTAAAAAGTTCTCACCTAATGTCTTAAAACCGTCTTCTCCGTCCGATGTAGTACAAGTGTCTTTTGACCATTCCCGTAAGTTGCCTAACAGGTGATTGACATTTTTCCGTAATTCTATACTCGGTTCTTTACCTTTCAAAACCGGCGTACTTTCTCCATAAAGTATCACGGCGGCAATCCATTCAGGTACCGAAGGCAGACGTAAATCCCAACCGGTTTTCTTGCTCAACCACTTGGCGTACCCCTCAGCCATTTCATGGCTTACCCAACGTACTGGCTGCTGCGGTGACGATTCCCACCATGTATCTAATTTTTGTCTGTCCGCCTCGGATAAGCCCTGTTCCACATACAACTGAAATTCGCTAACCGTCACTTCTCTTTTTTGAATTAAAAAGGGTTTATCCACTCTAACCTGTTTTGGATTTTTCATCTGATCCTGATAACCATGCAAAAAACTTTCCAGATGATATCTGTCATTAGGTATTGAATATAAACCCTTTTCAACCCGAGGACCAAATTTATCGCAGACATTTGTACCCTCTTGAGGAATTTCCGGACACTTCGTGGGAGTTGTGCAAGCGGAAAAAAGAGCAATCATTGCCAGCCCCCAAACTAGCCATTTTAATTTTATCATGATATAACCCCATCAAAAATGTGTGCAAGGTACGTCTTGCGCTCATAATATTACTAGCTAACGATTTGGAGTACAAGGCATATCTATCTTGCACACTCTTTGGGCAAGAGCTTTGCGATAATGACATTGCAGATGTAGGGTCACTGCCATTAAGTTAAGGGCAACCATAAAGGATTGCCCCTACATACATAAAATGCGGTCCTCTGTAGGGGCAATCCCTTGTGGTTGCCCTTAACTTAATGACATCGCAAATGTAGGGTGGATTAGCGGAGCGTAATCCGCCAACAGCGGCTAAAAATGGTATAACAAACCATGCTCCGCTACAATTTTCCGGCACGATATGGCATTGACGCACCGCCAGCGCGTATCCTGAATTTGACGACTGTTGTTTTTTGACTATATCATGTTGCATTAATAAATAATAATTGTGCTTGTGTTGTTTAACTAACTTAAATTAAAGGAGGCATTGTGCAGCTATTCAAAAAAATGCTCGCGGTGGGATTGACTGCCATATTTTTTGCGGTTGCCGGGTACGCTCAGGAAGATAACACCGCGCCTGATATAGACCGTCCTTACGATTTCGGGCCTTTGGGGACTATGGTAGATAGGGCGAAGAAGGAATTTACTACCCCCACCGATATCGGTAGTGCTGGTCTCAAAAAAGAGACTTCGGTACAAAACCCCTCTACTGTTACCGTCATCTCTCGTGAGACGATTGACGAGTACAATTTTTCTTCAATCTCTTCAGCCGTGAAGACATTGGCTGGCATTCAAGTTTATCGGACTGCCTTTAAACAGCAAGTCTCCACAGCCCGTGGTGTACTTCAAGATCACTATGCCAATAAAGTACTGGTTATGATCAATGGAATACCGAGCTGGCATGCGATCACCGGGGAAGGTAACCTAGAGAGAGTCAGTATTCATGATGTTGAACGCATTGAAGTGTTAAGAGGCCCAGCTTCTGTCATTTACGGTTCTCAAGCTTATACTGGTGCTATCAATATCGTCTTACGTGAAAAACCCGAGTCTGATGAAGAAGGAAAATTTCATGGCAAATTTCATGGCGGCTTAGGAAATAAAGGGGCCCGCTCCGTAGGTGCTCACCATTATCGCTATAAAGAAGATGGATTATCTGTATTTGCAGCGATCAATGAAGAACGAGGAAATAGGTATAGTCACGACTTTACCGATGAAGATAATGTCACCGGTGTCATTGATGACTATTTAGATAGCCTAAACGCCACTCTCCTACTCGAATATGATGATCATTCACTTCTGATTAATGCGTTTCAAAATGATGAAGGTAATTATGAAGGGGTTAATCCAAAATTCTCAGAAGGTGCTGGGAAGAATCATGATGTTGATGGTATCATTTTCGGATACAGCTTTTCTCACGCTTGGAATAAAAAATACCGTTCCAATTTGCAGCTTTTTTATGACTTGAATGAGCGGAATTTTTCACGTTCTGGCGATGATGACATCCGCGCCAATGTCTTAGGATACCGAGTCGGAGGTAATTTCCACAATCTTTTCTCAATTTCAGATAACTTGGATATTCAAGTTGGTGGAGATTATGAATTGAGAAAAAGCCAAGAATATCGGACTCTTCAACATTCTACTCAGGAAATTTTGCATGAAAGTAATCTCTTTGATAGGAGCGTGTATGAATATGCCGGATACGCTCAAGTCGATTGGAAGCTATCGCCAGCGTGGGGAGTTGTCTTTGGCGGCCGGTTTACCGATAATGAAAAATTAGGCAGAAATGATTCATTTCGGGGAACAATTGCGTACTTTATAGACAAAAGGAATACGATTAAATTCATTGCAGGGCAATCATTCCGGGCACCAAGTTTTTTTGAGTTGTATTTCAAAACCCCCGAGAAAACTGTGTTTGGAAATGAAAATCTAAAACCTGAAACGGCCGATACTTTTGAATTAAGTTACCAATATGCTAAGGGTAGTTTCTATATGCAGACACTGGCCTATTATTCTCTTTACAAAAATAAAATACGCCGTATAAAGGATGATTTCTTTGAAGATGGCATTACTTATCAAAATGTCAACGTTTACAATAATGGTGATGAGTTCACAGCAACCGGATTAGAAGTTGAGTTGAAGTATCTTAATCCAAATTTTGTCAACGTTTTCTTAAATTTAGATTATGTTGATGGGGACGATGGGGACAAACTGCCGGGAAGTGACCACTACAATTTTAAGTATGTTCCAAAGTTTACTGCTTCAGCGGGTGTTTATAAAAACTTTGGTGGCTTTAGTGCGTCTATCATTGGGAATTATATCGGCTCCATGAATGGTTCTTCCAGTGAAAAAGTAGATGATTCCGCTACCTTCGACTTGAATTTTGCATATCAACACAAGTACGAATCCCTTAAAGTGAAACACGTTCTGTCAATCCGTAACGTTTTAGACACGCAAGTGACTTTCCCTGAATATGTTCGCCGTAATTTGAATGAAATACCTCAAAATGAAACGGATCGGGGTATATTTTACTCACTAACCGCTGATTTTTAATCTCGGAGTCCAAGATAAATCTTGGACTCCAAAAGAGCTTAACTATATGAAAAATTATTACTGGCGCATTTTTATCCTGACTTTCTTTTGCTTATTGCCCCCAGTGGTTTTGTCCGCGGATATGGCTCAAAAAAGAGTATTAATCATTATCGACTCCAAGCAACACCACGACCAATATGCCGCCATTCACAGGGCACTACTCAAATCTGAGCTAAAGGCAAATGAAATTATAGAAATTGATATTGCTAGAACCAGTTTCTCTAGCACAAAAAGACAGATTTCAAGAATACGCCCACATCTTGTCTATGCAATTGGTCCAAATGCTTATCGTCTGGCATCTGAAATAATTAAAGACAAACCCTTGATTTTTTCAGCCGTCAATTTGTATAGGCACAAGCTCAGTTCTAATACTTACGGCATCTCTATTGAGCTTTCTCCCGAAATGCCGCTATTTATGTGTACTCACTTATTTCCAAAAATTAGGACTATAGGAGTGCTTTACAGCGAAAACAATAGCCGATGGTTTAACGATGCCAAGTCAAAAGCGGATAAGCTAGGGCTCAGGCTGCACGGAAAAAAGATCGAACGCTCAAGCGAGATCACTCAGGCGCTCAGGCAACTTAGGGTGGATGCTATCTGGCTGAAATTTGATGAAATTATATTTAGCAATGTCGGCAATCTGCAAACCATTTTGAATCAGCGAAAACCCATCATTGCCAATGACAGCTTGTTTAGTAACTACGGCGCGGTATTGACTATTGCTACCGATCTCCCTGCGCTCGGGAGACAAGCCGCCAGCTTTGCCCAAAGTCTCCTTGAACAACAACCTTTTTCTGCAAAACTACAATTTCCCATCACTTATAAAGTGACTGTTAATTTAAGAAAAGCGCATGAATATGGGATAGAAATCAATCATGCCGCACTATCATCAATAGATAAGATGGGGATGATTCAATTTTGATTGTTGAACGTCGCTGACGGGGCAGCATTCGGAGTCCAAGATTTATTTTTGTGGTTGCCCTCGCTTGCGACATTCAAAATTTTACGTGTGGATGAATAAATTCCAAGATAAATCTTGGACTCCTAAATAAATGGAGCCAGAACAATATGAAAATATTTTATTTAGCTATGGCTGTCATAAGCCTTATTTATGGGTGTTCAACAACACAATACTCGGAGAACCCATGCGTCTGTTGGTTTGAGCAATACAATTGTACGAAGCGATGGGGTGTCTACAGAGAGAAGAATGGCGATTACTATGTCGGATATTTTAGAGAGGGTAAAAAACATGGATTAGGAACCCTGGTGCAGGTTGACGGAACGACAATTAAGGGTGTTTGGAAAGAGGATCAAAAAGTTGAACAAAAAGACCTTGATTTTAGCGATGCACTCTTAAGTGGATCGCCGAAGTTCCAGATCGATCCTGAAAAAGCAACCTGTCAAAAGCGGAATTCTGAAAAAGCCAAAACAGTATTATTGAATGTTTATAACTCTTTCGCAGAAACGCCGGTGGCAACTTCAAAAGGTCTTGAACGAATAAATACATTCGGGCTACCAGTTAAAGCGGGTTCATATTCAATACCAAACGAGCTGATAAGCTATTTACATGGTTATCAGGAGCATCTGGAAAAACAGGTTGTTGTGGAGAAACCTTTTTTAATTCAAAGAAGAGAAGTGACAGTCGGTGAATTTCAATTGTATGTAGAACAGGGTTTATCCAAGGCGGAAAAACAAAAATTAGACCCCTGGTGGCGGAAATCCTCACAGGAGCCAGTACGTTGGGTAAGCTATGAAATGGCGGAGGGATACGCCAAATGGTTGGGCAAAAAAAACGGTTGGGATTTACATTTGCCCTCGATATCCGAATGGATTGCCGCCGTGATACTTTATGAAGAAAGTCAGCCAGTTTTAGAAGATAAACCAAGTACACAATCACGGAAAGATGTCGATCACCTATTAGGCAACTTACGGGAATGGTCAAAAAACACCTGTACTACATCGGACGGAAAAAACGGTTTTAAGACACTAGGCGATAACTTTATGACTGGCACTGATCCTGAAAATCGCGGAAATGCCTACTGCTTGCCGGGAGTCCCTGAAGCTGGCGTTGGATTCCGCTTAATCCGATATGGAAACAACTAATGGACAACATCAGTTAAGGGCAACCATAAAGGATTGCCCCTACAGAAAACGTGATTTTCATTTTTAGGCGGCACATCCCTTATGGGAGCAACGGTGGCTCTGATATTATACGAAAGGAAAAAATCAATGAAAGAACAGGTTTATCAACAAATGATTATTGATGGTATTCAAGCACTACCGCAAGATGCTTTGGCAGAAATAGCGGATTTTGTCTATTTTATTCGCAAAAAAATTCTACATCCACAAAGTTTTCAAAATCAAATCCGTGATTCCTTATTAACAACAGAATTGCACTCATTAAGCCAAGCCGAAGAAGCCCATTTAGAACAAGAATTTGCAGATATGGAAAAAAACTAATGGACAACATCAAATGTAGCCTAGAAAATGTGGAAATCCAGCGGCAAACGCCGCAGGGAAACTTTACGCTGAGTATTCCCAAGCTTGAATTTTCTACGGCGGAGGGGAATAAAATTCCTATCATGGGCATCAGTGGCGCGGGTAAAAGCACGCTTCTTGACATTCTAGCGGCTATGATGCTCCCTACTCAGGGGCAGATTGCTTGGTGGTTTAAACAAACAAGCCGAGAAAAGCCCGACTACAGTTGGGGTAGTAAGCCAAAATGGAAAAAATACCATGATTTGCGAGAATTGCGGCGGGTTTATTTCGGATTTTCCTTTCAGGACAGCACCTTGACACCTTATTTTACCGTAGAAGAAAATCTGACATATCCACAATTCTTGAACGGTATTTCCAAGGCCGAGGCTAGAAAGAAAGCACAAGAAATGCTGGATAGCGTCTCTCTGGCGGGAAAGTTGCAACATTTTCCGCGCCAGCTTTCAGGCGGAGAACGCCAGCGGGTAGCCCTTATACAAGCGATCATGAATGAACCCCAAGTGCTTTTCGCCGACGAACCCACTGGTAGTTTAGATCATATCACTCGCAATCAGGTGATGAACGTTCTTTATCAATGGGTAGGAGATCGCTCCGACCGTCTTTTGCTGTGGGTGACTCATCACAAAGATGATCCCAAGGATGCTAAAACAAACCGGGCATTAATCGTTGAAAACGGTGCCTGTCGTTGGAAAATATTATGAAAGCGACACTACTGATTTTAGCCGGGAAAGAATTTTTACGCTCATTGAAATGGGGTAATTTTCTTTGGCTCATTATTTTCCTCTGGCTGATTTTAAGCTTTGCCTTACTGATGAAGGGCAGCAGCGAGGGCTTAAAAAACCAATTTGTCGATCTTTTGCTGGGCCGGCTTGATCAGCATGGTATCCAAATTTGGGTACGGCCCGATCCTTTTCGGGATAGATTTCAACGTTTTTTAGACGAATGGGTACTGGCGCAAGTTAAAGAACTGGAAGACGGCATACCGGGGATTACCATACACCCATATCGTTTAGTGGATAAGACTATGCTTGCCCTACCGGATAAGGTTTGGCAATATGACAAAACTGATCCGTTTGATATAGGGTTTCGGGGAATGGCCGTTTATGAAGAGGATCCCTTGTGGCGCACCTTGGCTGGTGATACACCGGCTGATGGCTTAGTGCTGATCCTAAACCGCTCTTTGTTGAAAGATCGTTTCGATTACTCTGCCTATCTTAAAATGGTAAAAACATTTCTTCCTGAGCCGCTATTTAAAAAGCTGCCAACGACTGCCACGGCATTTTTTTCTGAACATTTTCAAGGATCTTTATGGCTCGCAATATCCGGTTCCCAAAAACGCGAATGGTTGCCAGTGCAAATCATTTGGACAGATAGGATACCCGTACCGGAAAAGTTTGCTTATATTTTTCCTATGAGCACCTACCATGCACTGCGCGAGGCGGGAACGCTGGCTAACTTGCAAGTTTTCCCGGAAGCCGCTCCGAACGAAAGCCGTATAGAAGAAGTTGGCTTAAAAAAGCGTTTTACAATCGGACAAGTTAGCCAATTTGGGCAATGTGTAGGCAGTCCTATTTCTTGGGGAAAATTATCCAAGCCTTTGGCGGAGGAAGCCGTGGCGGAGTGTGCCGAGAATGCAGGGCTAAGGCGGGAGGATTATCAGCACTCGATCAGTCAAATAACGGTTAACGATAAAGTTTCTTTTTCCCGACTAGAAGAATTTGCCTTTTGCGTAGATTGGGATGCCCAGCTACCAGTGAGCAGGACTAGAGTGCGCCTTATCATGGCCCCACCCAAACCAAAAATATGGGTAGAGGCTTGTGCAGAACAGGCTTCCATTTCCCAAGAAGATTACGAAATAAGCGTACCAGCCGGCTGGGGAGATGATGTTATTCAAAAACAAGGCCAAAATTCTTGGCATTGCGAAGAACTGGCTGGACAATCTCGGCTCCCCGTGGATTTCCGTGAATATTGCCGGGCAAATCCGCAGGGAAAAATTTCCAAACCAGCTTATATACTATCCCTAGCAACCTGCGAAAAAATCCTGCCGGGAGAATTGGAATTGACTGAGGAAGAAACGCGACAATGTGAGGAAAATCCCGATTGGATGATCCATAAACCGGCTACATACGCAGATCAGGGATATTTGCGAGCTTTCGTATATATTCAAAAACGGCAACAATTAGCCGACACAGTAACAGCGTTAAACAACCTATCAGACAATCCTTTGCATTTACATCCTTTATATCAAGATGCGCTAACCCGTTTCAGTACGCTTGTGGAAATTTTAGAGGCGTTGAGCGGACCATATATGTGGCTAGGAATTGTGTTTGTCCTAGTATTGATCGGAGTGCAAATGGCAACCTTGGTATCTCATCATCGGCATCATTACGGTATTTTCCTAGCCAAAGGCATGAGCCAAGGGCAAATTTATCTGATGCTGTTTTTTCAGACAACGTTAGCGACTTTACCTGCGACTGTTTTTGCCTATGCCACTATCGAGTTATGGATACGGACTTGGTTATTGGAACAGTTGATGCCCAAGGCGGAAAAGTTCAAAGCAGTTATAGATGTAGAAAAATTAAACCTATTGCCTTTGGGCGGGTGGGACTATGTGCAGACAGGATTTATCATTTTTGGCGTGGTGATCCTCATAGCAGGTATCGCCTTACTGATTTCAGGTTTACATCCGCGCACTATGCCGTCGGATTTACTGAAGGAATAAATCTATGAAAAGCCTAATACTGATTGCATTGATTTTTTGTCTTAACAAGGCAAATGCCAGCCTTGATGTGACATTCCTGGGGATGTGGGATGAGGCTGGACGTTTTTTAAAGGCGGAGAGTGCCGTCATTTTTCCGGGCAAGGAGGTTGAGTTTCAGGTTCGCGTAAAAAATCACGGCAACACTTCTGCCAAAGTGCTCATACAGATTTGGTCACCAAGCGGAGAATTGCTGGCTCGTTTCAAACATTTCAAAATCTCCAATTATTCCCATGAATCCATTCAATCTACGGTGGGAACATTACGCCCAGGCGAGACAGTGAAGATGAAATTTTGGCTTGAAGCGGGCAAGAGATTTTTTGGTAACATGTCCTTGCCACTTGTCATAAAGGCGATCAAAGAAAACGGCAGGTTTGAAGTGGAAACGGTACTTATTCCGGTGAGTTGGCGGCATAAATAACGCGAGTAAAGAAATCAGATTTTTTTGAAAAATCTGATTTTTAAATGAGCGTATTTTTTTTATTTAAAAATCAATTAGTTGTCCTTAACTTAATGGCATTGTACCATGCTCTCGCTCCGTTAAATTTGAGTTAGTTCGTGTCAGACACGGAGTTTGATTAGTTTATATAAGGGCAGAAATGAAGCTGATCTGAAAATCGACTTAAAATCACGGTTTGTAGGGGCAATCCTTTATGGTTGCCCTCTTAACTTAATGGCATTGACATGTAGGGTGGATTAAACGATAGCGTATCCACCCTATATAAGGAAAAAGATTTATCCCTCCAACAACAATATTTAGATGTCATCATTATTGAAAAATCTGAAGGGCAAATGCTCGACGATCTCCCAGATGGCTTAGATAATCTTCGTCAACATAATTTGCTCACTTATAAATCTCATCAAGAGGCATTGGATAGTTGGGCAATTGATGAATTATTGGGACATTTAACCAACGCTTGATAAACTCAGATAGCCCAGCCGTTGCCCTATTTTACTTTTCCGGGCATGGATTCAGTGGAAAAGATCATTGTCACTGCAATGCGCCGCTATAACAAAAAAGGGGTCAATATGATGGTGCTCGATGCTTGCCGTAATTCACCCAAAGGGTTTGTGAAAAACTATCAAGAAGGAAAAGGTAGTAACCCTGGCGGATTTGTCAATATGGATAGTAGCGGCATATTTATCGCCTATTCCACCGCATTAGGACGTACTTCTTACGGAGCCAGCGACATAAGAAATAGCATTTATACAGCCAAATTATTAGAAGTTCTCAAGGAGAAAACTTTTTGGAGTAAAAATATCACCGAAGTCTTTCCAAAAAACTTATTTAACAAAAACAATATTTTAATTTTGAGTGTAATTTTTTCAACAGGTGCTATGCCGTTATTTTTGTATTGTAAACATAAGGATTTGTTTGACGGAGCGTCCATGCAAAAAAAATCAGATTTTTTCAAAAAATAGGATTTTTGACGGAGCTTGGCATAGCAAAAAAAAATCCGAGTCGGACATTAAATTAAGGCGATGATTAAAGGCAGCAATATCTTTCCATAATTTGCTATAATCCTCTTTACCTCGCAAAGCCAGTGCCTTGTCGCGGTTGCCGAATCCCCGCATAGAGCAATGCCAGTATGATAAACCCCTAAAATTCAGACCTGCCAGGTATCCAAAACATGGCAGGTCGTTGTAAATTAAAGGAAAAATTAACATTACATGTTTTTGACACCTGTCAGGTTTGTCTTAACTTAATGGCATTGCCGCATAGAGGCGGATGCGTCGATAATAAAATAAACAAAAGCATCCCAATAAGGAATACGCGCCATTTCTTGTTCAATCGCCTGGGCGTTTAACTGCTCCCCAGAACGATAATAGTGGCGAATCGAGCCAACCAGCGATTCATCAATTTCTTCAGAGACTTCGGGCAACCACAAGGGATTGCCCCTACTTTCCCGTTTTTATTGGCTCAAAGGGCATCTCTACAGTTCTAAAACCGGCGAACCGGTGAGACTATATTTGCAAACTGGCACATAATTTGCATAGGCTAAAACTCTAAACCTTAAAAAACAAATACGAGTGAGATTATTAAAAATGGCTAATACAGATAAAAAACAATCAAACGAGCAAACTGAACCAATGGAAAAGGCGCGATTTTTTTTTGATGACAAGGCGCAAAATGACTTAGGTATTGCGTATGATTTTATCCAAGGTTTTGTACATCAGAAAAAAACCTTTAAGCGATTGCTAAAAGCAGCCAAACAGGAACTAATAACCGCCCAGTGTCATTTGGCTTTGGCCTATAAAAAAGGGCAACGTGTTAAAAAGGATGATAAAAAATCTCTCTATTGGCTTCAGAAGGCAGCGGTTAATACCGTTTTAAAAGTGAAGATTGAACCGGATTTAAACCAAGTGAAAGAAGACGATCTGATCAGCTTCCTTTCTGAAGAGGCAAAAGAAGGCATAGTCCCAGCACAAGTTGTTTTAGCGCATTTCTATCAAATGGGTACTGAACAAGATAGACAACAAATATTCTCTTGGATGGAAAAAGCCGCCCAACAACAAGACTTAATCGCTCAATATCATTTAGGTGTTATGTATATGGAAGGACAAGGTGTTGCGGCAAATATGGAAAAAGCCAGTGAGCAATTTCAGCAAATTGTGGGGGGGATAAAAAATATATTAACCCATTTTACCGAATACAAAAGAAGTCACTCGTTCTCCAGAGTATTTGGAGATATTCTCAGTGAGCAATTTCAGCAAATTGTGGGGAGGGTAAAAAATATATTAACCCATTCTACCGAATACAAAAGAAGTCACTCGTTCTCCAGAGTATTTGGAGATATTCTTCGTAAAAATGACAAAGACAAAACCGATTATTCAAGAGACATAAAACAATGGATTGGCTTACTCGCACAAGAAAAATTAGGTGCGATTAAAGTTCTCGAACAAGAAAAAGCCGCCAAACAAGAACTAGAAGATGTCATGGCTATGTTCGCCCACAAATTCCGTGGCCCTTTACAAAGCATCCAATACAATGCCGAACACAGCAACCAGAAACAAATCACCTTACAAGCGGTGCAAACCATGGCTGGGCTACTCAATATTTTCAGCACCATTGCCACCGATGCCCAACAACTCCGTCTCAAATTACAACAAGATATGCAAGGTGAGGGCACCATACTCAGTGTGTTGGAAAAAGCCTTATTACCCGTCATCAAACAAGTTTTGACGATTAACAATGCGAAAAAAATCCGCCAACACTATCTGGGCTATGCAAAAAAAACCGGACAAGTCCCCGCCACCACCACGCGCAAACAGTGGGTGGAAGACTATTTTCAGATAGAAGAACAATTACAAGCCGCGTGGGAAGAGAGTTTTTCAGCGGCGCCTCGTTTAGAACGGCTTGTCGCTTGGATTGAAGAGCGGTTTTTTCCGTTAGAAGTGACCGGTTTTAATAATGATGCCATTCATTTTGAGCGTTATGGTGCCACCGAATCCACCTTAATTATTGTGTTGACTGAGATATTATTGAATGCCGTCAAATACTACAGTTCTAAAACAGGCGAACCGGTGAGACTCGATTGGCAAACGGACCAAAAATTTGCTACTATCGTCTGCGAAAATCCCAGCAGTCGAGATGAACGGCGCATTGATAAAGGCAGTCAGAAAGGCCATAAATTTTTAAATCTTATTGTGAAGAAATTACAGGGGGACTTTCCAGAGCCTTTGCGTAAAAACCCTTATCAGCTAAAATGGCAAATACCGATGGATTTACTTATGAGGAATGAACAATGAGTC
Source organism: Pseudomonadota bacterium (assembly GCA_039714115.1). Taxonomy (GTDB): domain Bacteria; phylum Pseudomonadota; class Gammaproteobacteria; order Beggiatoales; family Beggiatoaceae; genus Thiomargarita. Next base: position 11,964 of record JBDLJY010000061.1, on the reverse strand, counting down.
ACTTTTTATGGGTCGAAGATTTTGCCGGTGGCACCTTGCAATCCGCCACCGAAATGGTCTTTGGGGAACTGTTAAAAAATCAACAGATTCCTAAGACAGAAAAAGCTATCAAAGAATTGCTCAATAAAAACGGGGGGTTAGTTGAATTCACATTTTTGGATGGCTTAGAATTTATCCGCAATCCACAAAAATTGCGCTCGATTGATTATGTCATTTTAGATATTGATCTGGCTATTCAATCAGATTTAGACGAAAATGAGTGGTTGCCGAAAATTTTACAAGACTACTATGGCTATGAACCACAAGAGGATGAAATGCTCGATGAGCATAATTTTGACAAAGCCAAAGAACACTTAATCCCTGTTGCCGGTTATCAACTTTATACCGAGTTAGTCATGGAACACGGCTTTCCCAAGGATCATATTTTATTTTGCTCTAACCATGCCAATGAGCAAAAGGCGCTCCAAGCTGCTTTTCAACAAGCCCGGCTCGAATTTCCCCAGCCTTTCTCTAAAGATGACAAAGCTAAAGTGCAAGCTTGGGTAAGACAACGCCGAGAAAATCATTATGCGGTGCTCAGGCGTGGCATTCTTGAAGGCTGCCGAATTATCCAATCGTTACTAAACCAGCGACAAAAAGCCGCTATCCAATTTGATGAGTTTATAAAAGAAGATAATGACTCTCGGAAAGTCACGGTAGCAGAAATGCAGGATTACTTAGAAACCTTGCCAAATCTCTTGCCATTACGCCAACCCGAAAATTGTCAACGTTTCTACAAACTGTTTATCAGAAGCCTAGCGCATGAATGGGATGCCGCCTATCCTGATCATTTATCAAAGAAGGATAAAGCGAGCCTGGTTAAATATACTTTTGGTTGGATTATGAAATATGTGAGAAACTGGGGCGCCCATACCACTCGGTTTGATAAACTGGCTGAACCAGAGGTGGCTTTTTTCTTCATAGTGGCTATGCGGGCAATGTTCAAATTGTCAGACAACACCGAAGCGTATGAAAATATCCTGCTTAATCTCTTTGATAAAACCGATAGTTCGACGATGAAAAAGCGGATAGGCTCAAATGGGCAGACGCAAATTCCCTTGTCACGCAGCTATTTGCAAGTCAAAAATCAGCTCTTTCAATCGGAGACGAAGGACGTTTTGTCTTTCCATAACATGCTCAATAATTTGACTAAAATTCCAGTTGAGTATGATTATGTCACTGGGCTATTTCAAATGTTTTGGCATGGTTTATCGCCGGTGAAATTGGATGCTTTGCGTGAGCGTGGCGAGGTAGTAGACAATAATCAAACGGTGGTTTTTAAATATAATTATAGTTTCCCTGTGAATGATTATGGGAAACAAAAAGGTGGATTTATGTTTGAACTAGCACGTAGTATCTACAAAAGAAGTTTTAAAATTATTAGTTGAGATAAGAACTTGAGTACAAGGAATACTCAACTGGTTAAAAAAAAGCTCCTGAGTTTCACCGCTCGGGGGGTTTTTTTGTTAAATAGTATTTTGGCAATGCCAAAGGATTTTTGTTATTTTTTTTAATTTCAGTCATTTAAATATGCCCAAGCTTTGTCGATCTTTGGCGATCATAACGATATCATGGCCGCCCGCACCACTGGTTTGGAATCGACACGAACCATCCATCTGGATTAATTGGAACTTTTACCGCCTCGCTCAATTTGTTGACTATATTTTTCCCAATGGAAATCCCTTAAAGGGGGCACTTTGAAATAAGTTAAGACAAACCTGACAGGTGTCAAAAACATGTCAGGTGAATTTTTCGACGCCCTTGAGTTTACAACGTCATGGGTTTTGGATATCTGTCAGCCTGATTAGCCGACTTAACTTAATGGCATTGACTCAATAATGAACTTATAAAAAGCGGCGACTATTATTATGATTCCGCCTATCAAAAACACAACTATTGGTAATTTACGGCGTTTTGAAACAGCCAATATTAGTAAACCAGCGGGGACTATTATTGCCAATCCTGTCAATCCCGGAAAGTTAAAGGCTAACGACACGTAGTCTCCAAAAAACAGGCAGCCTGATAAACAAAGAAAATCTCCTTGAATGAGAGCGAGTAATAAAGCAATAGATAAAAGGTAAACACTATAGTAGCTTCTACAAATATAAATCAAACGGAAAATAAACAGGGGTAAAAATAGAACCATAAAAGGTCCTGTTAAACCAATAAGCGTTATTATTATAGTATCTAATAACAGTTGGTTTCTCGTATTCGGTTTATCCTGGATAATAAATAGAATGAGGATGTGCGACTCGTTTGGCCTAATGATAACCATAAGTTAATCTTTATGATTAAAACTGTGGTCGAAAATAAAGCTTTCGAGGCAAAAGTTTGCTCCGCAAAGCTTTTGCCTCGAAAGTTAAAACTTATGCTATGGTGTGGTTAAAAGCCACCTGACGTGGTAGTCGGTCGGTAAACGTCATTTCTTGTCAACTAACAAGGTGCCAGTGCAAGGGTTTGCTTGCCATAAAAGGATGAAGTGCGACCCGAAACTGCCTAATCAGTAATGACAAAAATAGTGAATAAACAAAGCCTTACACGCATATTATCTAGTAGGATATGAACGTGGATAAACTTACATGATGGTGTAGTTGCCATTGAAGTTTAACGATGGGTTTATACAACTCAATACGGCGGATTATGTTCAGCCCTACGGGGGCTACTAATTTTTGAATGAAGCGCAACAAGAAGAAAGCAGTGGCAAAGGCAATCTTGCCCAAACAATAACCGCTATCAAAAACCTACGACGTCAGAAGATTCCTACCTTGATCTCATTTACCGCTCATCGCCAAAATTTTCACGAATTCCCAGAAGTGGCGCGATTAGGGAGACGATTACGAGTGAATCGGGTATGGGCGGATCGGCTAATTCCTTAATGAAATTGCCGCATTACGAGACGGGCGCAAAGGAGTCATTCAAACGGCACTTCTTGAACTCTGGAATCGCAAACTCATAACAAGCGATGGCGATCAGGCAGAAGCAGGCAGCCATGAAGTTTAGTTTAATCCTAAAACGGGACGTTATACAACTATTCCTAATCATCCGGGCGACATGCCCGAAGGTACCTTACGCGCCATTTTAAGACAAGCTGGTGTCAGTTCTAATGAGTTTTTAAATGCTTAAGAGAATTTGCCTTTTGCGTAGATTGGGATGCCCAGCTACCAGTCAGCAGGATTACGATCTCGCATAACGCCATGCGAAAAAACTTCACCGAGATCCGTACTTATATAGGAGTGACTTAACCATGCGCTACTATCTCACATTCTTTTTAACTTTGAGCCTAATCATTGGCTGCTCACAACAAAATAACACTCGATCAAAAGGCAGCGGTTCATATAAACAGCCTACTACTGTCATCACGTCACCGGCACCAGACAATGGTGCCCGCATTGCTCTACTGATTGGCAATGACAAATATGAAAACGTAGCCTCGCTCAGAAACCCCGTCAACGATGCCAAAGATATGGCAGAGATTATCAAAAACTTAGGTTATGAGGTCATACTTAAAACTGATGCTGGCCGTAAAGCCATGATAGAGGCTATACAAGATTTTGGCGCCAAGTTGAAGAAGCAAGGCGGAGTCGGTCTATTTTATTTTTCGGGACATGGGCTACAAGTCGAGGGTGTTAATTATTTGGTTCCAAGCGATGCCAACATCAAAAGTGAAGCCGATATTGAACATGCCGCCATTGCGGTTGATCGAGTCATGAGCCAAATGGAACAGGCGAAAAATCAGCTCAATCTTGTGTTTCTCGATGCCTGTCGAGACAATCCTTACAATACTAGGAGCAAGGGCCTCAAAAAAGGCTTAGCCGGCATGAAAGGGCCGACGGGGACATCAATTGCCTTTGCGACAGCACCGGATGCGCCGTCATGGAGTGGCAAGCCCGGAGAGCGCAATAGTATTTATACCAAATATTTGTTGGCAGGCTTACGGAATAACTCGCATTGGCACTTGGCCGATATATTGATTGCTGTGCGTAATCAGGTGATGGAGGAGACTAAGAATGAATCCGTGCAGCAAGTGCCGTGGGAGTCTAGTTCTTTGACGGGCCAGTTTTGTTTTGGGACGTGTGGGACTGAAGATGAGGAATTGAGAGAACAACGTGCTGAGTTGGAACGGCAACGTGCCGAATTAGAGAAACAGAGGGCACAAACATCCTCACCTTTTGATTTTTTAACGCCGCTACAACCGATAGGCGAGCAAATTGATTTCGCGGCCATTTTCGCGCCAGAACGCGATATGTTTGAAACCACGCCAGAATTTAAAGCACGCCGCCAGGGGCTTTTAGATAAATTTAATCAAGCGGTGAAAAAGCGTGATCGACGTTATCAAGTGGGCGTGGCTTATTTAAAAAACTATGATGCTGACAGCAAGATATTGCGTGTTAGCCTCAAGTGGCAGGCGGCGTGGGTAAAGCAATACTTTCGCGTACAACAAGTTAAAGGCGGCAGAATCAAAATCGCGCCCGATGACGCAAAAGCGCTCTGGGAAGCGGGCAAAAACAAACCCTTGTTTATTACGGTGGCACTGGCAGGAGAGAGTCAAAAGATTAGCGGCCGCGTTTTGGTAGAAGCTGGAAAAGCATGGACTGTCAGCATACCACCCATACCAGAAATGGTCACGATTCCTGCCGGACGGTTTCGCATGGGGGGGACTGATGACGATGAAAAGCCCGTACACTGGGTTTCGCTAAAAAGCTTTAGTATGAGCCGCTATGAAATCACTTTTAATGAATATGACAGCTTTGCCGAAGCTACAGGCCGCAAAAAACCTTATGATAGAGGTTGGGGGCGGGGCAATCGTCCCGTTATCAATGTGTCTTGGCATGATGCCACTGCTTATGCACAATGGTTAAGTCAAGTGACGGGAGAACAGTATCGCTTACCGACAGAAGCAGAATGGGAATATGCTGCGCGGGGGGGAACTGATACCAAATATTGGTGGGGTAATGATGTTGGCTCTAATAACGCTAATTGTTATAAAGATTATTGTGGGGATAGTTTTGAATACACTGCACCTGTTGGTTCTTTCGCGCCGAATCCTTTCGGCTTGTATGATACGGCGGGCAATGTTTGGGAGTGGACTTGTTCGGAGTATGAAGATAAATATAGTGGCAAAGAACAGCGTTGTTTAAGCAAGAAGATTGCAAGCAATAATAGCATCGTCCTGCGTGGCGGCGACTGGCTCGACCTGCCGAGGTACGTGCGCTCGGCGTTCCGCAACGGGGGGACGCCGACTGACCGCAAGGCCTTCGTGGGTTTGCGGCTCGTCAGGCTCTAACCCTTGGTTTTTGGTGCTTTTTCCCTTGGGGGTTTTGGTTTTTTTGATCTTCGGAAAACTGAGAAAAATATGACTGGACTTTGAAGGGAAAGAGTTCGTTCCCACGCAGGCGCGTGGGAACCAGAAAAACCTTGAATCACGGATTTGACGGATTGCTCGGATGGCACGGATTAAAAAGCACAGCTTGAATCACGGTTATAGCAAGTTTTTAATCCGTGCAATCTGCGTAATCTGTAAAATCAGCGATTCAAGGTTTTTGTTTCGGGAATGGAGTCAAGTAGCGTATCCACAGGGGTAATTTTTTCATATTTATTTCTCCGATTGTTGTGTTGGCAATATAGTGGTGCTATTATTTCACAACCCTTACGGAGCAAGACGCGGAGCGTCTAGGCCAATGCCATTAAGTTAAGACAAACCTGACAGGTGTCAAAAACCTGTCAGGTTAATTTTTTATTTAGTTTACAACGACCTGCCAGGTTTTGGATACCTGTCAGCCTGATTATGGATCTTAACTTAATGGCATTGAGCGTCTAGGCAGGCGCTGCTCCGTTAAAATTTGAGTTAGTTCGTGCGCTGGTGTTTAATCCGTGTCATCCGTCAAATCCGTGATTCAAGGTTTTTTTTAGTATAAAAGATAAAAAAATACTTGACCTGCTTAACATGAACTGATAATATTTTGCCTTCCAAAATTCATTTAAATCTGGAAGGTGTAAAATGTCAGAAAAAATCTTTTCTATACATGAAAACTTAACTGAAGAATATCAGCAAAATTTTAAAGAGCCAGGAGTCATTGGTTATTATAAACATCCTTATGTACTAGAGCCAAAGGAAAAAACTTATTATTTATATTTATAAAATGGAGAATTAACCGTCTTAGGTGGCTCATTGAAAGCCGTTTCTGAACGTCTTCAAGATATCTATTACGCCGATCAATTGGAGTTCGCTTTTAGAAAGCCTACTAAAAAACAAAAGAAAGTAAAGGTAAAAATTACTCCAAAAAGACAGAGATTATTAGACGAAATAAGCAAGATAAAAACATGGGGGCGCGGTGTTATTGCCAAAATAGCAGCTAACTTAGGCCGGAAAATAGGAGCCGTAAGACAAATGCTATCGGTTTTAACGAAAAAAGGCTTATTAGTTCGCATACGACGCGGACAATACGCTTTACCAAACGAGCAACTTGCGCTTTCTATGTAATCATTTTATTGATTGTACGCGCCAGCGTCGAGTGAGAGGAGCAATGCCAATTGTACTCAACGCGACGCAGGCGCGTGGGAACCAGAAAAAAACGCCGGAGCTGTTAGACTCAGCGAGGGCTTTTTCGAGACAAGGAAACATACGCCGGTTTTTGATCTTGCAAAACCATCTGCCCAACAAAATCCTCGATTTCAATCGTTAACAACTGATTTTGTCCCTGTTGTTGTTCAACTTGTGAACTCAGTATTGGTAACGCCTGTAATTTGTCCATCCACTGATTCACTCTCTCCTGACGTCGTGCCACTAAGGTTGACCAACGCGATTGCAAATCGTCTAAGCTATTGAGCTTTTCCACCACTAAGGTTTCTCCTGTCCAAGGCGTTGTACCTTCAACGTCATTGATAAGCCCTAGCGGCGCATAACAGTACATCACCAGCGGCGTGTGCAAATCATTCCAAAAAGCTGTATCGGGTGCCAGCTCAATTCCTACAACGGTGTTATTACATAAAAACACCGCACCAGTTTGCCCTGGCGCAGGCTCTAAGTGATAAACCGTTCGCAATAATTCTGGCTGATGGGCACGTTTTAATTCATCTAAATGTCCCCGGTTTTTTAAGTTAAGGCGACGATTAAAGGCAGCAATATCTTTCCATAATTTGCTATAATCCTCTTTACCTCGCAAAGCCAGCGCCTTGTCGCGCAAGGGTTGTGGCAAAATAATAAAACGTTCATCGGCTTCCTCGATATAGCCACCTTGCGCCGCTTGAATGCAGCAAGCATCCTTAAATTGTTTAGACTTGCCAGCCGCCAAGAGAGCCGAAACACACATAGCATGATTTTGGGCGGCATTTTGAAAATAACCTAAATGTAGCGGCACAATGGTTGGCAAGTTGCCTTTATTTTCCAAGATCATCTCGCCATAATTTGTGACTTGTGTGAGCCGCAAAGATTTTTGGGGTGGCGCAAAGCTGCCCGCCGCACAGGCGCTGCCAAATAAAGGTATCATTTCCAAATGTCCCCACCGCACCGCCGTTCCCGCTTCTCTGCCTTGTAATAAGTCGGCAAGAGAAGTCAGTGTTGCGCCATTGGTTTTTTTTAATGATTTCCAAACATTGAGTTTCATTGTTGGCTACCTTCTGAAAGCGTCTCTCGTAACAAAGCTTCGAGAGAATCTGGGGCTAAATGGGCACGTATGCGTAACCAAGTTGACAGAAAACCCCGTTGCCCCGTTTCAAGAAAACAAGTCGGCAAGAGTTGACGATTTTCAATCCTATCTCGCTCCGTAAACGCTGGGATAATCTGTACTATAGGTATTTGGATGCCTAATTGCTCAAGCCCAGCAAACACGGCAGCCGTATCACCTTGTTCAATATTTTCGTAACCATCTGAAATTAATATAATAACGTCTGGTTTTTGTTGAACGACTTCGATTAAAGCGGGGGCAATCGAAGTAGTGCCCATAGGTTGTGGAAAATTTTCATCATCGCTGCCCCCAACCCAAGCATGTGCTGTTTGACGGATACGTTTTTGAAAAACTTTCAATATCCCCGTCGCTATCGCTATGCTATTATATTCGCGGGTGCCGAATCCCCGCATAGAGGCGGAAGCGTCGATAATAAAATAAACAAAAGCATCCCAATAAGGAAGACGCGCCATTTCCTGTTCAATCGCCTGAGCGTTTAACTGCTCCCCAGAACGATAATAGTGGCGAATCGAGCCAACCAGCGATTCATCAATTTCATCAGAGACTTCGCGTTTGACTTTATCTCGACTGGCAAGCCGCCGGAGACGGCGTTGAGAAATCTTGGCATGAAAAGTGCCTGCAATGCCTTGCAAGACTTTAAAGTGCAAACCCTTACCTGCCTGAATATCTTGACGTGCTGTGAGGTAGGCGTTTAACAAGCTAAATTGGCTTTGTTTTAATTTTCCGAATAAAAACAAGAATACGTCACGCACCAGTGCGGCATTTTTGGCATAGCGCAATACATAGCGTTGGAGATAGGCTGTTGTTTTAGCATCTGGATTTTCTATGACAAATTTATGCAGACAAGTTAAAGTCACTGGATTACCCAGCGCGTGACGGACTAATATTCTCAAGTCGCGCCGATGACTAACTGCCCAAGATTCTAACTGAGGCGCCCCAAAAATATAGGCACGAACCCAGCCCGAAGTGCGTTGATTATTCACTCGCCGCTCAACCAGTTTTAAAAATCCGGCTAAAACCGTGTCAACGGGTAAATGGGGGAGAGTTTCGACAATCAAGCGATCTTCTTGTAATCGTAGAGATTCTGGGACGGCTTGCCCTGGTGCCATTTCAGTCACCGCCAATAATCGTTGGATAATCGCCATAGCGGTTTCAGCGGATAAATTGGGCAAACGCAACAATGCAGCGTAGAGTTGTCGATCTTTGCTCAAAAAGGCATCATGTTGCTCATCAGAAAGCTGCGCGTCGCCATTGAGAAGTCGGTAGATAATAGGGGCTTTATTCATTTTGCTTTGCCCAGGAGGGAGGTAATAAATAGAAAAGGATGCTGAGAAAGGTGGACAGGTATAATCCCGTATTGTCCTGATTAAATGTCAGGTATCTTGTTTGTAGGAAGACAAATAACGAGACCCATCCAGTTCTCAAGCTGGGCACATACTAACGTAATAAAAATATGGTGTCAAGCATTTTTTTTATACATTCCGCAATAGCTATGTAACTTATTGATATTTAATAATATAAGTTATTGATAGACAAATTATTTATCGTTCCTACGCTCAGGGTGCGGATCGTCCTGAAATAAAAGCACGATTATCGGTTGGTTGCCGATAACCACTCGCCCAGATTCTAAATTATGCCGGCGAATTTTTGATGCGCGCAGAAAAAAAATTAACCCTCACATTTTTTTCAAAGCCACGTCTAAAGAAAGTAATCCGTCATAGCTGGTGGATACAACTCAATACGGCGGATTATGTTCAGCCCTACAGGGGCTACTAATTTTTGAAGCGCAACAAGAGGAGAGCAGATATGGAGTTCATAAGCAATGGCGGTGATGGTTTTGCTAGAGACAGTCACAATGATGGTTGTTGTGATGGTGATGGTGGTTGTGGTGGCGGTTGTGGCGGCGGAGGCTAATATCTATGCACACAAACTCAGCCGCTTATGCCCCCAAAAACTTACTGCTACAATGGCATATCACCGAGCGTTGCAACTTGCGCTGTGCCCACTGCTATCAAGACAACTACGCAAGAGATGAATTAAGTTTTGCCGACTTGCTCAAGGTGCTGGCGCAATTTAAAAAGTTGCTAGCCACCTTAAATCAGCGAGCTGGTAAACCTCTTCATGCCCACATCACTGTCACTGGCGGAGAACCCTTTGCACGGCACGACTTTCTCGACTTATTAGAAATCTTTGCCAGTCATAAAAAACGATTTAGCTTTGGCATTCTCACTAATGGCAGTTTCATTGACGCACCAATGGCGCAACGGCTCCGCGAACTAGCCCCTCGCTTTGTACAAGTGAGCGTTGAAGGCACAGCAGCAACCCATGATCGCATTCGTGGCAAAGGCAATCTTGCCCAAACAATAACCGCTATCAAAAACCTACGACGTCAGAATATTCCCACCATGATATCATTTACCGCTCATCGCCAAAATTTTCACGAATTCCCAGAAGTAGCGCGACTAGGGAGACGATTACGAGTGAATCGGATATGGGCGGATCGGCTAATTCCTCACGGTAGTGGCGCAAACTTGCGTGAAGCCATTATGAGCCCTGATGAAACCAAAGAATTTTTTGAGATCATGGCGCAAACAAAAAAAGGCGGATGGTTTAATCGCACCGAAATCGCTATGCATCGTGCGCTGCAATTCCTAATCGTGGGCGGACGTCCCTACCATTGTACAGCGGGAGACAGTTTACTTACCGTTCAAGCTAACGGAGATCTCTACCCATGCCGACGGATGCCTATTCGGGTAGGTAATTTATTAGAAACGTCCCTACTCGAACTCTATGACAATTCAGAACTTTTGCTCACCCTCCGCGAGAAAATCAGTGAAGGCTGTGAAAACTGCTTTTATGGAAAATTTTGCCGAGGAGGACTTAAATGTCTCTCGTATGCCGTCACTGGCGATCCCTTTAAAACTGATCCAGGGTGTTGGAAACATTTTTCTGCTAATGATGAATAGAGCTGCGTCAAAAAAAATCCGATTTTTTGAAAAAATATGATTTTTAACGGAGCGAGCTCCGGGTGCGTCCCACGCACCGATGTAAAGGTGTAGATCATAGAAAGATGGTGCGTAGGACGCACCCGGAGCTTGCTATCAGTTGTTTCGTTCAGGAGCTACGCGGATTGAACGTCGAAAGTTACTTCGTTTCCCGAAACAACTGATAAAAGGCAGTTTCTTTAGGAGCGGAGCGAGTAGCGTTTTTTTCTCATGCTGCACCTCCCGTCAAGGCAAAGTCGGCCTCAAGGTGTCTTTTCAACACTTCAATCACTGAGGCGTACCATTTAATCTGGCGTACAGGGGTGCCATCGGAGTGCTTTTTGCCAGTATCGCCAACAATTGCCCCCTTTTCCAATAACTGATACAGCCGCGCCCGCGACAACCCAAATCGCTCCGAAGCCTCACGAATACTCAGCTTTTCCATAATCACCTCCATTAATGTCAAGTGTTTTTGTAATATTATAAGTGTAACCCAAACAAAAAAAAATCCTATTTCTTAAAGAAATAGGATTTTACGCGATGTGCAATTTTTTTTATTGTTAAAACTCGTCCATTATTTTGATAACTGATTAAACGCGCTCAATATCGTAATGAGCAAATAAATAATCCAACCATAAATTACTCAAATGCTCTTGTAAGCGATTTTGACTGAGCCTCTTTTCTAAATTGTCAATGTCCACAATGTCTAAAGGTTGCTCTTGCCAAGAGCGAGCACCGGGTGCGTCCCACGCACCGATGTAAAGGTGTAGATCATAGAAAGATGGTGCGTAGGACGCACCCTACATTAATCCAAGCTACGTTTGCTACATTCAATCCAGGCTACGCTCGCTTAGTTGGGGGCGGACGTCCCTATCATTGTACAGCGGGAGACAGTTTACTTACCGTTCAAGCTAACGGAGATCTCTACCCATGCCGACGGATGCCTATTCGGGTAGGTAATTTATTAGAAACGTCCCTACTCGAACTCTATGACAATTCAGAACTTTTGCTCACCCTCCGCGAGAAAATCAGTGAAGGCTGTGAAAACTGCTTTTATGGAAAATTTTGCCGAGGAGGACTTAAATGTCTCTCGTATGCCGTCACTGGCGATCCCTTTAAAACTGATCCAGGGTGTTGGAAACATTTTTCTGCTAATGATGAATAGAGCTGTGTCAAAAAAAATCCGATTTTTTGAAAAAATCGGATTTTTAACGGAGTTGCCCATCCTGCCCCTGCCCCTACCTATGGAAATATTT